>NZ_DS480322.1:0-197148 GCF_000154245.1 Clostridium sp. L2-50 | reverse complement strand
CGCTGAATACAGCCAATATCTTGCACTTGCGTTATATGTAAAATTTATGTACAATATTACTGTATGTCTATTTGTAAGTTGACATAAGTCTAAATGCGTATGAAGTAATAGAAAAGTGCAGGAGAAATGAAAATGAAATTATCGATTATTTGCTATTTGTCGGATGATAAGAAATTAAATCAGACAACAGTGGAAGCACTTGAGAAAATGGCATCCTATAGTCTGGAGCATGACAATCAGGTTACAGTCGCAGGAAAGCATGTTGATAAGAAATATAATAATGGTAAAAAAGACTCGGTAACAGCTTCCTATGAGGTGGAGGTTATTTTAAATACAGATCGTGTACAGGACGATCGTTCATGGTATGAAAATGTTATTACCAGAATCGGCAATCATGCATTTACAAGTAAAGTAAATAAAGAAACGTATGTATCCGAGCAGGACGCACACCAGAAGATGGCAGAGAAGGCTTCCGGTGATTATATTATGATCATACATGCAGGTGATGATATCTCGTCGAATCTGGCAGAAGTATTTGTAAAAGGAAATGTTCACTGCTATGACATGGACACATATATGATAACAAAGGCGTTTCATGATGAGACATTTGGAGCGTTTCGTAATTATAAAAAGGTTACGGATGGAGAGGATATCAAATCCTTTTACATTATTGATCTGAAAAGTAAGTATGACTGTTTTCCATTTGGATTTGGTGGCGTGATCATCCGTGCAGAAGCATTCAAAAAGCAGTCGGTTGATCCGGCTCTTGGACTGGAGGCAGAACGGGATTTTATGCTTCGATTGATGGCGAAGACGATGAAGACATGTTTTCTGCCATATGCGACATTAACAGCGTATGAGTATGAAGAACACGATAATATATTCTATCGCGGACTGTATATGAGAGAGTGGTATTTTGAATCAGTTACTGATTTTTGGATGCCGTTTTTACAGGAAATGAAGGTGACATACGGAAGTATTCCGGTATTTATCCAGTATAATTTCATGTATTCCGTTATGGCGAGATTTAATGGAAATATGGATAACAAGAACAAGCATGTGATCGAAGAAGGCCATGGTGAAGAATATCTGGAACTGATCGGACAGGCGCTTCGTCTGATCGAAGAAAATATCATGCTGAACCGGAATAAGGTTGTAGATTGTATCACCGGTGATACGATGAAATGGGTATACGGAATCCTTCGAAACGGAAAAGATTATAAGTTTGAACGCTTCTTCCTTGCCGGAAAGATTTACTATGGAATCGGAGATACATTATTTAATTCTTTGATGAGTCTTTCCACAAATATATTGTTTATAAATTACAGAGACGGCATGTTGGAAATTGACGGTACGGTTCATCCAATCTTGTATTCGATGGTGGATGAAGTGTATTTCCGTTATAACAATAAGAAATATAAGATTCAGTACAATGAAAGATATGGTTTGACAAAGGCATTTGGTGCGGCAATCTGTAAGAGACATTCGTTTCATCTGTCAATCCCTGTCAAGGATAAATCAGAGTCTGAGTTATTCTGTGAAGCAGCGATCGGAAACCAGTTAGAGCCGATCAATATTCGCTATCCATCGCATTTCAGCCGTGTCTGCAATGCCTTTGGAAGCAGCCATTGGGTATTCGGGGATAACAGAGAATACATGATGACAGCGGAACGAAAGGGTATCATCATCCGTAAGGTCAATAAACGGCAGAAGTTTATTAAAGAACTGAAGCTGTTAAAAGATATGCTGTTGAAGAATAACTACACCAGAAAATATGCATTACTTAGAGTCCTGTATTTTATCTGCAGACCATTTATGACCGGAAAGCCGATCTGGATGTATATTGATAAAATCTATAAGGGTGGAGATTCTTCCGAATATCTGTACAAATATGCAAGTGCGCAGAATAAGAAGATCAAGCATTATTATCTGGTCGATAAAAAGAGTACGGATTATAAGCGTTTGAAAAAAGAGGGATACAAGCCACTGGTTCGTGACTCTTTAAAGCACAGACTTATATTCCTGTATGCGGATATGATGGTTATATCGAACTCAACAGTATACGCATTTAACGGATATACACTTACAAATTCATCCTACATCAGAGATTTGACGCATTTCCATGTCTGCTGTGTTCAGCATGGTATGTCAGTTCAGAAGATCGCGATCGCACAGAACAGACTTCGTGATAATACCAGATTATATTTCTGTGCATCGAAGTATGAGATCGAAAATCTGTCACGACCGGTATACGATTACGTTGGCTATGATGCATTGAAGCTGACGGGAGTGCCACGATATGATGGATTGAAGGATCGTGCAAAGAAGCAGATCATGATCAGCCCGACCTGGAGAATGCAGGCAGCGATGCCGGTTCGTACCAGTGAGAGCGAACAGCGGGATTACAATCCACTGTTCAAGGAATCAGAATATTTCAAGGTGTTTAATGCACTCATCAATGATAAGCGTCTGATCGATGCTGCCGAGAAATATGGATACCGCATCAAGTATGTTCTGCATCCAATCGTAAGCTCACAGGTAGATGACTTTGACAAGAATGATTTTGTGGATATTGTTCCGGCAGTTGGTGATATGAGTTATGAGGATATGTTCTGTGAGTCCAGTCTGATGGTAACGGACTTCTCAGGAATCCAGTTCGATTTTGCTTATATGAGAAAGCCGTTGGTATATCTGCATCATAAAGATATTCCACAGCATTATGAGGAAGGAACTTTCCATTATGATACGATGGCATTTGGGGAAATTTGCCATGATAATGATGAGCTGATCCATACATTGATCGAGTATATGCAGAACGACTGTAAGATGAAGCCGGAGTATGTAAAACGTGCCGATGACTTCTTCTATTACAGAGATCATAATAACTGTGAGAGAATCTATAAAGAGATGATAGACTATCAGGAGAAGTATGTTCTGACGGAGAATAATTAATAATATAAAAAACAGGCAGTTACAGGTATTTCGTATGGATATACATCCGGAAGAATGGATATATTTATACAGCTTGGAGCTGCCTGATTTTTGTCTGTGGTTCTTCTATATTTATGATTGTGTAAAGTATGGAAGCCGTGATAAAATGTATACTATGTATAAGTTAAAAATGAAAGGGAGTATGTGAGTATGAGAAAATGGAACAGAATTACAACTGCTCTTGCAGGGGTTGTGATTGGTCTTGGGCTGCTCGTGGCACCGGTCGGCGTACAGGCGAGTGAGGAGACCGGGACAACAACACAGACGCCTGTCAACGAGATACAGCAGACGGAACCTGATACAGCAGAGTTAGCCGCGTCAGCTGCAGTGAAGCTGGATGCGGACAAGATCGGGGAGACATCTTCGTATAATGACATGGTGTATGTACCAGAAAAGAATGGTATGTTTTTTTTGCATACGGTAGGGGAAGAAGTATACGACAATTCAAAGCAGTATGAGATCGTCTTTTATGATATGACAAATGAAACATATACAACAGTATATACCAGCAGATATTATATAGAAGATGCATATATGAATGAAGATGCCGTTTATTTTGCGACCACAGATTATAAGAGAAATACAGATGCTTCATCGGATTCATACAGCTATGCCTGTCAGGTAGAGATTGACAGTTATAATTTTAAGACAGGAGCAGAAAAACAGCAGAATTTTGATACATTTAATGTAAATGGATATTGGGCAAATCTTATATCAGCGCTCGGTGTAGATGGAGCGGGCAGATATTATATAGCAACACACGAGGATGAATTATATTTGTTCAGTCCGGATGGTAAGCTGTTGAGCCAGAAAGGCGGAGCAGAGGATATATATGAATTCCTGGGCTTCGATCAGACGAATGGAAACTTTTACTATCTGGGGCAAGAGAACTGGAGATACTGGGGCTTCGATCACAGCATGGCGAGCCTGAAAGCAGGAAAAGTGAACCGTGATAATTCCATCACGATCAAGGGTGCGAACATGATGTATCTGTATCAGTTTGGCTGGTTTACGCATAAGACACCGGTACGGATGCTGAATGGACGATATCTTGCTACATTATCTACATTTAATGGAGAGATCTGTGCACTGGTGGATTCCAATCAATATGATATCAATGATGTCACAGAGAGTTCGACCAGTATCAGCCTGATCGACAGTAGCGTATCAGTATCACCAATCAATATTGCAAATAAAAATGCTTTAAAGATGGCATTTTATACAGCTGATTCTGACTATGGCGATGATGAAAATTTTGATCTTTCCAGTATCGGACCAAGATGTGTATTAAATAGTGCCGGAACCTCTTTGATTGCAAAAACAGATAAAAAAGTACTGACAGAATATGATATTGCAACGAACAAAGAAAAGATCCGTATGCAGACTACATATCCTGTATACACGTTTTTTATGGATAAGAATAACAACTGTGTTGTGATAGAAAAAAAGGATAGTAATTATTATCTCGAAACCTTTGACTGGACATATCCGACTAGCTTTAATGTAAATGCACCTGCAAATATGAAGGTTGGAGCATCAGGTACTGTGGTCTGCAGTACAAATGGAGGATTTTCTCTGGATTACACTTATAAGAGTTCGGATCCAAAGGTTGTAAGTGTAGATCAGAAAGGAAATCTGAATGCATGGAAAAAAGGAACTGCTAAGATCACGATCAGTGCATCGCTGATCAATGTGAAGAAGACGATCACGGTCAAAGTAACAGACTCGACATTGTCAAAGAGCGGAAATGCATATAAATCGACGGGGGCGGTAGGAGCAGTATCAGCTACGATGCACCAGAGTATCAATTCAGGATATACATATGGAAATGTCCAGACGGCCTATCTGAATGCCAGAGCGGATGGAACCTTTGAACGTATAGAGTACATCCGTGGCTCTGTTATTCGTGAAGTTTATGATTCATCCTATCGGTTAAAGAGCCAGAAAAAGATTAAATGCGAACTCCCGCTATTTGGTGGATATTATAGCGGTGAGAAATACAACTATCTTGTATTTGGCCAGTCAAATCCAAAGGAGAGCAAGAAGAAGGAAGTAATCCGTGTCGTTAAATATGATAAGAACTGGAAAAGGCTTGGCAATTGTAAGATTAAGGGAGCCAATACCTATACTCCGTTTAATGCAGGCGGACTTTCGATGACGGAGACGGCTGGTAAATTATATATACATACCTGTCATACGATGTTTGCCAGTGACGACGGATATCATCATCAGGCAAACTGCACCTTTGTAGTAAATGAGAACAGCATGAAGCTGGTAGATTCGTATTATGGTGTAATGAATCTGTCAGAAGGTTATGTCAGCCATTCCTTTGCACAGCAGATTGCAACCGATGGAACCTATATTTACCGGGCAGATCTGGGGGATGCATATCCGAGAGGGATTGCACTTACAGCAACGGAGGTGAGTAAAAAGGTTGGAGAACCATCTATGTATGGAACCGTTATCTCTATACCGGGGTATGAAGGAAATAATTATACAGGTTATACATTAAATGATCTGAAGCTTGGAGATAATAATTATATTCTGACAGGAACCGGTATTAAAAGCGAAAAGACATCAGTAACGAACGTCTACATTAATGCGGGGTCCAAGACAAAATTACAAAATGATGCTACATGGATCACAAACTATACAGCCAAGGATAAGATCACAGTTATGAATCCAAAGCTTGTGAAGATCAGTGGTTCCCAGTTCCTTCTGTTATGGGAAGAAAAGAATACAAAGAAAAATACATATACGACAAAGATGGTGCTGTTAGACGAAGCCGGAAATAAAGCATCAGCAATCTGCGCATCACCACTTGCACTTGCCATGTGTGAACCGGTCGTTACAAAATCCGGTATGGTTGTATGGTATGTCACAAATAATGGTTCTCCTGTATTTGTAGAGATCAATCCATACCAGTTATCCAAGGTACAGACAAAGTCCAAGCGCGTGAAAACTTTCAAGAAGGATAATACTTTATCATTTGATAATACAGTAAAGACAGGATATCGGAAAGGTGATGTCGTGATCAAAAATAAGATGATCTATAAGATCACTTCTTCAAAGACGGTTGCCTTTGGTGGAGTAACCTCGAATTCAGTTACGACACTTTCGATTCCTAAGACCGTGAAGCTTGGTAAGAAGACCTATCAGGTAACAGCGATCGCATCTCGTGCCTGTGTAAACAGAACGAAGCTGAAAAAGGTTACAATAGGCGCAAATGTAACAAAGATCGGCAGTTATGCATTTTCCGGCTGTAAGAATCTGAAGACAGTTACGATCAAGTCGAAAAAGTTAAAAGCATCTTCAGTAGGATCGAAGGCATTTACAAAGATTCAGGCAAAGGCTACGATCAAGGTTCCGAAAGGAAAGAAGACGGTATATAAGAAGTTCCTGTTAAAAAAGGGAATTACAAAGAAGATGAAGATAAAATAGAGAGCCGGAGATTTCTGTAGTCGATGAGCTGTCAGGCATTTATATGTCTGACAGCATTTTCTTTTATGAGAAAGGAATGACCTGTAAAGTAAAAATAATACGCTAAGTATAAAAGAATATGATATTGTCCAGAATATAGAAAAAGGGTGGTGGACATGTACGTGAAAAGATCAGCGAAGATATACATGGTGCTGCTTGTCTGGATCGCAGCAGCATTGCAGTTTTTTATAAATGAGAAAATGGACATAGAAGAAGTATTTGCCGGAGTGCGGGAGGCAGATGCACAGAGGCAGATCGATGCGGATGTGAGTGCATGGGGTGTGTATCAGGTGTCTCATTCTCGTCTGGCGCCGACAGCAATAAAAAATCTCCTGTTAAATACGGCTGAATATTTTGGCTTAACTTCCGGTGAACTGACAATCACCGGACAGGATGATTCTATAACAACATTTCAAAGTAACGCGGAAAGTGAGTCCTGGAGGATCACTTTTCTTGTTGATTCTAATACCGGTCAGAGTTATCTGATCTTTCATACGGACAATATAGAAGCAGTTGACCGGATTCATACGTTTTATAATGATCTGAATATTGATGAGACAGTGAGCGTCGAAGCAGATCTTTCTTTGCAGACAGCAGAGAGTGTGATGCAGAAGAAGACACATCCGGCAGAAATGAAAAAGATATCAGATACAGACTTGTTCGAGCAGCCGTCAGGGAAGGACACATTATTAGAAAAATTGCTGGCTGAGCTTCCGGTCACAGGGCTTACGCAGACTCCGGATGGCTGGTACGGGCGGCTGAATTCCAGCGTGCATCTGAGTGATCTGGCAGTGAATAAAAATGTTCGGCTTCAGGGGACGGATTACGGTTCGGTTCATCTTCAATTCGGCGATAAGACAGATCTGGTCAGGTTGTATGCGTCGGTTCTCAGACGATGAAATTTCAGATGTAAAATTTACACAAAACCTAAGAAAAATAACACGAAATATATATTAATTTTCTCCCGGATATGTTAGAATTAGTTGATTTTTGTCTAATGATAAAAATTACAAATAACTTGAAAAGGAGAGTGTATAAATAATTGGAAAACATTATTGAGTTAAAGCATATCACAAAAAATTTTGATGATAACTTTACGGCTGTGGATGACTTTAATCTGGAGGTACAGCGTGGGGAGTTTGTAACCTTTTTAGGGCCGTCCGGTTGTGGTAAGACGACCACACTTCGAATGATAGCCGGTTTTGAGATGCCGACAGAGGGGGAGATCTTATTAAATGGTAAGGACATCAGCAAGTTACCACCAAATAAGCGCCCGATCAATACGGTATTTCAGAGATATGCATTGTTTCCACATTTAAATATTTATGACAATATTGCATTTGGTCTGAAGCTGAAAAAGCTTCCAAAGGCTGAGATTGAAAAGAAAGTAAAAAAGGCCCTTGAGATGGTAGATCTTGAGGGATTTGAAGATAGACGCGTTCAGACATTGTCCGGTGGACAGCAGCAGAGAATCGCGATCGCACGTTCACTGGTAAATGAGCCGGAGATCCTGCTGCTTGATGAGCCGCTAGGTGCGCTGGATCTGAAGATGAGAAAAGAGATGCAGCTCGAATTAAAGGGAATGCATGAGAGACTGGGAATCACCTTTATCTATGTAACCCATGATCAGGAAGAAGCGCTTACAATGTCAGATAAGATCGTTGTAATGTCAGAAGGCCGTATCCAGCAGATCGGTACGCCGGAGGATATTTACAATGAGCCGAAGAACGCATTTGTTGCCGACTTTATCGGAGAAAGCAACATTTTTAATGGAATCATGACAGACAAATTAAAGGTTCGTTTCTGCGGTGCGGAATTCGAATGTCTGGATGATGTAGAACATGGAACACAGGTGGATGTCGTAGTACGTCCGGAGGATATCCTGATCGTGCCACCGGAGCAGGGAGCAGTAAAAGGAACGGTTATCTCTGTGGTATTTAAAGGTGTTCATTATGAGATCACAGTACAGTCCGGTAAAAATGAGATCGTGATACAGTCCACAAAGTCTGCAAAGGTAGGCGACATGGTTGGACTGAATGTAGAACCGGATGGTATTCATGTTATGCCTGCGGAGAAAGCACTGAACCGCATCGAGACAGGAGTTGACAAATATTATAAGCTGGAATTCTTAGATGGTGAGCTTGAGTGTGATCTGAGTAAGATCGTTCCGTCGTCTCATTATGAGGATGGTGTATTAATGGATGCGTCCGGAGATGTCATCGATTATGAGCGGCTCAAGGTGATCTTAACGATCAAGCCGGATGATATTACGATGAGTGATGATCAGGAGGAAGGTATCATATCCGGTCATATCATTAACCTGATCTATAAAGGAGACCACTACAGCTATGTAGTCCGTACGGAGAATGAGGAAGACTTCATTGTTCACGATGAATATCTCTGGAATATGGATGACTTTGTCAGCCTTGTGATTCCAAAGGATAAGATCCACTTTGAACTTAAGAAATAACCGAAAGCAAAAGGAGACAGAGATGAGTACATTACGTTTTTCCAGAAAACAACTGTGTGTGCCATATGCATTGTTCCTGATATGCTTTGTGGTTGCACCGCTTATAGTCATTATATATTATGCATTTACAAATGGAGAGGGGCAGTTTTCGCTGGAGAACCTGACAGGATTCTTCACCAGTCCGAACACGATCGGAACCCTTGCCTACAGCTTTGCGATCGCCTGTGTATCGACGGCAGCAGCTTTGTTGCTGGCGTACCCGATCGCCTATATACTTGCCAGAAGTGAATGGAAGAAAAAGTCGATCATTGTTATGATCTTCGTTCTTCCGATGTGGATCAATTTTACGTTAAGACTGACTGCTTTAAAAGAAGTCTTGACGTTGATCGAGCATAATCTGGCATATTATCCGTTTTTGAATTCCGTGATCGGTATGGTATATGATTTTCTTCCATTTATGATCCTGCCGATCTATACAACATTGATGAAGTTAGATAACAGTCTGTTAGAAGCAGCAAATGATCTGGGTGCGAGCTCTGTTCAGACATTTTTAAAGGTGACGCTTCCGTTATCTGTTCCGGGTATCATCAGTGGTATCGTGATGGTATTCCTTCCGTCTATGACGAACTATGTTGTATTGGATATGTTGTATAACAGCACTTATGTTATGGGTAGCCTGATAGGTAGCTATTTTGCTGCATACGATTGGCACAATGGATCCATGATCGCACTGGTGCTTCTGTTGATCATATTAATCTTTACTCTCTTTACAAATAAATATGAGGGAGAAGACAACAACAGAGGAGGTGCATTGTTATAATGAAAAAAGGATTTCGGGTTGTTTTTATTATATTGATGTTGGTGATCCTCTATCTGCCGATTCTGATCCTTGCAGTTTATAGTTTTACGGATTCGGCAAATATCGGAACAATACACGGATTTTCCGTTCAGAATTATATTACGTTATTTACAAAGCCTGAGCTTGCAGATATGATCTGGGGTACGGTTCTTCTTGCGGTTGGATCTGCATTGATTGCCACTCTGCTTGGAACATTGGGTGCGATCGGTGCATTTTATTCCAAGAAACTTGCATCGGGGATCGTATCTGCGATGAATCAGGTTCCGGTTGTAAATGCAGATGTTGTAACCGGTTTTTCAATCTGTATCCTGCTGATCGTAGTATTTGGTGTCAGTAAGGAATCCTATGTGCCGCTGGTCGTTGGACATGTTGTGCTGTCTGCCCCGTTTGTCTATCTGTCAGTTGTACCGAAGCTAAAGCAGATGGATGGAAGCCTGTATGAGGCAGCTATGGATCTGGGTGCATCACCATTTACCGCACTGGTAAAAGTAGTCCTTCCACAGATCCTGCCGGGGGTGATTTCAGGATTTGCACTGGCAATTACCCTGTCATTAGACGATTATTTCATTGCAAGCTATACGAAGCCTGCGACCTTTGATACGATCAGTACTTATGTCGTAAATGCGACGAAAGGATCTCAGACAGAGATCAAGACTGCTTTATGGGCGTTATCAACAGTGATCTTCGTGATCGTTATACTGATCGTTGTTGGTATGAATATGACATCAAAGGCAAAGGCGAGAGCCGGAAAGGCAGGTGGCAGATATGAATAAGAAGAAGTTATTCAAAGGATTTGCCGGCTTCTGTGCCGGACTTATGATGCTTACACCTGCGGCTTATCTGGTACATGCGGAGGCAGATAATAATGTGCAGGATCAGACAGAAGCATCTGCCATATCAGATAATACAGGAAGTGATGCAGCAAAGACAGATGCTGCCGATGTACAGAAGTCGGATGATACGATCGTGCTTCGAGTATCCAACTGGGAAGAATATATCGACCTTGGAGAATGGGATGAGGACGAAGTAATCGACCTGGAAGATGGAACCGAGATCTTCGGTGAGAATTCCATGGTGACGGATTTTGAGAACTGGTACTATGAGACATATGGTCAGAAGGTAAAGGTGGAATATTCCTGTTTTGGAACAAATGAAGACCTTTATAACATGCTTACTCTTGGTGATAAATACGATCTGGTTTGTCCATCCGACTACATGATCATGAAGCTGATGGCAGAAGAAAAAGTAGTTCCGTTTTCGGATTCGTTTTATGACACGAGTATAGAGGAAAATTATTATGCAAAGGGAGTATCTCCATATATCAGACAGACCTTTGATGAAAATGAGATCAATGGTGAGAGCTGGAGCAAATATGCAGCCGGATATATGTGGGGTGTAACCGGTATCTTATATAATCCGGAGGAGATAACGGAGGAAGAAGCAGGTACATGGAATATCTTGGATAATCCGAAGTTTGCACGTCAGGTTACGATCAAGGATAATGTGCGTGATTCTTATTTTGCGGCACTTGGTATTTTAAAGCAGGACGAACTGACATCAGAGGAATTCACAAATGCAGATACTTATCATGATGATCTGCTTCGGGTAATGAATGATGTCAGCCCGGAAACGATACAGGAAGTACAGGATCTGCTTCAGGATATGAAGGACAATGTATATTCCTTTGAGACAGACAGTGGTAAGGCAGATATGGTATCCGGCAAGGTACTTGCAAATTATCAGTGGTCCGGTGATGCGGTTTATGCGATGGATCAGGCAGAAGAAGATGATCTTTATCTTGATTTCGCCGTGCCGAAGGAATCTACTAATCTCTGGTTTGATGGCTGGGTGATGTTAAAGGATGGTATCGATGAAGATGCCAGAAAACAACAGGTAGCAGAAAGCTTTGTGAACTTTCTTTCAAGACCGGACAATGCAGTCAGAAATATGTACTACATCGGATATACTTCTGTTATTGCAGGAGGCGAAGATGATAATACAGTATTTGATTATCTGAACTGGAATTATGGTGCGGAAGATGGAGAAGAAGATACAACAGAATATCCGCTTGGTTATTTCTTCAGTGGTGATAATTCGGATCCTGATTACATCATAACAGCTCCGGAGGAGCAGACAAGACGTCAGCTCTATGCCCAGTATCCGGACGAAGCGGCGATCGAGCGAAGTGCGATCATGCAGTACTTTGATGCAGATGCCAGCAAACGGATCAATCAGATGTGGATCAATGTCCGCTGCTATAACATTAAGGATGTAACTCCGCAGGTGTGGGTGATTGTAGTAATATTGATCCTTGCGGCAGCAGGGCTCATCGTGCATTATAAGCGTTCTCATTACCATAGTTAATAGTAAGTTGCAAGTATAGTGCCGGTGATTGACAGAAAGTTTAAAGAATAAAAATAGGAATCTTTTATGTTTTGAACACACAATCGTTAGTTTTTTATTTGACTTTTGTGGAACAAGATATGAAGGGTTCCTCTTTTTTGTGGGCGTTACCAGGTCAGTGCGAAATCAAATAATGCAAAATTATCACGGATATTTTCTGACCGGGTTGATACCGGATGACACGAATCCGAAGAAATGGACGAATGAAAGCTGTCCAAAGCATGAATAATAAGATGAAATAATTTTTCAGTGATATTTGAGGAATTTTGGGATTATAATAGATTTAAATGGCATTAATAAATAAAAAATGTTATTATAACTACATAATATATGAATAAAAATAATCAGGAACAGGAGGAAAATTTTATGACAAGACAGGAAGTTTTAATGACCTTTGCACAGGGTACTAAAAAAATATTGGAAAATAATTTCTCTAAAATTATTGTCTATGGTTCTTATGCTCGTGGTGATTATAAGGAAAATTCAGATATTGATGTTATGATATTAACCCCCTTTTCAAAAGAAGAAATAGAACAAGTCGAGAACAAAATTTTTGATCTTGCTTTTGAATTAGAATTGGAATCAGGCATTGTGATTAATCCTGTTCTGGAAAATGAGGAACATTATAAATATTGGTTGGGGGCATTGCCGTTTTTTGATAATGTAGAGAAGGAGGGGATAGTAATTGGATGAGAGACAAAAGAATTTAAGTAATTATCGAATTGCTGAAGCTGAAGATAGTTTGAAAGTAGCAGCACATTGTTTAAAAGAAGGTTTGTATAAGGATTCGATTAATCGGTCTTACTATGCTGCATTTTATGCAGTAAAAGCTATATTGGCGTTGAGTACAGTTGATTTTAAGCGTCATAAAGATGTTATGGGATACTTTAATAAAGAATATGTGGCTAAAGAAATATTTCCGCGTGAAATAGGAAGAAAGCTTGGAACGCTACAAAGAGTACGTGAAAAAAGTGATTATGATGATTTCTATATTGCGTCGCGAGAAAAAGCGGAAGAACAGTTTCAGACAGCGAAGCTGGTTATTGGTGAGGTAAAAAAATATTTGGAGGAGTAATAAAGATAATGATAATAATAGAAGCCTAGGAGAAATTTCTCCCAGGCTTCTATTTTGGATACTATAAATTATAATTCAGAATAACCATAGCTGTTTACAATAGCTTCAATGCGGTTTCCGGCCTGACACATTGGACACTGATCATGAGGATAAGTCTTGTAATCAGGGAGATCCTTTTCGGTAAACAGTGCATGTACCGGATAGCCGTCAACCTCTGTCGCAACAGAGAAGATAGCAGAGATACCTGCGATAGAACCACCGTAGTATTTGATACACTCCAGACTCTTTTTGATCGTTTTACCGGTTGTAGCAGATGCGATCAGAAGAAGCACATGCTTGCCTTCGATCATTGGCTGGAGGTTGTCACGGAAGATCAACTGACCGGAGCTGTGAACCTCAGGTGTAACAACGTAGATGGACTTGTGCTGGTTCATGGAAGTGATACCGTTCTGGCTTAAGGTTTCTGCCAGATAAGCACCGATCACTTCAGTACCATCCATGCAGACGATCGTATCAACGATAGTTGATGCTACATATTCGGTTCCCATGGATTTGGCAGCGGCAGCAGCCATAGTGCCTCTGACTTTCAGGGTTGTCATATCAATGTACTGGTTGATATGAGAATGGTTTGTAGCAAAGTGACCGTTCATCACTTTGATGTATAACTGATTGTTGTAAGAAGATGTTAATTTCATTGCGTCATGTTTCATATGTATGTACCACCCTTTCATTTAAATAACATATATAGTTGTTATACGATCTCTAAAATTGTATTTACGACCAGATCATTCTGTTCCGGATTCATGAAGCAGAAGCGGATATAAGAATTATCCAGTCCTGTGATATCTGCACAGCTTCTGATATACAATCCCTTACTCTGACAATGATCCACAACCGTCTGTGCGGAAATGTCTTTTTTCAGTAATTTGACCAGAATAAAATTCGCATCCGGCTTATAGAGCTTGATCGTCTTGCGGCTTGCCAGTGCAGAATAGACCAGATTCCGTTCCGTCTTCATCAGTGTCTGGGTTTTGCTTATATAAGAAGCATCCTTGAACATATCGATGCCGGCTGCCTCTGCAAGTGTATTGATCGCATAAGGAAATCCTGTGATCGACATTGTCTTTTTAAATACCGGATTTGATGTAATTGCATAGGCTAATCGAAGTCCGGGTACTGCAAAGAATTTGCTTGTATTTCTGAGAACGTAGAGATTGTCATATTCCTTAACCAGCGGAATAGCGGTGCAATCATCCTTATCCTGAACGAAATCCATATACTCCTCGTCAACGACCAGTGCAATATCATTTCCTGTACAGATCTTTGCGATGAATTCCAGAGATTCGCGGTCGATGACCTGTGATGTTGTTCCGTTTGGATTCGAGATAAATACCATATCAATGGATTCATTTAACGTAGAGATGAAATCCGCAATATCCAGTTCGTAGTTTTCTTCTTCGGATAACTGATAGTATGTGATATCACAGCCGTTCATTTTCAGGACCTTCTCATAGTTGTGTGCTCCCGGTGAAAGAAGAACAGCATGCTTTGGACTGTTGAATTCGATCAGGAGTTTGATAAATTCATATGAGCAGCTTCCGACAATGATATCGTCCGGATCCGCACCTGAATAGCCTGCGATACTTTCCTTTAATCTTGTATATGAGCCATCCGGGTAACGCTTCAGATCTTCGATGCTGTTAAGAATGACATTTTTGACAGAATCCGGAACCCCGAGCGGATTCATGTTCAGGTCAAATCTTACAGATTCATTCTGGGAGAGCAGATTGCTTCCAGAAAGATGTGATGTACTTTTTCCCATAAAAATTCCTCTTTTTCCATATATAATGTTTCAAAAAACTATTTATTTTGCTATAATCAAAATATATGTTTTTATATAATTATACCGATTCGGGGATTTAATTACAAGAAAAATACATGAGTTTTAATAAAATGATTACGAAAGCAAGGAGAACCAGATGAAAGGGATCGTAGAACAGTACGCCAGAGGAGAATTCAATGTAGAAAGACCGGATATTGATATTTCCATTGCAAAGCTGGAACTGGCTGTGGAAGCCGGCTCCGTATTTCAGGGAACCTTTAAGGTGGTATCAAAAAATGATGTGCCGATCAAATTGATGGTATATGACAGCAGATACCTGTTCGATTTCAAGAGTCATACATTTGTAGGCAGACGGAATACGGTTGCCTTTTCTTTTGATGCCCGCGGAATCGAAGAAGGCAAGAGCTTCAAAGGACATATCAACATCATAACGGATGGCGGCGAATATAAGATTCCATACAGCGTGGAGGTTGTACCGCCTTATGTTCTGGTCGAAGACAAACGGATCGAGGATCTGTTTCAGTTCGCGACCTTTGCAGAGGAGCACTGGGATGTAGCAGTCCAGATCTTTGACAGCCCGGAATTCGTGCGTACCTTTTTAGGGGATGATGCGATCATAAAGGGTGTCTATGAGAGCCTGAAGAAATCGTTATCCATCAATCAGGCGATGGAAGAATTCCTTGTATATACTCATAAGAAACGTGTGCTCACCCTGACAGCAAAGCAGCGTGAGTTATTGATCGAGATGCCGGACGAGCTGGTTCGTGCAACGATCTCCGTAAATAAGAATACCTGGGGTTATACCCATACCTATATTACATCAGACAGCGATTTCCTGATCCCGGAAGCAACCAGGATCACAGGTCAGGATTTCACCGGAAATAATTATGAACTGAACTTCCTGATCGATCCGACGAAGATCCCGGAAGGAGTATCGGCAGGTTATATCCATTTTAATAATACCCTGCAGAATATCAGCGTGAAAGTCAGCATCAAGAAGCCGGAGGTTCAGCGAACCGAGCCGAAGAACCGTCATGTGAATTTCATGATCAAGAAAGGCCATGAGGCACTGGCAAAAGCATACATTGATTTCCGTACGGATAAGATGGCACTTGCTGATTACACGAAACGTTCGACAGAGGCACTGGAAACACTGGTCAAATACAGACCGGAGGATAATATCTACCGTCTGGGTCTGCTTCATATGAAGCTGTTAGAGGGCAAGACAGAATATGTAAAACAGGAATTTGTCCGTATCGATGCAGATGCCGATCTGAACGAGGCAGGCAGCATGGAGAAGTGTTATTACAGTTATCTGAAAGCACTTCTGACAAAGGATAAGGATATGATCGACAGCACGGCAAGACTTGTCCGCGGACGACTGGAACAGGAGAAGGACAAGCTGTTTTATTTCTGGCTGCTGTTATTTGTGGACTACAGTTATACAGAGGATAAATGGAATCTCTATGAGGATATCCGGAAATTATATAATGAGGGTGTAAACAGCCCGGTTATTTACTTTGAAATATGTGATATGTTCAATAAGCAGCCGCTTATGATGAAACGGATCGCACCGCTTGAGATCTCAGCTATCCGATGGGGTATGCGGCATGAGTTTGTATCCGAAGATGTCATTATGGAATTCGTAAAGACGGCTGCAAGAATGAAGCTCTTTGATATTCACGCATTCAAGATGCTGGAGAATATCTATGCAGCAAAGCATGATCGTATGACACTGGATACGATATGTGAAATTCTTCTCAGATTTAAAAAATGTGATAAAGAGTATCATGTATATTATCAGGATGCGGCAAATGCAGGAATTAAATATGTTGGTTTGTATGAGGGCTTCTTAAAGAGCATGGATAAGAAGACGTATCAGCCGATACCGGAATCCATTCTCCGTTATTTCAATTACAAGAATACGTTAGATGATGAAGAGCTGGCGTATCTCTATGCAAATGTCATCATGAATAAGGCACAGAATATGAATGTGTTCCATGAGTATATTCCGGCGATCGAGAACTTCATGGAGAAGAAGATCATCGACGGAGAAGTGAGTGATGATCTGACGGTTATCTATGAAGAATTTCTGGAGCCGGAGAGCGTGAAGCCGGAATTTGCATCAAAGTTAATTAATATCATATTCAAGCAGAAGCTGACCTGTCGGAATAAGAATATTGTATCAGTGGTTGTAACACATGAGGAACTGGAAAAGAGTGAACAGGTGGATGTGATTGATGGAGAAGCTTATGTAGAGATCGTGTCAGAATCCGCTATCATTACATTACTTGACAGTCGGGGCTGCAGATATATCAATACGGTACCATACCGGCTTGAGCCGGTTGTCGGAGAAGAAAATTATCTGGATATCTGTAAAGAGTATAATCCGAAGGATTACCGTCTGTTATTATTTGAGTATAACGATATAGACAGCTTTTCATATAAGGATGCATCCGAGATCAATCTGGCGCGTGATATCTCTAACTGTCCGAATATCAGTTATCTGATCCGGCAGAGAGCACTCCGCCATATGGTTGAGTATTATCATGAGAATTATGATGCGGACATTTTATATAAATATCTGTCACGAATTGATTTGAATTATGTGGAAGTGGAGGACGCTTCCCGGATCATTACATATTACATTTCTTTACGGATGTATGAGCAGGCATTTAACGGAATACATCGGTTTGGATATGTAGATGTGGATGTGGATGAACTGATACGGATCGCGGAATTCGGAATATCCGATAAGCGCTATGATGATGACAGGACGTTATTATCCATTTGTGTATATCTGTACCGGAGGGGGTATGCGACACAGAAGGTTCTAGCATTTTTGATCAATAACTATAATGGATCGTTAGAGGAAATGGCAGAGCTGTTTAAGGCAGTTAACACAAATTATCGTGATATTGATATGCTTGCAGAGAATATCTTGGCACAGATGATGTTTGCAGATGCTTATACAGAGGCAATCTTTGATATCTTTGCGCTTTATTACGCAGGCAGAAGCAGGGGCATGGTAGTCAAGGCATTTTTACGGTTCTGTGCATACCAGTATATTATCAAGGATCTGAAGATTCCTGCGGATATCATGGAATGTCTGTATAAAGAGGTGGAGAAGAAGAACATTACAGATGAGATTTCAGAGATGGCGCTGCTTTCTTATTTTGCAGGCTGCGGTGGACGGTTCTCGGCAGAACAGAAGGAATGGATCCGGAATACAGTTCGTCATTTTATAGACAGCAGTAAGATCCTGCCGTTCTTTAAAGAATTTGCATCCTTTGTAACGTTGCCGGATGATATGAAGTTTAAGACCTATCTGATCTTTAAGGGCGAGAGCGGCAGACAGATCTGGGTAAGCTACAGCTTCGGACAGGAAAGCAACAGTATGGCACATTACAAATCGGAGCGAATGAATGAGATCATACCGGGAATCTATATCAAGGAATTTGTTGTGTTCCACGGAGAGACGCTGTTATATTCCATTGATGGTGCGGAGAGCGGTAATTCATCCATCGTTGAGAGTGATATTTTAAAGAATACAACATGTCATAAGAAGAACAGTAATCGATTTGAGCTGATCAACAGTATGCTGATCAGTCAGGAGACAAGAAATGATCAGGAGCTGATCCAGGCGATGGATACCTATCTGAATAACACACATTTCTTTGAGGAGAATCTGATATTGTTATAAGACAGCAGAAACAGGAGGAGATAACATGACGGAACATCCATTATATCTGGGATTGGATCTGAGTCCGGAGTATACACAGTTAAGTTATTATAAGCTGGATGAAGGAGTACCGGAATCAATCTGTCACAGCGATTCCAAAGATACATATCTGCTTCCAAATATTATGTTTTATACAGATAAATATAAAGACGGAACCGGAGCAAAGGATGAATCCGGTTGGAGTGTCGGAGCGGTGGCTGCAGGAAAACGGTTCAAGGAAGATGGCGTGGTGGTTGACCGTATTTACCAGAAGACGATCATCAACGAGGACACGGAGATCTATGGAACAAGTTATAAAGCAAAAGACCTTCTGGTCAAAATGCTGCTGCTTCATATCCGGGAATTTACAAAACAGTTTGAAAGCTATGAGATCAGGCGGCTGGTAGTAACGATCGCAGATGCAGATATTCATATCATCAAGGCAGTGCAGGAGTTACAGAAAGCACTTCATCTGAGTGATGAACAGTTTGAGATTACAAGCCATATAGACAGTGGAATTTATTACATCTTTAATCAGCCGGAGTCATTAAGAAATAACAGTGTGGTGCTGTTTGATTTTAACAGCAGCGGACTTGATTATTACAGATTCGATATTACGCATAACAAATCACCGGAGATCGTAGATGTATTTCATCAGAACCTGAAAGACCGCTTGACATTTTCAGCGTTTAAGAAGGACGATGAGGAGTTGGATGAGCAGTTCGCAGCAATCTGTCAGGAGCTTCTGGCAGAGACTTATGTGTCCTCGGTGTTCCTGACCGGAATTGGCTTTGCAGATAACTGGCTGAAGGAGTCGGCGACGATCCTCTGTCAGGGAAGACGGGTATTTGTCGGTCAGAATATCTATACAAAGGGAGCCTGCTACCGGGCATTTGGCGACCGGCACAGCAAGGTGCTTGACCGTTATCTGATCCGGTCGGAATATACAGTTGGCTTTGATATAGGTATCAGTTTAAATGATGACAGCAAGACATTTGTGCCGATCACCAGAGGAGGACAGGAATGGTTCCACACAAAGGGAAAATTATATATCTTTCCGGACGAATCAAATCAGGTGGAGCTGATCTATCGCAACATATTGACAGGAGATTATGATAAGGAGCATATCGAGATCCACGGACTGCCGAAGCGTCCGCCGAAGACGACCAAGATCTCACTGGAAGCGGAATTCTACAGTGCGGAAAAGGGAGCGGTTGTTATCAGGGATGAAGGATTTGGAACGATGTTCCCGACCACAAATAAGATATATAGGAAGGAATTTGACCTGAAATGGGAAAAATAATTGTATGTAATACAAAAACTGCACAGAATCCATATACGTTCCTGAATACCAAGGTATCTGTATATTCCTACGAGGAATTGTGTTACTACCTGTATAATAATATGGTGCTGGTGGGGGAAGAAGATGTATCGGCGAGATTGTCGGCATGGATCAGAAGAGAGCTTGATCTCACAGAGCTTGCAGACAAGATCGATACATTACTTGACAAGCATGCATTTGTTCAGGATATCATGGTGGAGATCCTAGTGTATGGCGGATATTACAGCAGTGAAGAAGTACGGCAGTTTATGGCGGAATGCCAGAAGCTTCGTACGTTAAAATCATACGAAGTCGAGAAGCTGCGGGCGGATGGATATCTGCGGTACAAGCATTATATAAAAGCGGGTGCGATCTATGATGAGGTTATCTGCTATCTGGAAAAAGAAAAACAGGAGGATGAATTCCTCGGAAATGTATATCATAATAAAGCAGTTGCTCTGGCCGGAAATCTTCAGCTTGATGAAGCAAAGAGCTGTTTTATTAAGGCATATTCGTTAAATAAGAACGAGGAATCCCTGATCGAATATTTCTGTGTGCTGGCAGTTACGGTGGATACCGCGACACTTGAAAAAGAGATTAAGAAGCGGGGACTTCCTGCGAACTTCTTAGAGGATCTGATGAGTGAAGTTGGCGATTCTAAAGAAGATGTGCGGGAGCTTCCAATCTACAATAAAGTCCAGAAAGCGGTTTATAACCGACTTCATGGACATATTGAAGATTATGACAGACGTATGGATACGATCCTGTCGGAATTAAAAGACGAATTCCGGGATCAGCTTGTCTGATAAATGAAAGGTAAAGTTGTGTATGAAGTATGATGTGATTATTATCGGTGCAGGACCGGGAGGAATCTTTGCGGCATATGAACTGATGAAGAAGAAACAGGAGTATAAGATTGCTGTATTCGAGGAAGGATATACCTTAAAAAAGAGAAAATGTCCGATCGATGGCGATAAGATCAAGAATTGTATTAACTGTAAGCATTGCTCGATCATGTGTGGATTTGGCGGAGCAGGTGCATTCTCAGATGGAAAATACAATATCACAAATGATTTCGGTGGAACACTGTATGAATATATCGGTAAGCAGAAAGCTGTTGATCTGATGAAGTATGTAGATGAGATTAACATGGAAAATGGCGGCGAGGGAACAAAGCTTTATTCAACCGCCGGAACGAAGTTCAAGAAGCTTTGTCTTCAGAACAAGCTGAAGCTTTTGGATGCGTCGGTTCGCCATCTGGGAACTGATATCAACTATGTTGTTCTTCAGAATCTGTATGATCAGATGAAGGATCATATAGACTTTTATTTTGATACACCGGTTGATACAGTACAGGTTATTGATGGTGGTTATCGTATCATCTGCGATAAGGGTGAATTCGACTGTGATAAATGTATCGTATCCGTTGGACGAAGCGGAAGCAAATGGATGGAAAAGGTATGTAAGGAGCTTGAGATCCCTACAAAATCCAACCGCGTCGATATCGGAGTCCGTGTGGAGCTCCCGGCAGTTATCTTCTCACATCTGACGGATGAATTATATGAAAGCAAGATTGTATATCGTACGGAGAAATTCGAAGATAATGTCAGAACCTTCTGTATGAATCCAAATGGAATTGTGGTAAATGAGAATACGAATGGTATCATCACTGTAAACGGACACAGCTATGAGGGTGATGAGAAGAAGACAGAGAATACAAACTTTGCACTTCTGGTTTCCAAGCATTTTTCAGAACCGTTTAAAGACAGTAACGGATATGGTGAGAGTATCGCAAGATTATCTAATATGCTGGGCGGTGGTGTAATTGTACAGAGATTTGGAGATCTGGTTCGAGGCAGAAGAAGTACCGTGAAGCGTATTGAAGAAGGGCTGGTAACACCGACCTTAACGGCAACACCGGGTGATCTGAGTCTTGTTCTTCCAAAGCGTATCTTAGATGGAATCATGGAAATGATCTATGCACTGGATAAGGTAGCACCGGGAACAGCAAATGATGATACTCTGTTATATGGTGTAGAGGTTAAGTTCTACAACATGGAAGTGGAGTTGGATGAGAATCTGGAAAGCTGCCACAAGGGCTTATATGTGATCGGAGATGGCAGTGGCGTAACGCATTCGTTGTCCCATGCCTCCGCCAGCGGTGTCTATGTTGCCCGCCATATCATTGGAGAAGAATAGGATTGAATAAAAGCTGGAGCTGTCCTAATGGCATCCGCTAACATATAATATGAATCCCCCTATACATGACATTGACGGATTTTCGTTATGAACTGCACATTGCCAGTAAATACGAGTGCTTGTCTGAGCCGAAGACGAGTTAGCACAGGAGTATTTACGAATCAGGCATGTGCAGAGAATAGAAAATCCGGCACGTCATTATAGAGGGGTTCGTATTGTATGTGGACGAAGGCATTAAGACAGCTCCAGCTTTTCAATGACAAAGCCTGCATTTTCCATATGGTAGTCATTGCCACAGTAAGGGCAGATGCGCTGGCGTACGGAATCGAAGCTTGCGCCACAGGCAGGGCAGTGGACGGAAGTAATGGAGAAACCGGGCGGTTCCATGTAGGCGGTATTACGTCGGAGGGATACGTCGATACAGTCGCCCCGACGGTTTATGGCGCCATCATGTTCACTGTAGTTGATCCACCAGGTACGAAGATTCAGGCACAGTTCACTTCCCTCCATGTGGATATCATTGACAGTTAAAGCCTGCATGTAGGTCATCTCGATGATATCCTGAAAATATGGATCAAAAGAAGAACCACGATAGAAAGCAAGGTTTTCCGGGTGATCTGCCAGAACGGTCATGCGGATCAGGGAGATGATCTGGCCTTCAAATTTCTCGAAAGAAAAAACAGGATCATAAGGCGCAAATGCTCGTGAGATCTTTCCCTTTGCTGTCACATAAGACCAGAATGGAATACGTTTTCGACCGTCACGATTGAACTGCTTAATGATCAAAAGAATGGATGAAAGCATAAGTCCGGTGATGCCGCCGAAGATCAGTGTGACAAAATAGGACATGATCAGGCTGGCAGGAATCGGATTCTCCCAGTCTGAAAGAAAGGAAATAAAAGTAAATAGAAATACAACCAGAATAGTGATCCATATGGTGGAGCCTCGTTTGTTTACATTTTTCATGGAAGCATTATTCCGGATAAAATAGGTATTCGTGACACGCGGGAACAGATCCTTTATCTGGAAAACGGTGCTGCAGTATGGGCAACCCTGTGTCAGGGCAGCAACCGGATTGACAGCGCCACAGTTCGGACAGGTCATGGTCATATGATGAAGCTCTGCTTCATTTGGTGTATGCACAACCACCTCATACATGATATCATCTGATTTCCGGTCATATATGGTGCCGGATGTATTTTCAAATCGCAGATGCCGGTTGATCCTTTCGTCCATGGTATCAACGGAATACCAGACCGTGTTTCTTGTAAGATAAGAGGTGCCATTGGTGTCTTTGGCAGGCGTTGTGTAGTGGATCATTTGGATACCTTTGCGATTCAGACGTTCCTTCTGCAGGTGGAGGGCGTAGGAGGTATCACCGTCACAGCTCTTTGGTGGAAGTCCGGAATCATACCAGTGATTCAGCTCTATGGCAAAATCATCATAGATGCTTTTGTGTTTTTCCCATGCAGGTTTGTATTTCTTAAATGCGGTCACCTGTTTTATATAGCGTATCAGTAATATAACGGCAATTATGATCAGTACGATACCGATTCCAAGGAAAATAAATCTTGGTGTACGATCGATCTCGCAAGTGTATACAGAGGCAGACAGAATTCCTGCTGCCAGAACGCCGATGCTTTTTGGAAACAGAGTGGCATCCGGCAGTGAGACCGGGTGGTTTCGTTTGATATTTGATATTGGTGGGAGTATGTCCATTCTTTTTTCTCCTGTTAAAAATTGATCATTGGGTAATATGGGGGAAATTATAAGAAAATAAATGCAATGTACGATATAAAACCATTTGTCCCCATATAGGAAAAGTGTATAATGAAATATAGAAGATGTCCAGCATAAAATAAGAAAGGACCAAAGCATGAAAAAGCAGGAAATGGCAAATACATTGTTAAAAGAGAATAGAACACATGGAACGGTGCAGTATCCGGTTGCTTTGTACGAATGGAACGGAGAAAATGAGTGGCATGTGGTTCCGCATTGGCATGAGGAAATGGAATGGATCTATTTTCAAAAAGGTGATTTCCCGGTATGGATAAATACAAAGGAGTATCAGGTTCATGCACCGGCATTTATGTGCATCCATCCGGAAGAACTGCATGCATTGATCCTGGAAAAGGATGGTATAGAAAGTGCGGTTGTGTTCCCTGTTGATATCCTGTGCTTTGAACGGTATGATGCGGCGGAGGCGAAGGTGCTTGGCCCACTTGCAGAAGGAAAGCTTCGGATGCCGGTTCTGTGCCAGAGCGGGGATGCGGCATTTGAGGAATTGAGTGCCTGTTATAAAGAGATTGAACAGGTGCTTAGGCAGATGAAAGAACATGATACGAAGAAAGTGCAGCATCTGGATTCTTCAATAACGCGTGAGAACGTGGCAGGAGAACCGAAACAGAATCTACAGAAAAATATGCTCTATTTGAATATCAAGGCAAAGATGTTAGAATTGATCGCAGTTGCATATAAGTATGACCTGTTTACAAGACAGGTCAGGGAAGACAGGGAAGAATCAGGAACGGTAGAGAATCTGAAAAAGGTGCTGCAGTATATCGGGGAGCATTACGGTTCACCGATCCGCTTGTCCGAACTGGCGGAGCTGGTCAATATGAATGAACAGTATTTTTGCCGATATTTTAAGAAGAATATCGGGAAGACGATCACAGAATATATCAATGTGATCCGTGTGGAGAAAGCGGCAACGGCACTTGCAGAGACAGAGGATAAGATCATAGATATTGCATCTGCTTGTGGATTTGACAATATCGGATATTTTATCAGACGCTTTAAAAAGGAGAAGGGCATGACACCTTCCGAATATCGTAAAAAGTCAAAATAGTACAATAAAATAGTCAATTTAAAGATAGAAAACCTCTTTGTATTCCGTATACTGTAATTAAAGTGTAAAAAGAACGAGTATCTGTATCCGATGGTGGAACAGATACAGACAGTATAAAAGGAACACAGGAGGTTTTTATAATGAAAAGAAAATGGTGGCATGGTAAAGTAGCATATCAGATATATCCAAAGAGTTTTCAGGATACAAATGGAGATGGAATCGGTGATCTTCGTGGCGTGATCGATCATTTAGATTATCTGAAAAGTCTGGGAATCGATATTATCTGGTTATCTCCGATCTATCAGTCTCCATTTGTCGATCAGGGTTATGATATTTCAGATTATTATAAGATCGATGAGATCTTTGGAACGATGGAAGAATTCGATGAGTTGTTAGCAGAAGCGAAGAAGCGGGATATGTATATCATTATGGATCTTGTTATTAATCACTGTTCTGATCAGCATGAATGGTTCCAGAAAGCATTAAAAGATCCGGAGGGTAAATATGGCGATTATTTTTATTTCCGTAAGGGAAAAGACGGCAATCCGCCAAGCAATTACCGGTCTTATTTTGGTGGAAGTGCATGGGAAAAGGTAGAAGGAACGGACTATTATTATCTTCATATGTTTGCAAAGGAACAGCCGGATCTGAACTGGAACAATCCTGAGGTATTAAATGAATTATATACCATGATCAACTGGTGGCTGGATAAGGGCGTTGCGGGTTTCCGTATCGATGCGATCATCAATATCAAGAAAGATCTGAGTTTTCCGGATTATGAGCCGGACGGACCAGATGGAATGACAGGAATCTTCCATATGGTTGAGGGCGTCGATGGCGTTGGTGAACTGTTAGAGGATCTGAAGAAGCATACATTTGAAAAGTACGATGCGTTTACAGTTGCTGAAGTATTCAATATGAAGAAGGATGAGCTGGAAGAATTTATCGGTGACGACGGACATTTTTCAACGATGTTTGATTTCTCAGCGCATGAGATGACCTTTGGCGATCATGGCTGGTACGATGCGAAGAAGGTCAGATTTGATGATCTGAAAAAGGAGATCTTCCATGCACAGAAGGAATGTGAAGATGTTGGCTTCCTTGCAAATATTATAGAGAATCACGACGAGCCGAGAGGTGCGAGCCGTTATCTGCCGGATTACCTTCAGAATGAAGACGGAATCAAATTACTGGGAACGATCAGTGTTATGCTGCGTGGTATTCCGTTTATTTATCAGGGACAGGAGATCGGTATGCGTAACTGTCATATGGCTTCGATCGATGATTACAATGATATTAGTACAAAGAATGAATATGCAGTTGCAATCGATGCTGGCTGTACGGTAGAAGAAGCGATGGAAGCCTGCTATGAGAACAGCAGGGATAATGCCAGAACACCAATGCAGT
This sequence comes from Clostridium sp. L2-50, assembly GCF_000154245.1. Classification (NCBI taxonomy): domain Bacteria; kingdom Bacillati; phylum Bacillota; class Clostridia; order Eubacteriales; family Clostridiaceae; genus Clostridium; species Clostridium sp. L2-50. Next base: position 170,531 of record NZ_DS480322.1, on the reverse strand, counting down.
GGGATGATTCTGCACAGGCAGGATTTACAACCGGAACACCATGGCTCTTTGTAAATCCAAATTATAAAGAGATCAATGTAAAAGAACAGCTTGGCAGGGAAGATTCAGTATGGTACTATTACCAGAAGCTGATCGCACTTCGTAAGTCCGAGGACTACAAAGAAGTATTTACCTATGGCAAGGTCGTTCCAATGTTTGTGGAGAAGGATGGAATATTTGCATATGCAAGAAAGACGGAAGACCAGACCGTTTACATTATAACGAATTACAGCAGAGAAGATATCACGGTTGATCTGCTGACTGCAAATGAGCAGCCGAAGCTTCACGTTTTGTTAGATAATAAGAATGACGTATGCTTAAATGGCAACCGTATACGGTTAAGCTCCGGGCAGGCAGTGATCCTGGGATAATGCTTTGAATAATTGATCAACATATAAAACCATTAAAATGATGGCGAAACAGTGCTTAAAAACCATCATTTTGATGGTTTTTATTAGTTACAAGGAAATTAATATATGATATTCTGTTAAAAAGTGGAAATAAATTAGGGGTATTATAATGGCATAGAAATGGGGTGCATATATGAGAAGAAATTACAGGGAAGGTATCGGCAGATGGCTGGCAGGAGTGCTGGTTATCAGCATGACACTTGGACAGATAACAGGCTGTCAGGTGACAGGTGGGGATCAGAATGGGGGAACAACTTCCGGGTATCTGACAGAAGAAAATACTGACAGGGCAGATGGCTCACAGACGACAACCGAAGAACCGACCACAGAAGAAGAGTGGAAATCGATCGTCTCGGGGGAATACTACAAGCAGGCAAAGGTATCCGGATATACGAATCTGTATCAACTGGATATGAAAGTAGAGGAAGATAATATTTACATCAATAAGATGTTTGCTTTTGGGGATGCCCTTGGAATCCAGTATGGCGTAGGAGAAGACGGTTATCTGGCACTATATGATCTGGCGGATCTCAGGCAGAAAGCGGTTGTAAGCTGCCCGAAGGATACATATGCATCAGATGTATTTTCAAATGGAACCGATGAGGTGGTTCTCTATGATAAAGGCAACAAAGAGCTGATCCGTTATGGATCCTTGTTGGATAATGAGTCTGTTATGCCAATCGAAAAAGGGACACCGGACAGTTATCTGATGTCAAAGGATCTCACCGGCTTCTTCTATACAAATGCAGAGGATGGACAGATCTATGAATATGATCTGCGGTCAGGGGAAGAGTCAGAGGTGTGTCCGGCATATTCAGGAGAAGGAAAAGATACAACGCTGCTAGGATATGCGGAAGAACCGGAGTATCTGGTGGTGTCGGCATATGATAATACGGCAGAACGTGTGGAGGTCAGATGTTATAGTGTGACCGGTGAAGATATAAAAGAAACCGGTGATTATGATATCGTGCAATTTGAAGGAAGTGGGGATAAGTACTACGCATCGGTATATGCGGATGGTCAGGTCTATCAGGTGTATGGAGAAACTTCCGGGGAAGAAGCGGGTATTTTGTTCCCGGATAATACAGGTGATTTTCAGGTTGGCTGCGATGTAGAACATGGTCTGGCTATGTATGGCAGTTCCAGCCAGTCGCAGGAGACGAATACACAGAAGCTGCAGTTCCGGATCTATAATGTGGATACCGGTAAATGTGAAAGCAGACTTGCAGTAACATTTCCGTTTGATGAAACAAATTATATCTATATCGATCAAGGTACTTATATAGATACATACAACTTCTTTGTATTTTCAACGAGCGGACTCACACCGGAAGTATACATATGGGATCTGAACGATGCACGCAGCATTTCCGGTGATTCCAGAGTCTACCGTTATCCATGGAGTTATCTGGATCATCCGTCTGATGAGCTGAAGCAGGAGCTGCGGCAGCAGGCAAAGGATATCGGAGATCAAAATGGTGTAGAGATACATATATTTGATGAAGTGTCGGAGTGCAGCAAGGATATCTACCGTTATGAGGCATCAGACAATGCACTTCTGACTGCTCAGTCATTGGAAGTTCTGAAGAATGAGTTGAAGAAATATCCGGATCGGATGTTGAAAAATCTGGATGATGGATATGGAAGCATATTAAAGATCTATCTGGCAGGTGCGATCATAGGAACAGATGAAACGGCACTTACAACAGCTGCCGGAGTTCAGAATACTCTGGAGAATGACACATTTCTGGTTATTGATATCAATGATCAGTCCTCCTATATCAGCACGATCCACCACGAGATCTTCCATGCGATCGAGAACCATATGAATTACACCGGCTGTTGGTTTGATGAAGGAATTTGGTCGGAGTGCAACCCGGATGGATTCGATTATGATTACGATTATATTGCAAATGAAAATAGCAATGACAATACCTATGTTGCATTTTCATCCGGTGATGCGTCAGAGATTGCATTTATTGACACCTACTCAAAAAGCTTTCCAAATGAAGACCGTGCGAGAGTATTTGAATATGCCATGACGGATCAGCAGAATGATAATGGATTCTTTAGCTATGAAAGAATACGGAAAAAGTTAAAGGTGATATCGGATCAGATGAGTGCATGTTTCCCGGAGGATGATGGAGCGACACTTATGCCGTGGGAAAGAGTATTGATGTATGAAAAATAGCAAGATTACGTTTAAAACCGCTTGACACTGGAAAGACTTCTGTTGTACTATGAGATTTAGTTTAACAGCATAAATGCAAGGAAAAAGAGGAGTACCATAAAAGAACTGCCAGAGAGGAAGATCCACAGGCTGAAAGGTCTTTCGAGGAAATTTGTGGGAAGGTAGCTTTGGAGCAGCACATCCGAAATGTTCAGTAGGATGCGCCGGGTCGTTCCCGTTACAGAATAAGATGAGTGATAAATTAAGGTGGTAACGCGTAAGATACGCCCTTTGGAACAGAGATGTTTCAAAGGGCTTTTTCTATGTAAGAAGATTGATTCTGTAAAGGAAAAACGCTCCACTAAAGATGCTATAAAAACAGAAAGGATGGAACAGATGAAAGAACTGGAAAAGACATACAATCCGGCCGACATAGAAGACAGGCTGTACAGAAAATGGGAAGATAAGAAATATTTTCATGCAGAGGTAGATCGCAGTAAGAAACCATTTACGATCGTTATGCCGCCTCCAAATGTAACCGGACAGCTTCATATGGGTCATGCCCTGGACAATACGATGCAGGATATCCTCATTCGTTTCAAAAGAATGCAGGGCTACAGTGCATTATGGCAGCCGGGTACAGACCATGCAGCGATCGCTACAGAGGTAAAGGTAACAGAGAAATTAAAGGCAGAAGGCATTGATAAGAAGGAGATCGGCAGAGAGGCTTTCTTACAGCATGCCTGGAAATGGAAAGAAGAATACGGCGGAAGAATCGTAAATCAGTTAAAGAAGCTGGGTTCATCTGCTGACTGGGACAGAGAGCGTTTTACAATGGACGAGGGATGTTCAGAAGCAGTTAAGGAAGTATTTGTTAATCTCTATGAAAAGGGATATATCTACAAAGGTTCCAGGATCATCAACTGGTGTCCTGTATGTAAGACATCCATTTCGGACGCAGAGGTAGAGCATGTAGAACAGGAAGGACATTTCTGGCATATCAATTATCCGATCGTTGGAGAAGAAGGAAGATATGTAGAGATTGCAACGACCAGACCGGAAACCCTGCTTGGTGATACAGCGGTTGCTGTAAATCCAAAGGATGAGCGTTATAAGGATATCATCGGTAAGATGCTGAAGCTTCCTTTAACAGACAGAGAGATTCCTGTTATCGCAGATGAATATGTAGATATGGAATTCGGAACAGGCTGTGTAAAGATTACACCTGCACATGATCCGAACGACTTCGAAGTAGGTAAGAGACACAATCTGGAAGAAATCAATATTTTAAACGATGATGCTACGATCAACGAGAAGGGCGGCAAATACGCAGGCATGGATCGTTATGAAGCAAGAAAAGCAATGGTAGCAGATCTGGAAAAAGAAGGTCTTCTTGTAAAGGTTGTACCACACACACATAACGTAGGAACACATGACAGATGTAAGACAACGGTAGAGCCAATGATCAAGCCACAGTGGTTTGTCCGTATGAAGGAAATGGGCCAGGCAGCTCTTGACCTGATCAAGACAGATGAGCTGGAATTTGTACCGGAGCAGTTTGATAAGACATACATCCACTGGCTTGAAAATATCCGCGACTGGTGTATCTCCCGTCAGCTTTGGTGGGGACACAGAATTCCGGCTTATTACTGTGATGAGTGTCATGAGACGATCGTTTCCAGAGAAGTTCCGACGGTATGTCCGAAATGTGGATGCACACATCTGACACAGGATGAAGATACACTGGATACATGGTTCTCATCCGCACTCTGGCCATTCTCAACACTTGGCTGGCCAAAGAAGACACCGGAATATGAATATTTCTATCCGACTGACGTACTTGTAACCGGATACGATATCATCTTCTTCTGGGTTATCCGTATGGTATTCTCAGCACTGGAGCAGACAGGAAAGAGCCCATTTAAGCATGTTCTGATCCACGGATTGGTTCGTGACGATCAGGGACGGAAGATGAGTAAGTCTCTTGGAAATGGTATCGATCCGCTTGAGGTTATTGATAAATATGGTGCAGATGCCCTTCGTCTGACATTGATCACAGGTAATGCACCGGGAAATGATATGCGTTTCTATTGGGAGCGTGTAGAGAATTCCAGAAACTTTGCAAATAAGATCTGGAACGCATCCAGATTCATTATGATGAATATGGAAAAGGCTGATTTCTCAAATGTAAAATTATCTGATCTTACGATCGCTGACCGTTGGATCTTATCCAAGGTCAATGATCTGGCAGTTGAGATGACAGATAACATGGAGAAATACGAGTTGGGTATCGCAGTTTCCAAGGTATATGACTTCATATGGGAAGAATTCTGTGACTGGTATATCGAAATGGTTAAGCCAAGACTTTACAATGATGCAGACGAGACAAAGGCAGCAGCCCTCTGGACATTAAAGACCGTTCTGATCCGGGCATTGAAATTATTACATCCATATATGCCGTTTATCACGGAGGAGATCTTCTGTAACATTCAGGATGAGGAAGAATCTATTATGATCTCTGACTGGCCTGTATATAAAGAAGAGTGGAGCTTCAAACAGGATGAAAATGCAGTTGATACGATCAAGGCTGCGGTTCGTGCGATCCGTAATCTGCGTACCGGTATGAATGTACCGCCAAGCAAGAAAGCAACTGTATATGTTGTATCTGCTAAGAGTGAGATCCGTGATATATTTGAAGCATCAAAGAATTTCTTTGCAACACTTGGATATGCAAGTGAGGTATTCATTCAGGACAGCAAGAATGGTATTGACGAGAATGCAGTATCTACCCTGATACATGATGCCGCACTCTATATTCCGCTTGCAGAGCTGGTTGATATCGACAAAGAGATCGAGCGTCTGGAGAAAGAATCCGGTCGTCTGGCCGGCGAGATCAAGCGTGCATCCGGTATGCTTGCAAATCCTAAATTTGTAGATAAAGCACCGGCTGCTAAGGTAGAAGAAGAAAAAGCCAAGCTTGCAAAATATACAGAAATGAAAGCCCAGGTTGAAGAACGTCTGGCTCAGTTAAAGAAGTAATAACAGAGACGCAAAGCTGTGTCCATACATGAATCGAAACGACAGTGTCGACAGAAATGATTCATGGTATAAATTCAAAAAGAAAGAAACAGGCTGGCTGATCCGCATATAAAAGCACTGATAATACAGATGTTTTCATATCGTATCAGACAGCCTGTCTGGTATAGGAAGATGATACAGGATATAGAACCAAAACGGTTTCATAATGAATATGCATATCGAAAACCGCCGAAGAATGATGATGTGATCCTTGCATTTTCCGAGAAACTGATCCTTGCCAAAAAGGTAGAGGATGAGCATGAGCTGGTCTGGCTCACTGTCTCGGAATATAAAAGCTATATAGGAATAAATGATACGGTCACGCAGGATGCATCATGGCAGGATAATCTGACATACCTGTTTGTGATCGATGACAGACAGTATTTTTTGTATCGACCGCAGGATCTTGTCCGGACAACAGAGCCTTATTATGCTGAAAGATCAGCGAATGGAGCAACTGATGTAAATTGGGGAGAGCGTCTGGAGATTCCGGGTTATGAATACCGGAGCATGTATAAGACCAGAAGCTGCAAGCCAAAGGCAGAAGTGCTTGCGGCGGCAACCGGATGGCATCTGTATCTGTGGTATTCGATGAACCGCTATTGTGGAGCCTGCGGAATGCCTGTGCTCCCGGATGAGAAAGAACGGATGCTCCGTTGTCCGTCCTGCGGACATCTGATCTTCCCAACAATCGCACCGGCAGTAATTGTCGGAGTGACAGATGGCAATCGCATCATTCTTACAACTTACGCTGCAAGAGAGTATAAACGATACGCCCTGATCGCCGGCTTTACGGAAATAGGTGAGACGGTAGAGGAAACGGTTCGGCGTGAGGTGATGGAGGAAGTCGGAATACCGGTTAAGAATATCCGGTATTACAAATCACAGCCGTGGGGATTTGACAGCAATCTGCTGATGGGATTCTTCTGTCAGGCAGACAGAAAAAAGTCAGATGAGCATGGACCGGAACTGACTATCGATCATGAAGAACTTGCAAGCGGTGAATGGGTAGAACGCGAGCAGATCCCGGACTATGGAGAACATCTGAGTCTGACACATGAGATGATGATGCAGTTTAAACGATATGGACAGGGTGTGTTTGATCTGAAAACAGACCGATCACTATAAAAAATAAAGTTATAGTATTTGATATCTGAATAAAATAAAAAAAGAAAAGCATAAGGTTGAAAATAATTTCATATATTATAAAACCTGTGTTAAAAAGTAATAAAAAACGATTTGTTTCTGAAAAGCTGTTGGTTGACAAAACAAAAGCGGATGGTATAATGAGCCAAAAACCAGTTGGTAATACCAGTGTACCATACGATTTTGCAATGAGGCATTGAGAATGATCAGTGCCTCATTATTGTATCAGGATGTATTTCTGTTACAGTAAACACTTCAGGAACTGAGTAATCAGAAAAGTGAGGTATTATCAAGATGAAAGAAATTAATGCAGAGGAATTAAAAGGAAATCTGATCGAAATGATCAACAAAAAGTGGGCACTTGTAACTGCAGGAGATCATGAAAAGGCAAATACGATGACAGTAAGCTGGGGTTCCTTTGGTGAATTCTGGTCAAAGCCTGTTATAACGATTTATATCCGCCCACAGAGATATACAAAGCAGTTTATCGATGAACAGAAGGAATTTTCCGTTTGTATGCTTCCGGAAGAGTACAGAAAGGCACTGACTTATTGCGGAAGAACATCCGGTAAGGATGTAGCGGATAAATTTGCAGGAGCAGGGCTCACCCTTGATTTCTGTGGTGATGTTCCGGTTATCAAGGAGGCAGGCATTACACTCATTTGCAGAAAAATGTGCGAAGGAGATATTGATCCTGCTACCTTTGCTGATCCTGAGGAAGGAGCAAAGGTATATCCGGATAAGGATTATCACAGATACTATATCGCAGAGATTGAAAAGGTACTTGTACCGGATGAATATTAAATTAATACGGGCGTTCGCGTCCGAGAAAGAACAGTCCGGCAGCGCCGGGACCGCAGTGGGATGCGGTAATTGTACCGGCATTTAAGATGCGTACCGGATGGGTGACATTCGGAAATGTCTGTAGGACGGAGTTCTTTAACAGATAAGCAAGCTCGGGGCAGGCAGCATGGGAGATGAAGCATTTTCCATTGTAGTCTGTCCCGTTTTCTGCGTAGTATTCCATCTCAGAGATCACCTCTCTTACGGCGCGCTTCTTGCCACGGACTTTTGTATAGGCATCTGCCATTCCGTTCTGATCCAGCCGGATCAGAGGATGAATGTTCAGGATCGATGCGATATGGGAAGCAGCGCCGCTGATCCGTCCGCTATGGTGCAGAAAGGTGAGATCGGTTGTAAAAAACTGATGATGGATACAGGTACGATGCTTCATGATCCAGTCGGCAGCTGTTGCCAATGAAAGACCTTCATCCCGCATATCGGCAACGTAGTCCGTTAACAATCCATACCCTCCTGCACCGCAGAGAGAATCAATGACCTGCAGCTGCTTTCCCGGATAGTTCTTTTTTATTGCTGCCGCCGCACGATAGGCATTATTTGCCGATCCGCTTAAGGCGGAGCTGAATGTGATATGAAGCACATCACCATTCTGTATCAGTCCTTCAAAGAAATCATAATAGGAAGCTTCGTTGATCTGGGAGGTTGTAGGCAGCAGCCCTTTTTCCAACATCTTATAATACTTCGGCATCAGATCCGGATTTCGTTCCATGTTATCCTCGTATACATGTTCATGAATGATGTAAGTATAAGGAATGACCGCAATTTCCCGTTCATTCAGATAAGAATATGACAGATCCGTTGTCGATTCACACGATAAGATAAAATTTCTCATGATAAAAACCTCCAATACAATTTCCGATATATTTCCTGTATTAGTATTACCGGTGTTGATGAAAATACTCTTTGAAAAAATTGTTATTATTGCGTATTTAGTAAATGACTTACTTGCATGGTTCATTGTAATATGGTTTGATCTGACTGGATATGATAATAAGTTCCAAAATATAAGATTGCATTGGCTGGTTTTGATAATTGGAATAATACATATTATTGCAACAACGATTTGCTGCGTGTTTTTCTATAAGAAAGCGAGAACAAAGTATAAGATTCAAATTGGAAGCAAGCTGTTCGTATTCAATGAGATTATGGCATTATTGCCTTATTTGTATTTAATGTTCACTTGGATTATCATATAACTCGGAACTTACGGAGGAAAATAGTAATGGCACTGTTCCTACTGATTACATATATAGTAATTTTAATATTTCAAATAATATTATTTGTGATAACCATTCGCAAGAAAACAAAAAAACTTTGGCGAATATTGTTTTCGGCAGAACTAATTCTGCTGCTTATATCCATAGGACTGATGATTTACTATAATAATCTTCCTGGATATGGATTTATGCCAGGACTAACTTATTTGGAAGAAGTAATGTTTAGTTTTGGAGCGGTTGTTTTGTACTGTATAAGTTTCCTGATTTCTATATGCAGTTATATTGCAATTTCAAATAAACAAACTTAATTTGAGGTATTCCACTTGTGCGTTTATTTGAGTTCCTTGAATGAGCTTAAATATTATGTTAATCTTTTAAAGAAGTTGGCGTGTAGTTGAGTAGAAAGATAAATCGGAATTTGACGAGGTATTGGTAGAATGGTAGAAGTTAAATTTTATGACAATGTCGCAGATGAACTTTTGAAGTTTGCCATATTTGTTATTGTATACTAAATTTTGAAAATGCTGCATAATTTTGCGTTCAAAAAAAGACTGCACCATTTGTGTGCAGCTGCCATTGCCATATTCAGCTACCTGTTGTCAGGTGATGAATGCAAAGCTGTCATAAAGACGCTTGAAAGTAAATCTCCAGCGATTACTCCTTCCAATGGACAGCACCAGACGGCCGGCATGTTCTGTCAGATGTCCCGCAAACTGCATAAGATTACTGATCACCGTACGTATTCTTCGGCGATGTATTTTCTTCCGGCCGGGAGCATCCTTCTTTTTCAGCGATTCCTGCCCTATGATTCGAAGGATATTATATGCGATCATTGTCAGCTCTAGCACCAGTTTGTTGCTCTCAAACTTTCCCGACGGGAGTCTTCCAACATCCATGTCCGTCTTGATTTCACTGTGATACTGCTCACTTTCTCCGTGGGCATGGTAAAGATTAATGACTGTTTCGTCTGGCAGGGAAGTGTTTGTCCAGTATGTGCCCAGTTCTATATCGGGTACGATAAAATACTGCCCATATCGGTCAATGGTTCTTTCCGTGATCTCATAAATTGTGCGTATTCCGACAGTTTTCTCCTCGTTATCAGAAAGGGAATATGTCACATTCCGGAAGGTCTGTCCGATATAAACAGTTTTCCCATCACGTGGATGCTGGATATTCTGGCAGCATTCCCTGACGGATTCCAGCCATTCTTCTTTACTTTCCTGTCTGGGATTCCGTTTTATGATGAAAGACACATTGTTGTATTTATAGCTTTCTTCCATAAAGATGCCTATGTTTTCAGATGCATCGTTGCCGGAATCTAGCCGGATGAGCAGTGGTTTTTCCGTCAGCTGTCTGCACAGTTCAATGGTCTCTCTCAGGAAATCAGGAGTTTCTTTCTGGCAGTGCTGTTTCCCAATCCGCAGTTCAAGATTGACGAGGTATCCTTCTGTGCCGATATATGCCATAATTGGTGCATATCCGTCAAAACCCTTGTAGGTACGGGATACGCCTTCCTTATTGGATTTCGAATTGTCAAAGGGGGTTACATCAATATCGACAGGAACAAAGCCGTTATCCAGGGCTGTCGGCTCTATGTGCATTTCACGCAGCATGTCGACATTTGCCTGCTGGATGTCTTTGCGCAGGGAATCCCCGATCATGTCAAAACGCTGACGGAGTGTTTCGGCGGAAGGAATCGCATAGGAGATGCCTAATGCGTATTTGTAGTAGTCAGGGTCATCTATCATTTCACGGACAGCCTCATACTGGGGTTTTCCCTGACAGAGCATACCAATATAGGTGAGGAGCACGTCTCCATTTTTTATCTGTTTCTGCAGATAATCTTTTGAAATTGGAGCACGGTTGATTTTTTTAACAAAACTGCTTTTTCCAAGTATTTGCCCTACGAATACCAGACCACTGGGAGTAATGAGCCGCTCATCGCTGAATTCAATGTGTATTTTCTTCATTGCACTGCCTCCGCCTATCTTTTGATACTTTCATTATACAGGATAATGCATGATGATACAGTAAAAAAACAAAATTTTGTTTAACCTAGTGGGTGAAATAAAATGTATTGCGAAAATCAGTTTCCAGCAGGTATTATTGCTGAAAAAAAGGGATGTAACACTATGGTAAGTTTCACGGAATAAGGTGGATTTTCATTGACGCATATAACACCTTACAATATAATAAAAGCAAATATGTAGCTTATAAAGGAGGTTCCTTAATGACGAAAAAAATAACCGCAATATTCTTGGCATTGTGCATGGCAATCTCCGTTTTGCCGATGACCATTCAGGCGGCATCAAAGCCCGATATTAAAGTTGGCGACTATGTTAAAATGGGCGCGTATAACAATGCCTCAATTCTTTGGCGATGTGTAAGCATTGACAATAACGGACCGCTTATGCTTGCAGACAAAATTGTTGACACCCTTGCATATGATGCCAAAACAAATGACAACAGCAATTCAAAATCACACAGCAGAAGCTATAAGCGTGATGATTACGGTTCTAACTATTGGAAAGACAGCAATATGCGTTCTTGGTTAAATTCGACCGCAGCTGAAGGCAAAGTCGATTGGCTTTGCGGCAACCCTCCGAAAGACGGATATGTAAGCGGTGTGGGAGCGTACAACGAAAAAGCGGGTTTTCTCAACGCTTTTTCAAAATCTGAAATTGCGGCAATGAAAACCGTTACCCAGCGTTCTCTCGTTTCTCATCCCGAATACAACAAGGGCATAGTTGATGGAGACGCAAATTCGGATTTGTTATACTACACCGATATTTCGGAAGCGGTGGCAAACTACGACAGTTCATATTTTGAAACTACAACCGAAAAGGTTTTTCTTCTTGATGTAAAGCAGGCTAATGCCGTGTGGAAAAATCTCAAAGGTTATTATGTTGCGTATAATAATGACGGTATGGCTTGGCCTTATTGGCTTCGCACTCCTGTTACCGATTGCAATCACGATATGCGTTATATCAGTTCATCGGGTCAGGTCGGTCGTTATGCTCCGTGGTATTCCGATTTGGGCGTAAGACCTGCATTTTATCTCGATTCCGAATATTTTGTTACAACTTCCGGCAGCGGCTCACAAAGCAGTCCTTATATCGGCTCTGCTCCAAATAAGCAAGAGGATGATTATACAATTTCGGAACCTGCCGAGGACGCAAATCCCGATTGGAATGTCAGCACCGAGCAAAGCATTCAGCTCACCCTCGGCCCGTGGTATTCAAATGACGGAAAATATTCTAATCCTACCATCCCTGTTTATACCATCCAAAAAACACGCAGCGACACGGAAAATATGGTTGTTGTCGTTTGCGGCGAGGGATACACAAAAAGTCAGCAGGGCAAATTCATCAATGATGTCAAACGACTTTGGCAGGACGCTATGAAATATGAACCGTATCGCAGTTATGCCGACAGATTCAATGTTTACGCTCTTTGCACAGCTTCCGAATCGACTTTTGACAATGGTGGAAGCACCTTCTTTGATGTTATAGTCGACAAATATAATTCGCCTGTTATTTCTAATAATCTCCACGGAAGTCAGTGGAAAAATCATATTTTTGAGAGATGTATCGGTCCTGAATTTATCGAGAAAATTCACGATGCTCATATCAAAAAAAAGTGTGATCCAAACACAATTCCGTCCGGTTCGGAATATGAGCCTTATTATTATGTTCACGATTATATTGCTCAGTTCGCTATGGTTGTAAACACAAAATCAGATTTCGGCGGTGCTTATAATAACCGTGAATACGGCTTCCATTATTTCATTTCGCCATCAGACAGTTATCGTGCGTCAAAAACTTTTGCACACGAGTTTGGACACGGTTTGCTCGGTCTCGGTGATGAATACAGTAACGGATATTTGCTTGACGATAAGGAACTTAAATCACTCAATCTTTCCTCGGTTGAAGACCCGGAAAAGATAAAATGGCGACAGCTTTTAGGTTTTAGAAACACATATACCTGCCGCAATGCTTACGGCTCAAAAATGCTTGTTTCAAGTTATGAGTGCATAATGAGAGACACAAACTATCAATTCTGTGAGGTTTGCCGTTTGCAGGGCTTCAAGCGAATGTCTCAGCTTGTTAAGGATGTAGACCTTTATGTTGCAACTCCCGAGGTTAAGGAATATACGGGCGCTTATTCAAAGCCGTCTGATTTTACCGACCTTGAAACAAGTTCATATTATAATTACACATATAATCGCAATGACCGACTTTTGAGCGGCAACAGCAAAAGCAGATTTAATACTAATATGAACGGTAAAAAAATCGAGCTTAGAACTGTTATTCAAAACATTTCAGATAAAAATGCACGACAATTAAAATTCAAAATGTGGATTAAGCACTCCGACGGAAGCGTTGCGACCGATTCATCGGGGAATCCGCTTCAAACAGTACAAACCTTTGACATTCCTGTTTGGAATGATAAGGCAAATTTCTGGCCGCTCGGTGCTTTGGATCACATCAAAAGCGACTTTAATTCAGGCTTAAAGAGTTGCTCGCTTATTTATCAAATTCCGTCTGATGCACAGCTTAAGAGCGGCGATACCGTGGCATTTCAGGTGCTCGATGAAAACGGAAATGTGCTTGCAGACGACAATACGGAAACACAGCGCTACACAACCGTTTCAATTCAGTATAAATTTGAGGACGGCTCTGAAATTCCAAACACTGCCGGCGGAACATTTACCGTGCCATACGGCACAAAGCTTGATTTAACACCGGCAAAAACACTTTATGATTATGAATTTATAAAGGTTGACGGCTTGAATAAGCCTATTGTTTCGGACGGAACGGTTGTTACATATTATTACAAAAATAAAAACGAAGAACACACTCACAATCTGACTTTGGTTGCTGCGAAAGCTGCCACCTGCACTACTGCGGGCAATTCCGCATACTACACCTGCGATGGCTGTGACAAGTGGTTCGCAGATGCAACAGGATCGGTAGAAATTACCGATAAAACCAGTGTGAAGATTCCGGCTCCCGGACATACCGCAGGCAAAGAATGGAAGTCTGATGATACTAACCACTGGCATGAATGTTCTCGTTGCCACGACAAAAAGGACGAAGCGGCTCACGATTACGGTTCTGACAATGTTTGCGACACCTGCGGATATTACAAAACTGTACCGCACACTCACAATCTGACTTTGGTTGCTGCGAAAGCTGCCACCTGCACAGATGGCGGTAAGGAAGCATACTACAAGTGCGAAGGTTGTGGCAAGTTCTATGAAGATGTACTCGGTACAAAGGAAATAACCGACCTTGCATCTTGGGGCAATATTGCTAAGATTGCCCACACCACAAAGCAAACCGTAACAAAGGCAACCCCAACAGCAAACGGCAAGATAGTAAATTACTGTTCGGTATGTAAGAAAACTCTTTCAACGACAGTAATTCCAAAGGCATCAAGCATAAAGCTTAAAGCAACATCATTAACATATAATGGAAAGGTTAGAACACCTAAGGTTATTGTTAAGGACAGAACAGGAAAGACACTTGTTAAGAATACTGACTATACTGTGTCTTATGCAAAAGGCAGAAAGTATGTTGGCAAGTACGCAGTAAAGATTACCTTTAAGGGTAAATACAGCGGAACAAAGACGCTTTATTTCACAATCAAGCCAAAGGCAACAAGTATTTCCTCACTTAAAGCAGGTTCAAAGAAGTTTACAGTAAAGTGGAAGAAGCAGGCTACACAGACAACAGGCTATCAGGTACAGTACAGTGCCTCAAGTAAATTCAGCAAGGCTAAGACCGTAACAGTAGGCAAGAATACAACAGTATCAAAGAAAATTTCAAAGCTTTCGGGCAAGAAAAAGTATTATGTAAGAGTTCGCACCTATAAGACAGTTAAGATTAACGGCAAATCCATAAGGATTTATTCAGGCTGGTCAAAAGCTAAGACTGTTACAACAAAGAAATAAAAACTATACCGTAACCTTTGATTCTGCCGGTGGCTCTGCAGTAACGACTCAGACTATCGAAGAAGGTCAGAAGGCAACCAAACCTGCCGCTCCTACCAAGTCTGACGATACCACCAAGCCTTCGGATGATGTTCAGAATCCGCAGACCGGCGACAACAGTATGAGTGGCTGTGGATCGCTCTGCTGTTCGTCAGCGGCTTCGGAGTTGTGACAACTACTGTTTATACTAAATTAGACGAAGCAATTTCTGATGCTGTTAAAACTGGGAAAATCACTCAAGAAGAAGCGAACGCAGCTTACAAATAAATATACGAGGCTTGTCTTAAAAAAGACGAGCTCAAAATGACAATGAAACTGTCACTCTCTGGAGACACTAGGAGTGACAGTATAATCATCATAAATAAAATGAATCTTCGGCATCAACCCACATCTGCATAGTTCCATCAAGGTATAGTCTTGCATATTCAAGTGGTTCATCAATAGCAAGTGCATTTAATGCACAATCTAATCTGGGTGTTGTTTTTAAATTCTTTTCTGCTTCCCAGCAGTCAATGCGGAGCATATAGCCAGCAGAAGTATAAACATCAATGCTGTTGCGTTGTGGATTGTATTCTGCAAATATTGTTCTCATCGTATCAAATCTCCTTATCATTCAATCAATCATTTGTTACAAAAATCAGAAGCATTTCAATCAGTTCACCATGTCGTTTTTATTTTGTGTTATACTGTTTTAGAGGATTTTCTTTTCCTTGTATTTTCCCTTATCAGGGTTCATAAATCCATATGGGAAGATATAACATAAGGGAAAGTCTAAGGGAAAGATCACCTGCGACAAACTTAGTGTTTTCAAGGGATTCAGAGATATTTGATAATAAAATATAACAATTATTAAATCCCTTGGAATACATGAAATCTCAATTCCAGTTTATGAGGATAAAAGATGGAACTTAGAGAATACAAGTCAACTGACTGTGAGCAGATGGCGCAATTGTTCTACAATACGGTACATAGCATAAATGTAAAGGATTATACAGAAGAACAGTTAAATGCATGGGCAACCGGTAGCGTAGATTTACAAGAATGGAACCACTCTTTTTTAAATCATAAAACAGTGGTTGCAGTGGAGGATGATGAGGTTGTTGGATTTGGAGACATTGATCAATCTGGCTGTCTGGCTAGGCTGTATGTCCATATAAATTATCAGGGGATGGGAATTACACTTAAAAACTATGTGATGGAGAAGAAAACTTCTAGCGGCTTTTCTGATAAAAGTTCAGGAGGTAATGAATAAAGGGATTTAATATGATAAAAATTGTGTGGTCAATAAACGATATAAATAAATATCAAACAGGAAATTTGCTGGATGGTGCAGTAAAGATAGAAACACCGCAGAGTGTTGGTGAACTGATGAAAAAAGCAGTGCCAATTGCTGTAATTTTATGTGTTATCCTTTTTATTGCTATGCTTTGTAAAACGATAATATGCAAGACCGTTGTAATCTCGCCAATATTTATTCTGGTCGGATTTGCTTTCGGTTTTTTACTGTTAATAATTCATGAGTGGTTACATGGAATTGTTTATCCTAAGGAAGCAGATGTAACAATAGGCAGAATAAAAGGAAAGGCAACATTTGTTGCATTAGCATCATATCCATTGAGGCGAGATCGGTTTATATTGATGTGCCTGTTGCCATTTGTTCTTGGGTTAGTTCCATTTATATTATTTGTAATTAGTCCTGCTGAATTTAGAGTATTAAATGGATTGAATTTTGGCATGGCATGTATGGGGATGATTTCGCCATTCCCAGATGTGTTTAATGTCCTTGTCGTTCTAAGAAATTCTGAAAAAAGCGATTTAATAATGTTCTACAAGAATGATATGTATAAGATTTCTTAAATTTTTGTTTGGAAAAATGCTTAATTATTCAAGTGAAAACATATAGCAATTAATACGGGAAAGAAAAATCGGAATTTGGAGAGGTATTGTTTATGAAGATTGAATATAGAAAAGCAGATATTACGGATGCAGAATTGCTAATAGATATTTATAATTTTGCATTTTATAGTGATTATATTAAATATGGTGAATGTCCGGCGTATGGAAAGACTAAAGAGATGATGGAAAAATCTATAATAGAATATCCAAAATTTATTATTTTATATAATGGTGAACCGGTCGGTTGTGTTTCTTGTAAAAAAGTGGAAATGCGAATATATGAAGTTGGGTGTTTGTGTGTTGTCCCAGAGTTTCAAGGAAAAGGAATTGGAACGCAAGCAATTAGATTTGTAACATCACACTATAGGGATTGGGATAAAATTACCTTAGTTACACCCATAGATAAAAAGAAAAATGTAAAGTTTTATACAGAAAAATGTGGATTTAATATAGTGTCTATGGAAATGGATGGAAATGTTAAAGTAGCACGATTTGTTTTAGAAAAATGATAAGAAAGACAGCCTTGGCAGGCCGTCGTGCAGCAATTTTGTTCCATTAGAATTTTATTAACATGTTATATTGAGAAATTGATTTCGATTTAAATCGAATTAGAGGTTGTTGTTATAGTTTGCGTATGGTATTCTGAACAAAATACAACCAGAAAGGTTCAAAGAGAGTTTTATGAAGAATTATAAGGTAATTGTGCGATAGCAGTGGCTATTGCAAAAAAAATTAAATGCTATAGCCATTGCATCCTAAGGTGACAATTAGGAGGACGCATATGAGCTATGTTAATGCAGATGAAGTCTTGCCAGAAGACTTGATTAGAGAAATTCAAAAATATGTTGATGGCAAAGTTTTATATATCCCGCGCAGGAGTGAGAAAGCAATGGGCTGGGGTGAAAAGAACGGTGCCAAAAACAGGCTTGCAAAGCGAAACAAGGAGATAGTAAGTAGATTCAATTCGGGTGAAACTATCGCAGAACTTGGCAAAATGTTTTTTCTTTCAGAAAAAAGAATTCAAGGAATAATACGTGAATATGAATCCTCAAAAAATCAAGATGGAGGATTCAACAATGAATAGAGAAAACAAGCGCAAGCAATACGAAAAGGGATATTATAAGACGCATCCCTGTAACGAAACGTTTGTTTGTAAAAATTGTGGAAGAACTGTAGCTCCAGAAGGGGCAGGAAGTGACCATAGAAATCATTGCCCGAATTGTCTGTACAGTCTACATGTTGATGTTGAACCAGGAGACCGAGAGTCCGATTGCGGTGGTCATATGGAACCAGTATCAGTATGGGTAAAAATAAGGGCGAATGGGCTATTATTCACCGATGTAAGATGTGCGGAGCATTGAGTTCTAACAGAGTTGCGGCAGATGATAATCCAATGAAGCTAATGTCAATTGCAATGAAACCTATTGGCCATCCACCATTTCCGCTTGAAAGGATTGAGAAAATGACAATGCTAATGGGTGGAGAGGGATATCTTAAGTAGTTAAATTAAAACATGGGCATCTGTCATTTGGTTAACGGATGCCTTTTTGAGTTTGGAGAAAATTGCAATATAAGGAGAGAACGTGAAATGATTATAAGAAATGAAAAAACAGATGATTATAGAGTTGTAGAGGAAATGATAAAGGAGATATTTTGGAACTTGTCTGTGCCGGGATGCAATGAACATTATTTTGCCCATTTGGTTCGAAATAGTGAAGATTTTATTCCGGAATTAGATTTTGTATTAGAAGAGGATGGGAAAATAATTGGTTCTATTATTTATGTGAAGGCAAAGCTGGTTGCTATGGATGGAACAGAAAAAGAAATCTTATCTTTCGGCCCATTTACAATTCATCCCGACTATCAAAGAAAGGGCTATGGAAGAAAGCTTCTTGAACATTCATTGGAGGCAGCAAGAAAGCTGGGCTTTGACACGATAGCGATTTGGGGGAATCCAGAAAATTATGCTTGTTATGGATTTAAAAATTGTAAGCGATATAATGTGTGTATAGACAAAGATGTATACCCGGTTGCTCTTATGGTAAAAGTTCTTGACGAGGATGCTCTTGAGGGAAAAATGTGGAAATATGTTGAAAGCCCTGCACATGAGATGGATGAGAGTGGCTTTGAAGAATTTGATAGTTCTTTTGAGCAGATGGAAGAAGGCTATAAATATACACAAGAGCTGTTTTACATTTATTCAAGATCGAATGTATTACGATAGTTTGTTACAGTTAAAAAACTGGAAATTGTATGTTTGATCAATTACAGATTCTAAAAATGAATAAATCAGACATTAAGAGTAGATAACCTGGAACATGGTTATCTATTTTTAATTGCCTTTATTTTTCAAAGACAACACAAATATAACCAACAGGCAGTCTTATAACGGGACTGCCTGTTTTTTCGTGAATTTTACAAAAGAAATATATGCTCCTTGCAATCTTTACGGAAGTGTGATAGCAGGCACATGCAGGCATATCTATAATAAATACAGAAATGAAGTGAGACCACCTCAAGGAGCAGGCAGGTTCGCCTCATATGTATAAGGAGCAGGCAGCCGGAAATGAAAGAGACAGAGAAAAAAGACAAAACGATAAGGGAAACGGATGAAAAAACAGGTGAGCATCTTGTTTTATTTGTGAGAAGAAATGCAGTATATATCGCGGTTTTCCTGATCGGAGCAGCCTTTCTTCTGGCGGCAGGTTCATTTGATTGGGATCGGATCAACAGCTATACAATGTACAACAACGACAGCAGGACATTCGTAAGAGGGCGGGTAGTATCTGTCGATAATGAGCGGCTGGAGACAGATCCATATGATCATTCCAGATATCTTGGGGAACAGGAGCTTACAGTTCTGATTCTGGAAGGAGATCAGAAAGGCGACAAAGTATCGATTGATAATTATTTGTCGCAGACACATAACATCTATGTAAACGCTAATCAGAAAATAATCGTATGTGCAGATATGCCGGAGGGAGTAGCTCCCTACTACACAGTATTCAATTATGACAGGTGCCTGCCACTTGGCATCCTTGTGGTGGTATTTGCCACGGTAATGTTGTTTGTGGGAAAAGGAAAAGGCTTACGGGCATTAGCCGGTGTCGTTTTTACACTTCTTCTGGTAGTACTGTTTATGGTTCAGGCGATCTACCACGGATTTCCTCCTGTAATTGTCTCAATCCTGACCATATTAACAGGAACAGCAGTCAGCCTGTTGTTGTTAAATGGCTGCAGCAGACGGACGGCTGTATCCGCACTTGCTACTGTACTTGGAGTTGCAGTAACAGGAATTATTTTTTACATAAGTTCAAAAACCTTACATCTTACAGGATTTAACAGTGACAATGCGGAAGAACTACTGGTCATTCAGGGAGCGACAGGACTTTCGGTTCGATCACTTCTGATCGCAGGCGTTCTGGTATCTTCCCTTGGAGCCGTTATGGATGTGGCAGTTTCCCTTACGGCAGCGCTTATGGAACTGGTCGCTGTAGATCCTTCGGTAACCGCTCGACAGGTTATGAAGTCGGGATTTAATATCGGAAAAGATATGATCGGAACCATGAGCAATACGCTGATCCTTGCATTTGCGGGAACGGCACTCAATACGATGCTGGTATTAACCGCCTATGGAGTGAGCCGGACACAGTTCATATCATCGGACTACCTGGCGATCGAGCTTGCACAGGGATTGTGTGCAACGATCGGAGTGATCCTTACCGTACCGATAACGACAGGAATCTGCGCAGCAATGCGCATTTCACATAGATAAAATGAAAAGATGAAAAGAGGAAAATGAATGAAAAAACACAGACGTAAGACAACAGGAAGACTTTCTGCACTTTTGTCATTATTGTTGGTAGCAACGATGGCACAGCCCCTTTTTCAGACAAGGGCAGCAGAGAATGATGTAACAATGGATGGAAATGTAACATGGAGTTATCTGGATGATGGAAGCGACCCGGCAGGCGACAGCATAGCAGCAGGCTATGACCGGACAAGCTGGACCAAGGATGACTATGACATATCTGCATGGAAGACAGCGACAGGTCCTTTTGGAGCAAAGAAAGGAAAAATCAATGATCTGGGTGGCGGATGTACACCAAAGACATTATTAACACAGTACAAGGCAGATGGAACAACCGATATTGAAGCGTTTTTCTTCCGTACGGATGTAACGATACCGGATGCTTCTAAGGTAACGAAGATATCAGGAAGTGTGATCTATGATGATGCAGCAACCGTATATGTAAATGGTGTGAAGATTGCAGGCTTTGATGATGACAGCATAACAGGCAATCTTCAGTATGGCGGTTCCAATGCCGGCGATCCAAAGACCGGAACGATCAGTACCAGTGATCCGGCAGCACTTGCGGCAGTGAAGGATGGAAAAAATGTTATAGCAGTAGAGCTTCATCAGGGACGCTCATCCAGCTCGGATATTTATTTTGATATGCCGACTCTTACATTTGAGACGACAGTATCCGTACCGGTATATACACAGAAGAATATCTCATGGACGGTTGGTAAGGATGCGTCTGAGATCAATGTAACCTGGTATGCAGATGTTGATGGAACAGGCACACTTCTGGTTGCTAAGAATTCAGAAGTCAGTGGGAACGAGATGCCGGCAGATGCAAAGAGCTTCACGGCAAATGAAACTGCATCCAACAAATCCGGTTACTACAACTATCAGACGACAGCAACCGGACTGTCAGCTGATACGACATATGCTTATCAGTTGGTAAATGGAGAGACAAAGTCAGAGATCCGTTCCTTTACAACCGGTGGAACAGGCGCATTCTCATTTGCAGCAGCAGGTGATCCACAGATCGGTGCAAGCGGAAGTTCTGTAAACGATACAGACGGATGGGAGAAGACGCTAAAGCTGATTTCCGGCAACAGTGCATTTGACGGTGTGGACTTCCTGTTATCAGCAGGTGATCAGGTAAATACAGCATCAAATGAAGATCAGTACGACGGATATCTGGAGCATGATACTTTACTTGATCTTCCAACCGCAACAGTGGTAGGTAACCATGATTCCGGTTCTGCGGCGTACGATCAGCATTTTAACAATCCGAATGAAAGCAGCTATGGAACGACTGCAGCAGGCGGAGACTATTATTTCGTATACAATCATGTACTGTTCCTTGCACTGAACAGTAACAATACATCGACAGCCGAGCATAAGGCATTTATGGAACAGGCAATGCAGGCAACTGCAGGTCAGGATATTACATGGAAGGTGGTTGTATTCCATCACTCCATTTATTCCGTAGCAAGCCATTCTTTGGAGAGCGGCATATTGACAAGACGAGAGGAACTGGTTCCGGTATTCAAGGATCTTGATATCGATGTGGTTCTTATGGGACATGACCATGTATATTGCAGAACCTACATGATGGATGGACTTGATCCGATGACAGATGCATCGATCTATAATGATGCCGATTATTCATCGATCACAAATCCAACAGGAATCTTATATGTGACATTAAACTCTGCATCTGGTTCCAAGTTCTACACGATCAAGAATGCAAGCTTCCCATATTCCAGAGTGATGAATCAGGAAAATGTTCCAAACATTTCAAGAGTAGATGTGTCAGACAGCCAGTTTAAGGTAACAACATATAGAACCAGTGATATGAGCGTGGTTGATTCATTTGCAATCAATAAGAAGCATGTACATAATATGAAGGCAGTATCTGCCGGAGAAGCCACCTGTCTGGATGAAGGAAATATCGCATACTGGTACTGCGATGAATGCGGCAAATATTTCCGTGATGCAGACGGTGAACAGGAAATCACACTTCTTGATACAGTAGTTGCGGCAAAGGGTCATCAGTATGGCGCATGGCAGGTTGTAACAGCAGCCACAACATCTGCTACAGGAATAAAGAAGCATGAATGTACTGTTTGTGGAAAGGTAGAGACAGCCGCTATACCGGTTATACAGGAGACGACAACGGAGAATGTGACGACTGAAGAAGAAACGACAGAAAAAGTTACGACCGAGGATGCTACAACCGAGACAACTCAGAAAGCAACCACGGAGGATACAGATTCAGACAGTGATGAAGATACCACCGAGGAACATACCGGTGAGATGGAAGATACAGAATCAACAATATCTTCAGAGACTACTAAAGATACAGGTACAACCGAAGATAAGACCGGTAAAGATTCTAAGCTCGTAAAAACAGGTGATACAACCCCGATCGTTTATGTAGCAGTTCTTGCAAGCTGCGCATGCTTTGTTGGAGCTGGCTGTGTGTTCGCAAAGAGCAGAAAGAATAAACAGTAAGTGTCAGTCATACAGAAAAATATAAGAATCCCGTTTGGTGTATGCCGGGCGGGATTCTTGTGGTATAATAAACATAAAATTACTTGCTTGCATATTTTGAGAGGGAGGTATGTATGATGTGTTATACAATTGAAGAAATCAAAGATAAAACAATACCAATTGCAAAAAAACATGGCATATCTCGTATGTGTTTGTTTGGTTCTTATGCAAGAGGAGAAGCAAATGATGACAGTGATGTAGATCTTTATGTGGATAAAGGAAAGATGACGAGTTTAATAAAGTACATGGCGTTCGTGTATGATTTAGAAGATGAATTACAGTGTCATGTTGATGTCGTTACGACGGGTATAAAAGACAAGATATTTTTAGACAATATTCAAAATGAGGGGGTGGTTCTTTATGAAGAATAATGATGTAGAGATTCTTAAGAAAATAATTGGATATTGCGATGATATAGAACTGCTGAAAGAACAGATTAATAAAATCATTTAATATTGTAAGAATGAATCAAATAAAATATGGGAAAAGACTGTTGTTTGAATAATTCAAACAGCAGTTTTTTTGATTTTAAAATAGTCGAAAAAATGATAAAAATATCGTTTTTATTATATTTCTATAAATAAAAAAATATTATTATATTTATAAATTAAACAAGGACGTAACTATATAAATGAGATAAAACAAACGGATAAAATCAGGAAAAGGAGTATGATGGATATGAAGAATCAGGTAGTATTGGATTGGAATCAGTATGTAGCACTTGCAAAACAGACAGTAGCAGAAGGTTGTGTTCTGCTTGAGAATAAAGATCAGGCACTTCCGCTTGTAAAAGATGAGAAGGTGGCAGTATTTGGAAGAATCCAGAACCACTATTATAAGAGCGGAACCGGTTCAGGAGGAATGGTAAATGTATCAAAGGTCTATGGAATCGTAGATGGTCTTCGTGAGAGTGGTCAGGTCATCTTGGATGAGGAGCTGATCAGGATCTATCAGGACTGGGAAAAGACACATCCATTTAATGAAGGCGAAGGCTGGGGAAATGAACCGTGGTGTCAGGAAGAAATGGAGCTGACCGATGAGGTTGTGGAAGCAGCCGGCAAGCGATCAGAGACAGCTATCGTGATCATCGGACGTACAGCAGGCGAGGATAAGGATGCAAGTGATACAAAGGGCTCTTATCAGCTTACAGATGTGGAAGAAGATCTGCTCACAAAAGTAAGAAAGAACTTTGATAAGATGATAGTTTTATTAAATGTCGGCGGCCTGCTCGATATGAGTTTTATAGACCGTTACCAGCCGGAAGCCGTTATGTATGTATGGCAGGGCGGCATGGTCGGTGGACTTGGAACGGCAGATGTATTAACAGGAGCTGTTTCACCATCCGGTCATCTGACAGACACGATCGCATATAAAGTTGCTGATTATCCTTCTACACCATATTTTGGTGATCCGGATAAGAATTATTACAGTGAAGATATCTATGTCGGATATCGTTATTTTGAGACTTTCGCAAAGGACAGCGTCAGATATCCATTTGGATATGGTCTGTCCTACACAACATTTGAAAAGGCAGTCGTTGTATTTGCAAATGAGCCGGAGAAACAGCAGTTTACACTTCATGTAACTGTTTCAAATGTCGGTTTAAAGAAAGGAAAAGATGTTGTTCAGGTCTATGTGGAAGCTCCGCAGGGTAAGCTTGGAAAAGCAGATAAGGTTCTTGTCGGATTTGCAAAGACGAAGGAGCTTGCACCGGGTGAATCAGAAGAACTGGATATTACCGTTCCATACAGCCGCTTTGCTTCCTATGACGACTCCGGTATTACAGGACATGCTTATGCATTTGTATTAGAAGCAGGCACATATCATGTATTTGCCGGCGAAAATGTCAGAAGTGCAGAATGTGCAGGCGCGTTTGAGCTTGCAGATGATCTTGTGATCGAACAGCTTTGCTCTGCACTTGCTCCGGTAGAAGCATTTGACAGAATGAAGGCAGCAGAGACAGAGAACGGATATCAGGTCATGATGGAAGCAGCACCACAGCATGCATCAAACGAGAAGCAAAGAAGACAGGATCATCTTCCACAGGAGATCCGTCAGACGATGGGTACTCATACATTATCCGATGTGGCAGATGGTTCGATCGGAATGGATAAATTTATTTCAGAATTGACAGACGATGACCTTACTTGTATCATTCGAGGAGAAGGCATGGGAAGTTCACTTGTAACACCGGGAACGGCAGCAGCATTTGGCGGTGTATCCAAGTCACTGATCAAACGTCATGGAATCCCTTCGGTATGTTGCAGTGATGGACCGTCCGGTATGCGGTTAGACTGTGGCGTGAAAGCATTCAGTCTGCCAAACGGAACGATCATCGGATGTACATTTAATACAGAGCTTGTAAAAGAGCTTTACACCTGTACCGGTTATGAGATGATCTCACAGAGGGTTGACTGTTTACTGGGACCCGGTATGAATATTCACCGTCATCCGTTAAATGGAAGAAACTTTGAATATTTCTCGGAAGACCCATATGTGACAGGATGCTTTGCCGGTGCGGTGTTAGAAGGTCTGCATGCAGCAGGTGTAACAGGGGCAGCGAAGCATTTCTGTGCAAATAATCAGGAGATGAGACGACATTTTGCAGATCCTGTTGTATCAGAACGTGCACTTCGGGAGATCTATCTGAAAGGCTTTGAGATGATCGTAAAAAGTGGTGTCTGCGATGCGATCATGACGACATACGGACCGGTAAACGGAGTATGGACAGCCGGAAATTATGATCTCTGTACGACAATCCTCAGAGAAGAATGGGGATTTAAAGGTATCGTCATGACTGACTGGTGGGCATCCATCAATGAGCGTGGACAGGAGCCGGATAAGATTAATTTTGCGGCAATGGCACGTGCGCAGAATGATATCTATATGGTATGTCCGGATGGATCAACAAATGCCAGCGGAGACAATACAGTCGCAGCACTCGTAGATGGACGGCTGAAGCGCGCGGAGCTTCAGAGAAATGCAGCGAACATCTGTGGCTTTGTACTTGATACAGAAGCAATGCGCAGAGCAATGGGCTGCCCGACAGAGGTATCGATCATCAATCGTCCGGCGGAACCGGATGATGTTGATCTGTCAGAGGTTGAATTTGTCAGATTAGATGGCGACTATGAATTACGACTTGATACCAAGGAGTCGAAAGCCGGTGTAAATTATGTACTTCCGTTTGATGTACAAAAAAAAGGAATTTATGAGATCGAACTGATCGGAAGTTCCAATCTCTCAGAACTTGCCCAAATGCCATGTACGTTGTATTATACCAATATACCGAGCCTCAGTTTCACATTCCATGGAACAAATGGGGAAGACATGGTTATCAAAAAAGAATTTGATCTGCATACCAGATTTTCAGTTATGCGTCTGAATGTCGGTAAAAATGGTCTTCATTTAAAACAGATCAGATTCAGATATTTAAGGGAGGGCAAAATTTGGAATTAAATATTTTACTGAAGATAGCAATTATCTTTCTGTTTTTTACAGTCGTTGATATATGCGGACATTTCATCTTTAAGACAAAGAGAAATGTCCCGGAATGGCTGCTCACGATAGGGGTAGTTCTGGCTTTTGCCGGGACTACCTTTCTTGGCGTCCGGGCATATTTTACGGACGCAGATACAAATGATCAGAATATCTATATGGCGTATTGTTATATGAAAGAGGGCAATATCGATCAGGCGGCAATCCTTCTTGACGACATTGCAGGTTCTTTTGAAGAAAAAGAACTGCTCAGTGTGGCATGTGATGTCATGAACGGAGATTATATTAATGGCCATTTTAAACTTCAGGAGTTATCAGAACAAAACGGGATCAGTAAGGCAGGAAAGGCATATCTGACGGCTCTTGATGACTATTGCTCCGGGAAACTAGGAATGATCTCCGGAGGAGAAAAGGCATATACAGATTATGAATCTTATCTGTCTGATCTGGAAAAAGAAGATGGAGTTCAGGAGACTGCATGGAGTGGGGAGTCAGATGACACGGGTAATGCATTAAATGAAACACTGACGGATTCACTGACTGCCTATATCGAAGATCTTGATTTTACCAGAAAAGAACAGCGGGAGTTTGAAGAAGCGTATGAGCTTGACAATAAGATCCATGGCGTGGCAGTTGCTGATCTTACAGAGGATGATATCAGGGATCTGAAGCATACATATGGTGAGACAGAAGAAGTACTCCGGCGGGAGATCGGTTATTATGTATATCAGAATGATTTTGATAAGGCAAAGGATATAGCCTCCGAGCTGAACAAGAATTTTAAAAGCCCGGAGAATACGGTTATATATACGGATGTAATTGTCGAAGAAGTATATCGAAATACCAGAGATCAGAACTATACGGAAGACTCATTCGATATGAAGGATGATGAGATCAAGAGCCTGGTGAAGAAGGCGGAGCGCGCGAAAGAGAAGGCACAAAAGCTGATAGATGATGAAGGTTATGACGGAGCACATGCAGATGAGATAAATGAATTGCTGGAGGAAGCGGATTCCTATTATAAGGATGCAAGTTATGTACCGATCAAGCGTGCAGTTAATTATGTTCTTGTACAGGAGCCATATCGTGGAGACGATACGGGATTTTACGAACTGCAGTTGTCCAAATTGTATCTTGCAATGGATGACAGAGATACGGCAAACGAGCATCTGCATAATGTCATTGATAACAGTGCTAAGATCAGTGATTCATCATTATTAAAAGATGCAATTGATGAAGTTGTGACACAGTACAATCAGATCTCCGATGACAGTTATAATGCTGAGCTGAATGCTGCCGTTAACGATATGGTAGATAAACAGAGCAGTCAGGTTGTTCCTGTATCGGAAGAAACCATAAATGGTTCATTTAATTCGTACGTTGCAACCACATTAAAATACGATAGGATCAACATTCATATCAGCCGTATCGATACTTCGGCATATCCATCCATTCAGGCATACATTAATATCAATGGAACAAAGGACTCCAAAGAAGAACTGGCAGATCAGTTTACAAAGGAAGATTTTACGGTGATCGATACGCAGTATGAGATCACGGATTTTACACTGAACAGCGGGGCAGAGAGTGAAGCTGTCAGTATCGGTATCGTAATGGATAAGAGCGGCAGTATGGAAGGTGCGGCGATCGCAAACGCAAAGCAGGCCGCAACAGAAGCGGTAGAGCATATAACCTCAGAGAAAATGATGATTGTTTCATATGATAATGAGGCATATCTGGAGCAATCGTTGACATCCAGAAGCGGAACGCTGAAGAACTCTATAGCAGCTATTTCAGATGGTGGTGGAACCAACATATCTGCCGGTCTAAATCTTGCACTTGATAATCTGGAAGCGGAAAAAGGCAGCAGAGCAGTTATCCTGATGTCTGACGGACAGGACGGAGGTTCGGAAGAAGATATGCAGGCTGCAACTGACCGAGCAGCAAAACTTGGAATCAGTGTATATACGGTTGGATTTGGCGAATGTGATGACGCATATATGCAGGCAATCGCAGAAGTAACCGGTGGTAAATTCGTAAAGGCATCTGCATCTACGGAGCTATCGGATATCTATCTGTATCTTCAGAAATATATCGTAAATAATTACAGCATATCATATACGGTAACAAAGAATCCGGATGTAGATCCTAGATTCCTTACTGTTGATATCGCAGAATATAATGCAACAGCGACAAAGAATTATTATTTGAAAGAAGAGAATAAACCGGAGGATTCAGATGATGCAGGATTTATCCGGAAAGTAGATGAGAATACACTCGGAGTATCTTCGGTAACGCCGGGAAATGTATCTGTAAAGGATGTACAGAATGGTATCACCTTGACTGTAAATGGCGGAGGATTTTCTGATATTGCGAGTGTGACGGTTGGCAATCTGGTATTAACAGATATACAGGTAGCAGATAAAACAAGTCTTACAGGCAAATTAAATGGCGAACTGACTGCCGGTATCTATGATGTCAAAGTGAAGACAACAGATGGTCGTCTTGTTGTAGGAAAATCTCTGTTTAAGGTATTCAAAGCAGGAACAACAACCTCGATCCGACTTGGTGATATGACGATCACGGCAGATGCCATTGGTCAGACAGCAGATGATCGCCTGGCGGCCAGTGGAAATGTCATGATTAACGGATTTGTTCACAGCTCAGGTGATATGGAGATCATTGTGGACGACATGGATCCGGATCTTTCCCTTGTGGCAAATAAGACGATCAAGGTCGGTGATTCCGGTAAGGTTCAGGGAGATGGAAAACTCTATGTCAGTTACGCAGAGATGGAACAGGCCAATGGCAGCTTCGCCGGTCTTGTTATGGGAAATAAAGATTATGTAATTGGGCAAAATGGATATTATGTAACGGTCAGCGGATCTGATATATCATTTGATCAGACGATTGCCAGTCTGAATCTTTCCGTGCCGTTTATCATGGATATCGATGTTGCAGAGGTAAATCTGCACAGTAACCGGTTACAGGTAGATATTTCATCATTCCGGCTGGATGAAATTATTGATTCAACAAAGAAATCACTTCAACATAAAACCGGAGCGAATAAGGAGTCGGAGCCTGTCACGAAACGGAGCAGCTTAAAGCAGTTTGGAGCAAAAGAATTCTTTGGAGGCTTAGATGGATCCTTATCAATGGCGATCACACCGGATGGCATTCAGTTTGGTGGAGAAGTAACATTATCTGTAGATGATAAGATTAATTTTGGAACCTTTGGGATCAATGAATTGTCACTAAAATTAAATTCCCTGGATCCTGATTACGAGTATTGGAAGATTGGTGGAAAGATTGATCTGGCAACATCCATACCGGGATTCTTTGACAGTCGGATTGCCGGATTTGACGGCTCGTTTTCTTCCTATTACTGGCTGCCGGATAAAGTAACGATTGGAGCAGCATTAGATCCGGGAATAACGGTTTATAAAGTCATTGACATCAATCAGGTTGGCGGAGAATTGCAGGGTATGAGTACGATCGCCTTAAATCTGTACGAATCAGTGATCCCGGAGAAAACATATAATATTATCGGTACCGGTCTTGATAATACTTTATATAATAAGCAGGACATTATACTTGCAGGAACTGCGGGTGCAGATATCAACCTGTTTGCTTCGTTTAACGGCAATAATGCTCTGATGAAGAAGTTCAAGTCATGGGGTGAGATCGGTGAAGCAAATGGTAAGGTAGAGATTAATTTCAGTGATCCAGAATTTACAATCTCGGCTGATCTGTCACTGCTTGGATCAGAAAAGGCGAAGGCAGCAGCAAAGATAAATAAAGATGGTCTGGATGTATCTGCTTCTGTAGAACTTGGAATCTCAGGCTTTGGCTGTGAGGTAAACGGAAGTGCTGATGCAAATCTTGGTGGCAATCTGACCGGTGGATATATCAAGCTTGGTGTAAATGGTAACGTGGATATGGCACCTGCTAATGTTCATGCAAAGGGAGCATCGAAGCTTGCCGTTGACTGGGATTGGGATTTTAATAAAGCCAAGGTAACATTGAATTACAGTGGGAATAACGGCAAAGAGAAAGAAGCATCTATCTGGTATGAAGATAATGGAGAACTCTTCCTGTGGGATAAAGTTCATGCATCATCCAACTAAGGGGGTAACAGAAGCATATGAAAAGAGAGACAAGAATAGTAAGTAAAATATGTATATGGCTGTTAATGGTGACTATTGCAGTTGGCTGTCTGATACTTCCGGTTCATGCAGCGGAGACAGAGGTAACGATCGATCTGGATTATGAATATACAGAAGCAGTCTTTTATGTGACGTGGGAAAATTATGAACAGGCAGGAACTGTAACGCTGACGTCACCATCCGGTAAAGTCTACAGTAAGGATAAGACACCGGATCAGGTATACGAGTCAAATGGTGAAGCAATCGTTAATGTAGGAAAAGGAGAAGAAGGAACCTGGACAGTTAAGGTGGCAGGTGACAATATGGGAACTGTAGATGTAACAGTTGGTGAACTTCCGAATTCTTTAGTGATCAGCAAATTTGCGGTAACACAGAATACAGATGGAAGTGTAACAGCAGACTATAAGATCACAGACAGCCCGGATGAGATCTATGTAGAAATATTTGCAGATACAGACTCTGAGGGATTTGACGGAACTTGTGTTTACAGTGAATATATGGATAAGAAGGGTACTGTTTCCTTTGATCTGGACAGCCTTTCAAGTGGTGAGTATCATTTTTATATCCGTGTATCTGTGGATGGAATCTATCAGCGGGCGTACAGTGACGGATTTGTCAGCTATCAGAATCCGAATGATTCACAGAAGGTAGACGGTGTAAAAGGCGGAACCTATAACGATGGTTATTACATTTCATGGAATGCAGCAGAGGATGAAGCTTATACAGTGCTTGTATGGGACGAGGCTCATAATCTGATAAAGGAAGAAGCTGTTGGAGCGACAGATGCTTATTATGGAGATTATGCAGAAGATGCATCCAAAGTATATCTGGCAGTTGTGAGAGCAAATGAGAGCTGTATGTATGATCTGATCACTGCAGATTCTGCAGTAAAAGTATCGGCAGATGTAGCCTTTGATACGGATTCGGATATGACAAAAAACAGTTTCATAAATGCAACGGTGACATTAGATACTAACAGCACATTTGATGCATATCTGGGAGAACAGAAAATTCTGGAGGGAGAAAAAGAATCCGGCATGTATCGTGTGAATCTGGAAGATGGTGATAACACAGTTTCATTTGTAGTAACAGACGGAACAGGAAATGCGGCCGAATTTTCAAAAGATATCTATGTAGATACGATTCCACCGCAATTATCTGTATCCGAAGACATAAACGGAAAAGTAGTAACGGAAGGCAGCATCTATCTGAATGGATATACGGAAGCCGGTGCAGTTCTTACATTAAACGGAGAACCTGTTGAACTGACACAGAACTATTTTAACAAGAAGATAACGCTGTCAGGCGGTGAGAATACGATAACATTAATTGCCGAAGATGCTGTGGGAAATCAGTCGGTATATTCAGCGACAGTCACCTATGAATCAGGAAAAACAGTGAAGCGGATATTTGAATATATCGCACTTGGCGGCTTGTTTCTCGTATTGTTGATCCTTTATATCATTGTATTCGTAAAGGGCAGGAAAAGGAGGAAGCAGTCATGATCGTATATACTATTATTCAGATCCTTCTTACACTTGCAGGTGCGGGTGTGATCGGTTACAGCATCTATCTGACAATACAGGTATCAGGAGATAAACTGTTAACACTTGACAGTGAGCTTGGCTACCGTTATGCTACATCCTATCATCGGTGGCAGTTATATGCCGGAATTGCGATCGTTTCCCTGCTTATCTTATGGATCGTATATATTCTGATCGTTCGGGCATACAGGGTAAAACACAGAGAAGAACGTCTGGCGAAGAAAGCCGAGAAGAAAAATGAGAAGAAGATTGCCAGAGAACAGAAGAAGCAGAAAAAAACTACATCAGAAAATCAGCAGTCGGAAAGCGGAGAATATATACAGCCTGTAAATGCTCAGAACATGCAGCAGCTATATACACAAGGCTATTATCCGAATGCGCAAAACTATTACCCGGATGGCTATGCGGCAAATACGCAAAACTATTACCCGGATGGCTATGTGGGAAATGCGCAAAGCTATTACCCAAATGGCTACGAAACGAATGAGCAGGGCTATTATCCGAGCGGTTACGAAGCAAATACGCAAGGTTATTATCCGAATGGCTACGAGGCAAATGGGCAGGACTATTATTCGAACGGCTATAATGCGGATGAACAGGGCTATGCATCAAATTCCTATGACGTAAATACAAAGATATATGATCAGAAGGCTAATAGTCAAGATATATCATCAGATAAAGCAGATTCTCAAGAGATGAAACAGGAATGGAATGGGAAAGAGTTGTAACCAAGAATGTATTACCAAATGCAGTCGTAGTCAGCAACCTGGCCAGAGTCCTGCGGATAGTAAATAAAGAAGAAAAATAGAAAAGCGATTGTTCATATCGTAAATTAAAAAGAAAGAGACATTGCCGTTAGGTACTGTCTCTTTCTTTTTGCTTTATTCTCTAGCCTATCTCGCCATGCTTTTCATAGCTGGTGATACGGGAGATGGAATTGTTTTCGTTTACAAAGACTACCGTTGGCCTGTATTCTTTGGCTTCTTCAGGTGTCATAGAAGCATAACACATCAGAATGATATGGTCGCCTACCTGAACCTGTCTGGCAGCGGCACCATTTAAACACATAACACCTGATCCCGGTTCTCCGGCGATCGTGTATGTCTCAAAACGATTTCCATTTTCAATATCAACAATCTGCACCATTTCATATTCAAGAATTCCTGCTTCCTTTAAAAGCTCAGAGTCTACGGTGATACTGCCGACATAATTCAGTTCAGCCTGTGTAACAACTGCTCTGTGGATCTTACTTTTTAACATGGTAATATTCATTGGAATGACACCTCTTTATTCTTTCTCATCGCACATACTATAACATAAAAAGAAAAAATGCAATATAGAAATACAAGAAATTGTAGAAAAAGGATGCAAAAAGGATGCAACTATATTGCATAAAATATGTAGTGGTCATGTACATTTAATATGTCGGGAAAAATGAAAAGAAAGCTTAAGAAAGTTTAATAAAAAAATAGACCCGTATTAATGAACAAAATCGATGGTTTGTGTTAATATTTTTACAGCGCTGAAAAAATATATTAATTTTGTTTGTTAGAATGCAGGATCACAGCAGGAGGTAATTATTTTGAAAAAATAAGAAAAGACACAGCAGGTATTAAGAAAACACAGGTAAACAGAAAGCTGCATTATAAAAAGATGGCAGCACTTGCCGTAGCAGGAGTTCTGGTTGCAGGAAGTACACTTACAGGCTGTGGAAAGAAGAATATAGATTACAGTGTAGATGGTGGATCAGGAAATGGAGGAAGCGCAGACAGTGGAAGTCTTCAGGATAAATACGGAATTCCGGAATCCTGTGATATGACACTTGAGACAGGCGACAGTGGCTTGAGCAAGCTTGCGATCGAAGCAGATGAGGTATCAGTTCCAAGTACAATGGATCTTCCAATCGTATATGCAAAGAAAAAAGAAATTTCAAATGATGCAAAAAAGCAACTTGTAGAATCGCTTCTTGAAAAAGATAAAGGTATCTATGCATTTGATTATGATAATATGACAAAAGCAGATATTCAGGAACAGATCGATCAGTACGAAAAGGAGAAGAAGAATTCTGCAGCGAATGGAGATACTTCCGGTTCAACCTGGTATGATTCCATGATCGATGGCTTAAAAGATCAGCTTCAGAAGGCTCCGGATGAATATCCGGCAGCTGATGATTATTCCGGTACTGAATTTCTGGGAGAGATCGGTGGTAGAAAATTCCTAGTTAATGTAGATGATCAGGGAGGGGCAAGCGGTTCCATGGGTCTGAAAGATCAACTGATCACTTACCGTCCAAAGGATGGTGCCAGCGGTGTATATTTTTCCACACCGGATACCGGTGATGATCTGACGGATGTTGATATGTCATCCACAAATGTATGTACATTCTCAAAAGATGAAGCACAGTCGATCGCAGATGAATTTGTAAATAAGATCGGTATGGCAGATGTAACACTGAATAAGGCACAGGATCTTTACTGGTATTATTATGGAGCAGATGGTAATACAGATTCAGTAGAGGTCGATGGATATGTATTTTCCTATACAAGATCGATCAATAATCAGCCGACAGCATCTGCCGAAGTATGGAATGTTGATAATCTTATGCAGGATGATGCCTCTGTAAGTATTCCATCAGAAAAGTGTGAAGTATACGTTGACTCAAATGGTGTTATATCTGCAAACTGGGTAAATTATTTTGAGATTACAGATAAGACGGAGAGTAAGGATCTGTTATCATTTGATGAGCTTCTAAAGAAAGCAAATACAAATATTGCGGAGTATTATACAACTTATCCAACCAGATATAAGAAGGTTGAATTCAATGACATGAAGCTTGCTTATTATCTGGAAAAGACTGATGAAGACGGAGTATTCAAATATGTGCCGGCATGGATATTGACCCAGTACGAAGATATGGCAGATGAATCAAATAATGCAGACTATCCGGATCAGATGGTGGTTTTAGATGCTACCGACGGATCAGTGATCGACCTTCTGGAACTGTCTAAGTCACTTGGAACATATCAGAATTATGATACTGATACGATTGCAAGAGATGTCTCCGATGAAGGAGATTCATCGATAACCTCTGTCGGAGATACTGATTCATCAGAGGATACAACAGATGCTTCTTCCGATACAACAGATGACACAACCGATGACACAACCGGTGACACAGCTGAAAAGTAATGAAATGACTCGGTAAATACATTTATAAATTAATCATTTACTGGATATGATCCAGAAGCTATAATAATGAGAGAAGAAAAGAGGAGGTACTTATATGCAGAACAAAAAAAATAATAAAGTGGGATTTCGTACATATCGTAAGAAAATGGCAGCTATGCTCTTGGTCGGTATGCTGGCAGTCAGCACAGCAGCAACCGGATGCGGAAAGAAAGATGTGGATTATGATGTAGACGGAAATGGAGGATCTGGAAGTGGAAGCAACGCAGACAGCGGAAGTCTTCAGGGTAAATATGGTATTCCTGAGAGCTGTGATACACAGATCGCAACAGGTGATTCCGGTATTCAGAAGATTGCCATTGATGCAGAAGAGGTGATCGTACCGGATACAGGAGATCTGTATGTTGCACCTTGCAAGAAGAAAACCACGACAAATGATGATAAGAAGCAGACAGTGGAGGCTGTATTTGATAAAGATAAGGGTATCTATGAGTATGATTATGAGAAACGTACCAAATCAGATATTCAGGAAGAAATCGACATGTATGAGAATGAAAAGAAGAAAAATAGTTCTGATACAGATATGGTATCATACTATGATACATGGATTGAGGATCTGAAGACGGAAATGCAGACTGCACCGGATGAATATCCGGCAGCCGGCGATTATTCAGGTGATGCATTTATCGGATCGATCGGAGATCAGAAATTTACAATTTCAACACCGGATGAAGATAATGGTTCTACCGGATATTCATTATATTTTACCGGAGATACCTTGACCTATCGTCCAAAGGATGGAGCAAATGGCTGCTATTCCACAACTCTTGATGATTATATGCAGTATGAAAGTGACGATGCAAGCGCTGTAGATGCAGACATGAATAAGTGTACATTCTCAGAAGATGAAGCCAGACAGATGGCAGATGATTTTCTGGCAAAGGTTGGATGCACAGATGCATCATTAAAGAAGACATCAGCACTTTGCTGGGTTTATTATGATAATGATGGCAATAATTTAGAAACTGAAGTAGATGGTTATACATTTACATATTCAAGGGCGATCAACAATCAGCCAACTGCTACTGTAAATGCATGGAATGTTGAAAATCTTCAGCAGGATAATGCTTCTATTGATATTCCGACGGAAGAATGTTCGGTTTCTATAGATTCCAATGGTATCAATGGAGCAAATTGGTGCGAATATCTGGAGGCAGACGGAGAACCACAGGCAGCAGAGATTCTCTCCTATAAAGATCTGCTTGCAAAGCTGGATGAAACGGTTCCTGAGTATTACAGCAAATATCCATCTAATTATAAGAAGATTGAGTTTAACGGAATGGAACTTACATACTACCTGAAAAAAGGCGAGAAAGATGGTGAGTTCGATTATGTACCTGCATGGATTTTGTCCCAGTATGATGAATATCAGGATTATTCAGAAAAAGACAATCCTACACAGCTGGTAGTTATAGATGCAAGAGACGGATCAGTGATCGATCTTCTGGAACTGTCCAAGTCACTTGGCACATATTATACATATGATGACACACCGACAGAAGACGGAGAAGATATCGATGATACTGATGATACTTCCTCCGAGGATAACAGTACAGAAGATACTTCCGCTGAGGACAACAGTGCAGAAGATACTTCTGAGGAATAAAACTATAAATTAAAACTGTAGATTAAAAAGGCACATCCATCGCCTTCTCTATATAATTAACATCGACATTTGTGTAGTTTCGTTATGAGACTTGCACTAGCTATCAGCACCAAGCCCATGTCTGAACCCGTCAGGGTGAGTTTGGGCGACTGCTGATAAATCAGTAAGTCCTACTAAACTCAGACTGCACCTTTGGTTTGTCTTCGCTAAGGGGACTTACATGGTACGCACTAAACTCAGGCATCGTCGTTGACTCGCCTTCGATAAGTGCTCCACACAAGCGTGCAAGTCGAATAGAAACGCAACAAGTCGTGTAATTATATAGAGAAGGCGATGGGTGTGCCTTTTTGATTATTCAGGAAATGTACAGATATGATGCAAAAATGATTGCATAGTGTGTTTTAATTAGAAAGTCGTAAGATGCCACGGATGGCACGGTGATCGATCTGCTTGAATTATCAAAGGCGGCAGGAAGCTTTTATAGTGGGGAATAAAATGGATGAAATGAAGGAGTGAAAGGCTATGAAAAACAAAAGATTTAAAAGAGAGACAGCATGGCTGGTGGTTGGTACGCTGATGGTATCGACGATGCTTGCCGGCTGTAGCAAGAAAAATGTAGATTATAATATCGATGGTAGCAGCGGAAATAAGGACAGTGGAAGCCTTCAGGATAAATATGATATTCCGCAGTCATATGATGGAAGTATTGCGGTCGGAGATTCAGGGCTTAATGATATCACCATGAAGGTCAGTGACATTTCAGTACCGGACACAGCCATAATGTATACAGAGAAATTATCCAGGAATAATACAGGACAGGAAGGCAGGAAAAAGGCAGCCGAAGCTATATTTGATAAGAGCAAGGGAATCTATGCTTACGATGAGGATAATATGACAAAGACAGATATAGAAGCTCAGATTGATTCCTGGGAGGCATATAAGAAGAATATGGGAACGGATGCAGACCATATCAAGGAGGCAAATGATGCGATCGCAGAGCTTCAGGATAAACTGGAGAAAGCACCGGATACTTATCCTGCGGCAGGTGATTATTCTGCACTTCGTTATCTGGGAACGATCGGAGATCATGAGTTTATTTTTACACCACCAAATGATGAAGATACAGATTACAGTCTTGAATTAAAAGAGGATATAATATCGTACCGGTCACCGGATGAACCGATGGATTCGATAAGGAGTGGACAGTATATAGAATTAAACAGAAGCGTAGAAAATGGTAATGCAGGAGCAGAAGAAGCACAGAAGGCGGTAAATGAATGTAAGTATTTAGAACAGGAGGCACTTGAAATAGCAGAAGCTTTTCTAAAGAATGTCGGATGTAATGATATGTCTCTTAGTTCGACATCGGCGCTCGCATGGGATTATAATGATTTTTACAGTACGGTAGAGATAAATGTCGATGGATATTATTTTACATTCAACCATATGATAAAGGATCAGTCGATCGGAGAGGGACTATATGCGTGGAATGTTGATAATTTTACACAGATACATGCTGAAGTAACCATTCCTACGGATTCCTGCACGATCGTAGTCGATGATAATGGTGTCATCGGAGCGGATTGGACAAATAATCTTTCTTCTGAGGAAGAACCGGAAGCGGCAGAGATGCTCTCGTTTAAAGAATTGATGGAGCGCGCAGATTCCTCAATCCCGGAATATTATGCAAAATACAGTACACAGTATAAAACGATTGAATATAACCGCCTGCAGCTTTGCTATTGCCTGAGACAGGGCGAGCGGGAGGGGGAATTTGAATATGTACCGGCATGGATATTTACGCAGGTTGAAGAATATACAGACGATAATGGAAATGTTGAGGGTGAGTCGAATCCGGATCAGATGGTGGTGCTTGATGCAACAGACGGTTCCTATATTGATATCGTGGAAGTATCAAAGGCCCTTGGTACATATCGGACCATGAATGTAGAAACAGAATAGCAAATAATAAACAGTATCAGAACTTTATCTGAAATATGAGGGAAAACGGGAAATTCTAAGACAGGAAAGGATGAAGATCAATATGAAAAAATCAAGGGTGAAACAAAGAAAGGGAATGGCGTTGTTATTTGCAGGCACATTAATGTTTACAGCCATAACTTCCGGCTGTGGGAAGAAGGATATCGATTATGATTCCGTGCAGCAGGAGGAAACGACACAGACAGGGCTGGATGCAAATGGCGACAGTGGAACGGTTTCTGCCGGTTATGATATACCGGAATCCTGTCATCAGATGATAGATCCGGCAGACAGTGAGCTGGAATCTATCGAGATCGCAGCAGACCGGATTCAGACATTTGATACGTCAGGTACGATCCGTGAATATGTGAAAAAGAGGAAGAGGACGCCGGAATATAAAGAAAAGGTGGTAAATGCAGTATTTGACCGGGATATTCAGCTGAGTGGTGAGAAAGCAAAGACAAAAGCTGATATAGAAAATGAACTGGATGCGGCAAAACAGGAATACGAAGATGCAAAAGCAAGAAAAGAAAACGGAGAAGCAATCTTTGAGGAGCAGTATACAGATGAGATAAAGAGACTGGAAAAAATGCTTGATGCAGCATCGGAGGATGGAGCAGCAGCTATTGATTATTCCGCTGATCTGTATAAGGGCATCTGTAATGATATAGAATTCGAGCTTGGTTTTCCATGTGCAGAATATCCGATGGCGCATTTTAAGATGACACAGAGTTTGATACAGTATCGTCCGCAGGATGGAGCCTCCGAGGTGGATATGATCCAGCTCCCGATGATGTCTGTAGAAGAATATAAGGAGCAGTCGGCGTCCATGGAAACGGAAACCGAATCATCACAAGGAAATGGACAGGACGGAACGACAGAGGAAGAAACGGAAGCCATGGTGCATGATAACAAGTGTATCTATTCAGTCGATGAAGCAAAGACGATCGCTGATGATTTTCTTTTGGATCTGGGAATCAGTGATGTTCAGGTTAAAGGTGTCAGTGATCTGATGTGGGCATATTATGATGACAGCGGCAACCCTGTCGGTGCAAGTGAATGGGATGGTTATATTTTCCTGTATGGACGGGCAGCGGGTACACAGATGGTTGCTGATTATGCATATTATGATACTGATTATCTGTCAGGGGAAGATGGTGATATAGAACTTGATCTTCCGCATGAATCCTACACGATATATGTAGATGGAAATGGAGTTATCAATGCCGGCTGGAAAGATTATCTGGAACCGACAGGACAGACAGACTCGGTCACATTACTTTCATTTGATGAAATGATACAGAAGGCAGAGAAAGCAATACCTGAATTCTATAAGAAATATAAGACCGGATACAGAGAAGTAATATTTGATCATCTGGAGCTTGGATATTGTCTGAGGCAGACTGAGGATCAGGATACATACTGTTTTGTGCCTGCATGGATATTCAGCAGGCATGAGGAAGCAGATAATGATCATGATGATCCATATACGTCTCAGCTGGTAATTTTAGATGCCGTAACGGGTGATCTCATAGATCCTGTGCCACTGTCTGAGAGCCTTAATATTACGGCAGATGAAGACTGGGGATTTATAGCTGAGAATTAAATTTTACTTGATATTCACCCATGGTTATGTGAAAATGGTAACAGGTAAAAATGGGTTACGTGTATATTAAGGAAGAAAGTATATGAGTACACAAAACAGTCTTGTTATCATAAAAGAGAAAATAGAAGGTATCATGCTCGATGATAAACGTATGAAAGCAGATGACATTGCAAAAAAGGTCTTGAAGGGCAGAAAATACGAATGCAGCACTCCTCCAAAGTGGATGCAGGATGAGTTTGAGATCACAAAGGTCGAAGAAAAGCTTGGTGTATGTTATTATGTGAAGCCAAAAGGAAAAGAGGTTAGAAATTTCTTTTTCTATATTCACGGCGGCGGGCATTGCATGGAGATCAATAGAAATCAGTGGGAATTTGTTGCATCCGTCATCGAGAAAAATGGTTACGGTGCGATTGTTCCGATCTATCCATTGACACCGGAGTTCTGTGCACAGGATACATTTGATATGCTGATCGGAGCATATCGTCATCTGACAAAGAAAATGTCAATCGACCGACTGGTAGTAGTCGGAGATTCGACCGGTGGCGGACTTGCGTTATCACTGGCAGTTCTTTCATGGAAAGAAGGTATCAGGAGACCGGATAAACTGATTCTGTTATCTCCGGCGATGGATACTGAATTTATGGATGGTAATATGGCGAACCTAATGATGGATCGAAAGAAGGAGATGCGGAAGTATTATTATCGTCCAGGAATAAAAGAATTTTTGAGAAAATACTGGATCAGGGATTTGTATCATCAAAATGAATATACCTGTCCGGTATACGCAGATCTGACTGATATCTGTGATGAGATTGCCATTTTTACGGTAGAAGATGATCTGTTAAACGGATATGCAAGATATCTGTATGATCGACTAAAGAAACAGCAGATTCGAATCCATTATTTTGAATATTTCGGGATGCCTCATGATTATATCGAGCATCCTCATATTCCTGAGTGCCGTATGATCATCAATCGTATCAGTGACAGTATTAAGGATGAAGCAAAACTCGTAAACCCGGAGATCAAGCGGGCAGTGTGGGCAAGATCCATGGTGGCGGAACGCTATCCAAAGATTTATCAGGATGATGAATCTATTAAGCTCGCAACCAAATTGAATGTTTCCCATAAGGATCTGAATGCGATGTATTCGGAATATGATCGTCTGGTTAAGATGGGAAGAATCGTAGAGATTGACAAACGGGTAAAACAGTTTATTATGAGGTATGCAGATGGGATCATTGTAAATGTCGGGGCGGAACTTGATACCATGTTTTCGCGGATGGATAACGGAAGGATCCGATGGTATAATGTTGATATGCCTGAGACAATGGAACTTCGCCGCAGAATGCTGGAGAGCAAGGATAGGGAGCAGAACATTGGAAAATCTATTTTGGATTTTACTTGGCTTGACAGTGTTAAGAAGAATCAGGGAGAAGCGATATTATTTGTATGCTGTGATGTTACGAAGTATTTTACAACAAAGAAACTACAGGCGTTTCTTGATGCTATATGGCAGCGGTTTCCGGGGGCTGAGGTTTTGTTTGATGTCAAGAATTCTGTTGGCAGAAAGCAGGCAAATCTGAAAGTATTAACAGGAAAGAAGAAAGGCTCGTTTATAAAGGTAAGTATCGATAACTGTACAAGTCTGATGTATGACTGGAATATCAAATACAGAGTGTTATATGACAGAGCGATTCTGAATAAAGAAGATATTACAGATATGTTTTCGGATGATGTGGCAAGACGATATCGCCATGCGATCAGACGAAAATATGATAAAATTATTCAATTGAGACTTGGTACAGAGCGAATCCAATTTTAAACGGCTTGTGGCAGACATGAGAGAAATAGACAGAAAAAAACAACTTGAAAAACGTATGAAATATGCGGTATGCATTATAATTGGTATTATGATCGGTATTATAGCGGGTATCTGTATAGGGGTGGAGCATAATAAGACGACAAGGTCGAAGCCTACGTTATATACAGAAGTAACTTATGGGGTGGAGCTTCCACCGGGTGAACTCGCAAATCTGATCTACGAGAATTACTGGAATTATATCAAGCAGAGTTATATCATCGTCGGTGATGATCGTGAGACCTGCCAGCTCTATAAGATCAGTAGCAAGGTAGCCAGACATAATTATGATCTGGAACGATTTCAGATGGATGATGATGGGTATATGCGTTATTCAGATGATAATATCAAGAAGGCAAAGCTGGGAATCGATGTATCCGGTCATCAGGGAACGATCGACTGGGATCAGGTAAAAGAAGCCGGTATCCAGTTTGCAATGATCCGTCTTGGTTATCGTGGATACACTCAGGGTGGATTGGCATTGGATGATAATTATGTAACGAATATAGAGACTGCACTCGAAAGCAAGATGCCGGTCGGTGTATATTTCTATACACAGGCGGTAAGCTACGAGGAAGGCGTGGAAGAGGCACAGTATGTGCTCAAGAACATTGCTGATTATAAGATCAGTTATCCGGTAGTGATCGATACGGAGAAGATGGAAGCGGACGGCGCCCGTGCCAATGATATCTCAAATGAGGAACGGACGGATGCAATCGTTGGATTCTGCGATACGATCAAGGATGCAGGATATACACCGATGATCTATGCAAACAGGAACTGGTATGCACAGAATCTGGATATGGATCGGCTGGGAGATTATCAGCTGTGGCTGGCACAATATTCCAATGTACCCGATTTCCCATATTTGTTTACCGGCTGGCAGTACACCAGCGAGGGAAGTGTGCCGGGAATCTCCGGCTCGGTGGATATCGATGTCTGGATGAAATAAAGAACTTTAATAATGTGGTTATAGTATAGAATCCATCTGCTTCACAACAATATAGAGCAGATGGATTCTTGTCTATGATAAAAGATAAAATTATAAAATTAAAACATCCATATTTTATAATACAGATAAATGCTGTATATAAAGATATGGATGTTTTTTTATGTGATAAATCGTCTTATTTAATTGTAAAGATTACGTTCTGAACCTTGCCGTTCTTTGACCAGATGGTCAGGGTATGTGTACCCTTTTTCTTAACGACTGTGTTCTTCTTAACTGCTTTGCCGTCCAGTTTCATCTTTACAAGGCTCTTGCTGTTTGATACTGTGATCTTCTTGCCGGCTTTGTATGACTTGTTGTTCTTAACGGCTGTTGTCTTTGCTGTCTTGGTTGTCTTAGCTGTAGAAGCGTAAAGATTCTTTTTCTTTGAAGCATCCTTGATCGTCCATTTTACTGCCTTTGACTTGTTGGACAGTTTACCGTTTGTTGTCTTGATCTTGGACTTCATGGTAACACTGGTCTTCATAAAGAACTGGATGTTTGACAGATCATAATTGTCGTTAGCCTGAAGCTCTGCTGCTTTGCTGGTAAGCCCTGCGATACAAGACATGTTCTTTGCGGCATTATCAGGATCAAAGGTTGCATAGAAGAAATCCTTGGTAAGACATACATTTGTATATCCGGCTTCTTCTAACAGCTTTTCAATATCTGTCATTTTTGCATTTTTTGCAGATGCTGTAAAGGTGTGGTAGGTGATGCCGTTGATTGTCTTTTTGGCA
Organism: Clostridium sp. L2-50; assembly: GCF_000154245.1. Lineage (NCBI taxonomy): Bacteria > Bacillati > Bacillota > Clostridia > Eubacteriales > Clostridiaceae > Clostridium > Clostridium sp. L2-50. The sequence goes on along the minus strand of NZ_DS480322.1, from coordinate 126,135 downwards.
TATACAGCTCCTGATCCTTTCAGTTCTTTGATGAGATCTTCTGTTGTGGTTTCACACATGGTTGCAATAGCGGATAACAGTTCATCGTCATAGCCAACCTGAATAGAGAAGTCAGCCTTAGTTGCCGATTTGACTTTTATGGTAGTTGTAGTTTCTGATGCACAACCTGTCATCATAAGACCAAAGATACAGACACATAAAGCCAGTAATAAGTGTTTCATTTTTTTGTTCATAGATACCCTCCTATAATATAATTTTGTCTACAGCCTTAGTCTATCATCCGCGATTTCTAAAGTAAAGGCAAATTCCGGATTTTGTAGCTTAATAAATCTTATCTGTGGTATAATCCTTGAAATAGATAAATAATTTCATATATCGGAAATATGAAAAAAGAGATTATTATGAATGAGCCTGCAAAGATACAGAAAATCATATAGTAGGAGGTCGTGAATTCCTTGAAGTTCTTACTGGCAGCATTAAACACAAAATATATTCATTCAAATCCGGGTATTTATTCCCTGTATTCTTATTCGGTAAAGAGACAGCCGTCTCTTGCAGAATATATCGGGATCGCAGAATATACGATCAACAATCAAAAGGGAGAGATTCTTGCAGATATCTATAAGAGAAGACCGGATGCAGTTGGATTTTCCTGTTATATATGGAATATCGAGATGATCCGTGAGATCATAAAAGAATTGAAGAAGCTCCTTCCGGATACAGATATCTGGGTCGGTGGTCCGGAAGTAACCTATGATGCTGATAAGCTTCTTGCGGAGATGCCGGAGCTTACAGGAGTTATGGTTGGAGAAGGAGAGGCAACCTTTTATGATGTGTTGAGAAGATATCTTGATATTGGAAATATTCATAATACTGGGAAGTCTTATGATATTGGGAATGCCTGTAATACTGGGAATTCCTGTGGTATTGAAAATTTCCGTGATACCGGAAATTTTCGAGATATTGACGGACTGGTGCTTCGGGAAGGAGAAGATATTATTTGTACGAAGCCAAGAGGACTTACCGATCTGTCGGAGCTTCCGTTTCTGTATTATGACTTGGACACTTTTAAAAATAAGATCATTTATTATGAGAGCAGCAGAGGCTGTCCGTTCCGGTGCAGTTATTGTCTGTCGTCGATTGACAAACGGGTTCGTTTCCGCAGTTTTGATCTGGTGAAGAAGGAACTGCAGTTTTTCCTGGATCATCAGGTAAAACAGGTAAAGTTTATAGACCGGACATTTAACTGTTCCCATGAACATGCAATGGAGATCTGGAGGTATATCAATGAACATGACAATGGGATCACAAATTTTCATTTTGAGATCGCAGCAGACATTTTAAATGAGGAAGAATTGGAGCTGGTCAACAGTCTGCGGCCGGGGGCAATACAGATGGAGATCGGAGTACAGTCGACAAATCTGCAGACGATACGGGAGATCGATCGTGTAATGGATGTTGATAAGCTGGCAAAGATCGTTGCCCGGATCCATCAGGGACATAATGTGCATGTGCATCTGGATCTGATCGCGGGGCTTCCGTATGAGGATTATGAATCATTTGCACATTCCTTTAATGATGTATATGCGATGAAGCCGGAGCAGCTTCAGTTAGGTTTTTTAAAGGTACTAAAGGGTTCGAAGATGCATGACAATGCAGAACGGTATGGCTTACAGTATACGAGCTGTCCGCCGTATGAAGTCTTATTTACAAAGTGGATATCTTATGATGAGATCCTGCGATTAAAGCAGATCGAAGAAATGGTAGAGATTTATTATAACAGCTGTCAGTTTGAGAGCACGCTGCCATTCCTGGTGGAAGAATTTGATTCGCCGTTTGATTTTTATGCGAGCCTTGCTTCTTATTATGATGAAAAGGGATATTTTATCCAGACACCGGCGAGAATCTATCGGTATCATGTACTGCTTCATTTTGCAGAAGAACACTTCCCTGAGAAGACAGAACTGATTCGGGAAATGCTGGTATTTGACTTATATCTTCGTGAGAATATGAAGACCCGGCCGGATTTCGCCCCGGAACAGGAGGGTGTGAGAGATTTGTTCCGGGACTTCTACATCCGTGAGGCCAACGACCACAGATACCTTCGGGAAGAAGACTATCATGGCTGTGACTGGAAATCTATGTCCAGAATGACACACATAGAAAAGATTTATTACAACAGAGAGACGGGAAATCGTCTGTCTGAAGTATGCTATATATTATTCGATTACAAACGCCGTGATCCGCTGACCGGGGATGCAAAGTATATGATAGTAACACCTGTCGCATCCATGTGATATAAAGTTTGGCTGCCTTATGTTGTCCGGGCTACTGTTATTCTGCGGGTGTATATGTATCCTGTCTCATGTTGTCCGGGATACTGCCGGTATACTTTGTATGTCTTGTTTTTTTCTATTCGTTGCAAATGTCTGATTCGCTCATGCTCCTGTGCCAACTCGCCTTTCAGGCTCAAACAGGCACCCGCATTCGCTGACAATTTGCATCTCATAACGAAAAAAAGCAAACGACAGTACAAAGTGTACCGGCAGTCGCCCGGACAACATGAGACAGGATACATATACACCCGCGTACCGGCAGTAGCTCAAACAACATGAGACAGGATACATATACACCCGCGTACCGGCAGTCGCCCGGACAACATGAGACAGGTTACATATACACCCGCGGAACAGCGCTGTTGACGAAGATTGGATTGATCGGAAATGTAACCGTATCACCTACCGAGATATTACATCCGGTTGTATCCACGATAACGGAGTTCATACTGATCTGACCTAACACCGGAAGCCGGTAGTCTTTAAAGCTGGCAGCCGGTGTCTTTTTATGGAAAGTGCCTTTTAATTTATAATAAATACGGATCGGAGAGAAGAAATTTGTTCGGGAATCGGTGTGGCGTTCCATTCCAAGCCCATGATAATATCCGGCGGAGATAACGGCTGTCTTTGCATTGTGTGACAGTTTAAAGCTGTGACCATAGCCAATGTTGTGACCGGCCGGCAGTTCATAGATATCGTCCACATAGGCGGACAGATTACAGACCTCACGAAAACCATAATCATTTGGAACCGCAAGTCTGCCAAGAAAAGCAGAACCGATGCGGATGGCATCTAAGTTCATGGAAGGATATTTTATCATCGAAGTTGAAGATGAGATATGACGGATGCCTACCGGGACGCCATCTTTCCGGAGAGCATCACAGAGATGGGTAAAATCCTGAAACTGTTTCTTCACATAGTATTCATTTCTGCAGGCTGCCGCATGAAAATGAGAGAAGATGCCGGTGATTTTTATATGCCTCAGTGATTGAATTGTATTGGCAATCTGTTTTTCATCTGAACATAAGAAGCCGTATCTGCCAAATCCGGTGTCAATGCAGAGATGTGCATGGACTGTCGGATGGTTCATGTAGGCGGCCGTTTCATCGATCACATGCGCACAGTCGGTACTGGTGATGCTGAGCGTGATATCGTGATCAATCGCAGTCGTGATATCTTCTGAGTTATATAATGGAGTCATCAGCAGGATATTTCCCGTGATTCCGTTTCTGCGTAAGGTGACAGCATCTGACAGTTCGGTTACACCATAGTTATCAATACCCTTTGATTGTAAGAACGATGCAAATTTTGTAAGTCCAAGCCCATAAGCGTTCCCCTTTAATACTGCTATGACCTTTGCGCCGTTTGCCAGACGTTTGATGATCCGTATATTGTTATCCAGTGCATTTGTTTTGATTGTAAGAGTTGTCATGTCCTCAAGTTCCTCCGGTTTCATGTAAGTATTTATATTATTGGTCATCTACAGACATATGGTCTGTTGTCGAAACTCGCTGCCCGGGCATGAGCGGTTGTTCATTTATTTGATGTATCTAGCATATATTTGAAATGCATCATTTTTGTATATAAACCGACACAGAAATGCAATATCTTTGAACTTTTTTTGCATCGTTTGTATGCAATCCGGAAAAGTGGATGTTGTATAAGAGAAAAATGTGATAAACTATTTATAAGTAAAAACAGGATGGAAACCGTTTATGCATACACTGATAACAGAGATTCGCGATAAACAGAATATTACAAAAGAACAGCTTCAGCTTCTGCTGGGAACAGACGATCAGGAAATGATCGAAGAATTGATGGTATGTGCCAGAACGGAAGCGCAGAAGGTATATGGAAATAAAGTCTATATGCGTGGACTGATCGAGTTCACAAATTATTGTAAAAATAACTGCATTTATTGTGGAATAAGAAGAGATAACTGCCATGTTGATCGGTACCGGCTGACCAAAGATCAGATTCTTGACTGTTGTCAGAGTGGATATCGGCTCGGTTTTCGGACATTTGTGTTACAAGGAGGCGAAGATCCGTTTTATACAGATGACCAGATCTGTGAGATCGTATCAGAGATCAAACACCAGCATCCGGACTGTGCGATCACATTGTCAATCGGAGAGAAAAGCAGGGAAGCCTATGAGCGGTATTTTGCTGCCGGGGCGGAACGTTATCTGCTTCGTCACGAGACTGCGGATAAGGCACATTATGAGAAGCTTCATCCGAGAGAAATGTCATTTGACAACCGGATCCGGTGCCTGCATGACCTGAAAGAGATCGGTTATCAGACCGGGTGTGGCTTTATGGTCGGTTCACCATATCAGACGGTCGATACGCTATATGAGGATCTCTGTCTGATCAAAGAACTGGAACCGGAAATGTGCGGAATCGGACCTTTTATTCCGCAGGCAGACACACCATTTGGAAAAGAGGCTGCCGGAACACTTGAGATGACCTTACGGCTGCTGTCAATTATCCGTCTGATCCATCCTACTGTGCTGCTTCCTGCGACAACAGCACTTGGCACGATCCATCCGCTTGGCAGGGAGAAGGGGATTCTTGCCGGGGCAAATGTTGTGATGCCGAATCTGTCACCGGTCGGTGTCAGGAAAAAATATCTGTTATATGACAATAAGATCTGCACCGGGGAAGAAGCCTCGGAGTGCTGTGGCTGTATGATGCGGAGAATGCAGGGAATCGGATACGAGGTTGTGGTTGACCGCGGCGACCATCCATCGTATGACAAGAAAAGATGAATGCATATATTGGAGGAATGCAAACACGGGAGAGGCTTTTTAGCTGAAGGTGAAAATATCTCTGTTATTGCAGATTTTATGAAAGAAAGATGTTGGAACACATTCTGATTATTAAGAACTGCATGTTTTACATTCTGCAATAAGACAGCAAATAAAATGGGCGGTTCTCTGTCATTGACTAACTATATATTGACATTAGCGAAGATTTCGTCATGCGATGCACATTGCCAGTAAATACGGGTGCCTGTCTGAGCCGAAGGCGAGTTGGAGTACATTCTGCAATACGACAGCAAATAAAATGGGCGCTATGTTATTGTCGGTTGCTAAATTTTCGTCAGCAGAATACACATTGTCAACGAATGCGGGTGCCTGTTTGAGTCCGAAGGACGAGTTGGCACAGAAGCATGAGTGAATCAGACATGTGTATTCTGGTAGAAAATTTAGTTGCGATAATACATAGCGCCCATTTTATTTGCGTTCGTACTACAGAATGTCGATGTACTCATCGGCGAGAGCCTTGTTCATACTGCGGACAGCACAGAACTTGCCGCACATACTACAGGTATCGGAGTGATCATCCTCCGGCATACGACTGTCGCGGATCGCTTTGGCTGTAGCAGGATCAAGTGCGCAGGCATACTGTGCATCCCAGTCCAGGACACGTCTGGCATCCGCCATCTTATCATCGATATCTCTGGCGCCCGGAATACCCTTTGCAATGTCGGCTGCATGAGCAGCGATCTTCGATGCGATGATACCCTGTTTTACATCATCTACATTTGGAAGTGCAAGATGCTCGGCTGGGGTAACGTAGCATAAGAAAGCAGCTCCGTTCATGGCAGCAACAGCACCACCGATCGCGCTGGTGATATGATCGTAACCGGGAGCGATATCTGTAACCAGAGGCCCGAGAACATAGAATGGGGCACCCATGCATAAGGTCTTCTGAACTTCCATATTTGCAGCGATCTGGTTAAGTGGTACATGACCGGGACCTTCCACCATAACCTGTACATTGTGTGCCCAGGCACGCTTTGTCAGCTCGCCCAGACGTACCAGTTCTTCAATCTGGCATACGTCAGTCGCATCTGCCAGACAGCCCGGACGACATGCATCTCCGAGGGAAATCGTAACATCATATTCCTCACAGATATCTAAAATCTCATCGAAATATTCATAGAACGGGTTTTCCTGACCGGTCATACTCATCCATGCAAATACAAGACTTCCGCCCCGGCTTACGATGTTCATTTTACGTTTATGTTTCTTAATCTGATCGATCGTTTTTCTTGTGATTCCACAGTGTAAGGTTACAAAGTCAACACCATCTTCTGCATGAAGACGGACAACATCGATGAAATCCTTTGCTGTCAGCTCTGCAAGATCACGTTGATAGTGGATGACACTGTCATAGATCGGAACTGTACCGATCATGGCAGGACATTCGCTTGTCAGCTTCTGACGGAATGGCTGTGTATTTCCATGACTGGACAGATCCATGATCGCCTCTGCGCCCATATTAACTGCGCTCATTACTTTTTCCATCTCAATGTTATAGTCCTTGCAGTCTCTGGATACTCCAAGGTTTACGTTGATTTTGGTACGCAGCATACTGCCGACACCTTCAGGATTCAGACAGGTGTGTTTCTTATTAGCACAGATGGCAACCTGTCCCTTTGCAACTAAATCCCTGAGCGCCTCGACAGCCATATGTTCCTTTTTCGCTACGATCTTCATCTCCGGAGTGATGATCCCTTTTCTGGCTGCGTCCATTTGTGTTGTGTAATTTTCCATATTATCCTCCTTATCACAACCAATGTTATTTTACGTGGCAGAAAGTGGTGCTCCCGATCTGCCACAGAGCAATAAAAAAAGATGCCGCAGGGCACCTCTAATACACATCCCTACGTTAGCATTACCTAAATCAGGTTCACAGGTCGAGAACTTCATTCTCCTCTCAGCCGGCTAATTTGTCAGCTCCCTGAATATATAAATATTGGAAATATTATATGCCAGAATACGACATAATTCAATGATAATTTTTCAACATAAAAGATAAATAAGGGCTTGCGTCCGATACATGAATCAGGTGCAGTACCGGAAAGTACGATCTGTCAGGATCCTTGCAAATATCAGACCGAGAGGCAGAGTAATAATGATCATGATCGCAGATGAAAGCCATGAAACAGCCTCTGTTAAAGACATGATACCAAGATTATAGAAAGCACGATAAAGGTAAAGTCCCGGAACCATGATAACGATGGACGGAACGGTCAGAGAGATTCTTGGATATCCGTTATTCCTTTTTATAACGGAGGCAAGAAGACCTGCGGTTAATGCGCCTGCAAATGCGGCAACAGCCGGAGGAGTGCTTGTATAATCGACAAGCTCCAGCCGGAGAGTATTTGCAACTGCTCCGATACAGGCAGCGGTGACAGCCATCGGAATCGAGCTGTTAAACATAATGGAGAAACCGAAGACTCCGCAGAAGCTTGTAATGATCCGCAGGATAAGCTTTGTACCTACAGCCAGATTCAAAGAGGAGAAATCCTGAGGATGAAAATGTAACAGCAATGCCATGATCCAGGCGAACATAGTGGCTACTAAAACTATGATGACAGAGTAGCTCAGACGTTCAAGCCCGGACCGAAGATCCAGTTTAGCCAGGTCAATGCCGCTTGTTATGAATGGAAATCCGGGAATGATAAACAGCATTGAGCAGATATAGCCAGCTTCATGGAGTGCAGATACGTGGAAGAAGATTTCTGCAAGGTGAAAGCAGATGGCATATGTCAGGCATGCGGCTGATATGGATACTGCTATGTTAAAGAAAAGGGTAAAATGGTGCTTGATCATTTTGGTACGGATGACATTTCCAACACCGGCTGCAATAAAAGCCAGGATCATTTCAACAGGACCGCCGCCTAATAGGAAGGTAAATGCACAGCAGGCGAGGGCTGAAGCCAGACCCAGTTTTGCAGGTGAATAAAGTGTATGAATCTTCTCAATCTGATCAAGACGCCGGTGGATTTCCTCACCCGTCAGATGGGCTTCTTCTTTTGGAAAATTATCAACGAATTGTTCCATCCGATAGAGCTTCGAGGTGTTTACACCGGTATTTGCAATGCTCAGAGACTGTGAAACGCAGTCGGTTCCATCAAAACAGTTGAATTCAATGGACATCAATCCGACATCAACGGTGCAGGTTACGCCCAGTTCTTTGGACAGGCGGTTCATGGAAGTACGAACACGCCAGGCACCTGTTCCACAGGAGAGCATAATTAACCCGACCCTTCCAATAACAGAGGCTTTTTCTATCAGCCCCGCCTTGGCGATCAGGACATTGCTATCGTTTTTTACATAATCATGCCATGGAATTTCCATATGGTTTTTTTCCATGATATCTGTATAATTACTGTTCTTTGGCATAGATGATCTCCTCCGCTTTTTCAATATGATGTTCCAGATTCGTCAGGAATAATGAATTTGGAAGGAATATGCCGATTTCATCATATCGGGAATTATTTTTCACCAGAGAATCCTGCCCGTAGAAAATGTAGGACATAGGAAGCTCCTTTTCCAGTGCGATCATAAGATCCCATACAGCAGAATATGCTTCTGCCTCTGTCTCCTTTTGCTTTACAGTATCGGGAAGCTCGCGGATCAACAGTACACCGTCACTTTTTTCCAGAATCTTCTGTTCCGGTTTCATGTCATTTGCGGCATAATCGTGACTGTATCTGTATGCGCGGGCTAGATAGATATTTTTATTGTTTCTAAGTGCCTGATAGATCTTATGAAAATGACGATATTCTTTTTCCCGGATCGAAGTTTTGTATTCAGGAAGCAACTGACCATTGTCATCTGTCATAATAACAGGATTTGTTTTGCCATCTGCGTTGAATCGATATGGGATCAGAAAGGAATTGCGCAGAAGATCAAACAGGGTATTGTTGCAGATCGCCATAAGAAATGCAGACAGATCCCGGTTATGATAGGAATTGAATAGTGCCTGTGCAAATTCTTCTGCCGGAAGTGGTGCGTCGTAAGCATCATCGTTATAGCACAGGTAATTTGCAAATGTTTCCTGTAATTTCTCACATGCCCATGGATCATTCAGGATTTTTTCAAATAAGAAATCTGCTCTTTTTTCTCGTGGAAAAATTGTAGTTTCGTTCATGCTTAACCGACTTCCTTTCTTTTTCTGTTCTGCACAATTATACTATTGGCAAAAAGATAAGTAAAAGATATAATTGATATGACAGACATAATCATTTGATATGATAAAAGAAACGGAGAAGACAGATGAATATTAACTTTGAATATTATAAAATTTTCTATTATGTGGCAAAATATCATAATTTTACAAAGGCTGCGAAGGTTCTGGAAAGTAGCCAGCCAAATGTTACAAGAGCGATGAACTGTCTGGAACAGCAGATGCACAGTACCTTATTTGTAAGAACCAACCGGGGCGTTCAGCTTACACCGGAGGGAGAAAAACTATATATGTATGTGTCGGCAGCTATGCATCAGTTATTAACGGCAGAGGATGAACTGGCGGACTATTCGGGCATGGTACATGGAAGTATATCGATCGGAGCCAGCGAGACAGCGTTAAATATATATTTGTTTGATAAATTAAGGTCGTTTCATACTGCATATCCGGGAATTCGACTGAGAATCTATAATCATTCCACGCCGGAGGCAGTAGATGCAGTAAAGAGCGGTAAGATTGATTTTGCTGTTGTGTCGACACCGGTGGAAGCAGACTCGCCTCTTGAAACCAGAATGTTGAGATCGTTTCGGGAGATTCTGATCGGTGGACAATCCTTTAAAGAGCTGCAGGGAAAGACGTTGTCTTTAAAAGAATTAAAGAATTATCCGTTGATCAGTCTTGGAAGAGAAACGATGACATTTCGATTTTATGAGCGGCTGTTTTTATCGCACGGGATAGAATTTGCACCGGATACGGAGGCTGCGACAACAGATCAGATCCTGCCGCTTGTCTGTTGTGAGCTGGGACTGGCATTTATACCGGAATCCATGGCAGGTGAGGCGCTCGAACGCGGAGAAGTAATACAGGCAGTCCTAAAGGAGAAAATTCCTGACCGGCATATCTGCATGATATATGACAGCCAGCATCCACTGAATACAGCCGCAAGATCATTTCGCAGATTATTGGAAGCAGACTGCGAAAAGGTAAACACCCTCAATCGGGGCATCGATTGAGAACAGAAAACGTCTGGTATGCAGTTATCAAGTTCAACATTCATACATTAAATATCCCACAGGCATATTTGCAGAAGATGTATGACTGTTTTGTGAGGAGGACAGCGGAGGAAGACTGTTGTATTGTTTTGCACGAAAAGGATACTCTGGGTGAGATTAATTCACTTGCATGCGATATTGTATCAGAGTATGAGACAAAAGCAGCAATGTATATGTTTGCCGTGCAGTCACGCATACAATCATTGCTAGTTGCCATAGCCAGAAAATCAGAAAAAATCAATGTTCAGAAACGGGGGAAACAGGATTTTTTGATTGTAGTCATTTTATAAGGACATATAAAAGATGGCGTGGAATCACACCAAAACAGGATAGAATGTTAAACAAAGAATCAATATAGTGGAAAAGAGGAATAAGAAATATGAAGATCAAAAGAATTGCATTGATCGGACTTGGAGCCATGGGTGTATTTTTTGCACCAAGATTATATGAAGCATTTGGAGATGATTTTTATATTATTGCAGGTGGTGAACGTAAAAAACGCCTGGAAAGTAAAGGAGTTACGATCAATGGCGTCAACTACAGATTTCCGATCGTGACACCCGAAGAACAGGGAGAGCCGGCGGACCTGATCCTGATCGGTGTAAAGGGCTATGGATTTGTGCAGGCAATAGAAGATATCCGCCATCAGGTAGGTGAACATACATTGATCCTGTCTTTGCTAAATGGTGTAGACAGTGAGGAACAGTTGATTCAGGCATTTGGCGAAGAACATGTATTATATGCATATATGAGAATGTCCATTGTTATGAAAGATGGAAAAGCAGACTTTGATCCGTACTGGGGCAAGATTCACTTCGGAGAGAAGAAAAATGATGTTCTGTCAGATCGTGTACTTGCTGTAAAAGAAGTATTTGATCATGCCGATATTCCATATGAGATCGATCCGGATATGTTAAAGGGACTCTGGTTTAAATACATGTGCAATATTGGAGAAAATATGACCTGTGCGTTGCTCGGTATCCCATTTGGATTTTTCCGTATCAGCGACAGTGCGAATTGGATCCGTGACAATGCCATGCGGGAAGTGGCTGCGATCGCGCAGAAGAAGGGAATCGATATAGGTGAAAAAGAAATAGCGGAGCAGGATGTTACAGTAAAGACGATTCCACCCGAGAACAAACCATCAACCCTGCAGGATCTGGAAGCAGAGAAGCTGACTGAGGTAGAGATGTTTGCCGGCAATGTCATAAAGATGGGAAAAGAGCTTGGCGTGCCAACTCCGATTAATGAGATGTTCTATCATGGTATCCGCGTAATGGAGGAGAAGTTTACAAAAAGATAATATTTAAATTAGCACTCAATTGTTTACAGTGCTAACAAAAGGTGCTATAAATAATATAAAGCAAGCGTAAAAATAACGAAAAGATATTTTATAATATGTGTCTCTAAATAAAATACAGAAAACGTTGGTAATGTAAAACAGATATAAAACCAGAAATATTAATAGAAATGGGGTAATTAGGATGGATAGACCAAGTATTTTTTCAGATAATTTTGAGATGATGAATGGCTTTTTTGATGATTCCTTCTGGGGCAGCCGTTCCGGACTTCGTACCATGACTACAATGGCAACTGATATATTCGAAACAAAGGACGGATATGAGATAGAGATGGATCTGCCGGGATTTCCAAAGGAGAGCATCAAGGCGGAATTAAAAGGCGGATATCTGACGATCCTTGCAAGTTATGCCGGATCAGATCATGAAGGCAGAGAGGGAAGTTATATCAAGAGGGAACGATATTCCGGTCACTATAAGAGAAGCTTTTATGTTGGTAATAAAGTCAGTGAACAGGATATTAAAGCAAGATTTGCAAATGGCGTTCTTTATGTCTATGTACCAAAATTCGACGACCAGCCGGAAGTAGAAGAAAAGAAGATTATCTCGATAGAAGGATAACGGACAAACTTCAGGGGCTGTTTATTATTATGTAGCAAGCCTGTCCGAGCGCCGGTACTTAGGTTGCGTATTTTGCAACCTTATGTACCGTTGCGTTGATAACTGAGAACTTAGCGAGGTATTGTCGAGGTTAGTTCGAAGTTATACAGAGTAGGATAGAACGAAAGTGTCTTGCGCAATAATAATAAACAGCCCCTGAAATTTGTCTGTTATTCTAAAATCCCAGATTTTCGTTTACAAGAATGACCTTGATACGGCCTTTGTGCTTGGAATAGCGGGTGGTTAAGAACTGGCAGCAGATTGTTTCCGGTGACAGACAGTTTGCACATTCTCCGGTTGTGCTGCAAGGAGTTGAAAGTCCGAAGCGCTGTGCATTGATCGGAGCTGCTTCATTTCTTGCACGGCTTAAAGCATCTTCTTCTGTTCGTACTACCTTGTTCATTCCTGTGATCACGATAACATGGGAAGGACCGTAGACAATGGCAGCCACACGATTTCCATTGCCATCGATATTTACCATTATGCCGTCTTCAGTGATCGCATTGCAGCTTGTTAAGAAGTAGTCTGCAAAGAAACACTCTTTGGAGATCCGGTCTTTTTCTTCCGGTGTTTTTGCCGTATCACGGTTCAGCTCTTTGTAGTTTCCCTCGATAACAGCATCTAAAAGTCCGGTTGCTTTTACGGTCATGGAACCGCCCCAGCCGACAGAGCTTCCTTCCGGGATCAGACTCAGTGCAAGCTCCTTAGCTTCTTCCTTTGTCTGGACATAGAAGCCTTCCATATTTCTGGCAGCCAGCTTGTTTATCATGGCTTTCGCCAGTTTGTCGTTTCTCATGTTTCTAAAAGTATCCATTTGATATACCTCCGTTTATTCAGGAAAATCCAGATTATTTTCCGCAAAGAAATTCATCACTTCAAATGCAGAAGTACAGTTCTGATTGATACATACGATCAGGGCAGCATCCTGTGGAAATTTGGGATACAATACGGCATTTCCGGAGATTGTAAGTGCACGCTGGATCTCTTTCAAATTCATTCCGGCGCATAATGTCAGAAGAACCAGCTTGTATTTTCCGGGATGTGGTTTCCTGCCGTTTAAGATCTGATAAGCATAGCCGCGGTCCAGATTGCTTCGTTTTATGACATCGGCGATCAGAAGTTCCGGGTGATCTTTAAAGAACAGATTAAAATAATCCTGCAGATTGTCACAGGACATATCATCTGCATGAGATGTTATAAAAGATTTAAAATGTATATTTGAATCATCGGTTGATAATTCATTCAGCAGATCTGTTGTTCTGGTCGTTTTCATGATCGATCCTGTATTCTTTCCCTTGATAATTTTTATCAGTACCATATAATATTTATTATACTTGTCGATAATGCAATTTCAAGATAAACAATAGGAAAATGATATGAATTTAGAAATACAAAGTCGTCTGTCCTTTTATCGCAGACTGGAAGAAGTAGAGCATAAAAAGGGAATTTCTCTGGTGCGGCATATAGAGACCGGACAGATTTATGTGGAAAAAATTCTGACGCAATATGACAAATCTATATATGATTGGCTACAGCAATCAAAACTCCCTTACGTTCCACAGATTTATGAATGTATGGAAGAGGATGGTACGTTATATCTGATCGAAGAATACATACAGGGGATCACGTTGGAAACATATATTGAACAATTTGGATGCCTGGATTTGGATGCTGCCGGCAGGGTGATCGAATATCTTTGCCGGACATTAGAAAAACTGCACAGTCATATACCGCCGATCGTACACCGGGATATCAAGCCGACAAATGTAATGCTTCAGGGAGATTTCAAAAAGGGGCAGGGAATCGTATCTGTATATCTGATCGATTTCAATACCGCAAGAGTTTTTGACGCAGAGAGAAATCGGGATACCGAGCTGATCGGTACAAGAGGATTTGCAGCACCGGAGCAATACGGTTTTTTGCAGTCAGATGCGCGGACGGATATCTATGGACTTGGCGTATTATTAAATTATATGTTGTGTGGAAAATTAATCCGGGACGGAATCTATGAAGATTATCCGGAAGTGTCACAGATAATCAGAAAAGCAACCCAGATCGATCCGGAGAAACGATATCAGACAGCAGAGGAAATGATGCAAGCTGTTTATCAGAGTATGTGTTTCGATACATATACGGATAAAGAGTCGTTGAATGATAAAACGGTTACAGTTGAAACATCTGCTATATCAGATCCTTATGAGCGTAAAGGGAAAATCCGCCCTGCATGGACTCGTTTTCTGCCGCCGGGATTTCGGGAAGGGAAAGTCCTGAATATGGTTGTTGCAGCCATTTATTATATATTTTGGATATATTTCTGTCTGACAGTAGAAGTAAAAGATCATGGAGAACCGCTCTCCGGAACTTGGTTATATGTAAATCGCTTTGTATATTTTATGATGTTTATTATTACTCCGTTTTTTGGAATAATTATCTGGACGTTTGGAATTATTTTCCGCTTGTACGTTCACCGAAGAAGATATGGAAGCTGGTTGGATTATTTTTATATACAGTGGCATGGTTTTTCTTAGTAGTGTTTGTATTCGTTATAGTAGAAGATATATTCCGATAGTGTGCTGACAGCACACCAGCTCTTTCTGATAATTTTATAAGATAGAATATGCAGTGGTTGTAATTATATCAAAATACCCTGAATGATGACTGATGCCGGGGGATTTTAATATAATAGCAAGAACACTTATAACAGCAGAAAGAGGAGAGAATTTATTATGGAAAAGACAAAGCAACCTTTATCAACATTCAGACTCGTAGCAGGGATCATAACAATCGTGTTATCAGTCTTAGTAACATTTCAGTCCTGTGCGGCAGGATTATCAAATGCACTGGAAGAAAACGGGGAATCCGGAGGCTCTGCAGGTGTATTACTTGCAGTTTGTTTCCTTGTTGCAGGAATCGTTGGAATTGTAACCAGAAAGTCAACCGGAGCAGGCGGCGCATTCACAAGTGCAGGCTTCTACATAGTCGGCGGATTGATCGGCCTTATATGTGCAGGTTCCTATGCCGATTTGGTAATCTGGGGCGTTATCTCCGTAGCATTTGGTGTTATATTCATAATCGCAGGCGTATTAACAAAGAAGAGAAATTCTTAATTTATATAAAACACCTATAAAAAATAAGTCTATCTGGTTGTGTGGGGGGTATGACTGTATTCACCCTATATGACTTACTGCGGTTTCTGTTCTCTGCACATGTCTGATCCGTAAATACTCCTGTGCCAACTCGCCTTCGGCTCAGACAGGCACTCGTATTTACTGACAATGTGCAGCTCACAACGAAATCCTCATAAATGTCATATAGGGTGAATACAGTCATACCCCCCACACAACCGGATGGACTTATTTTTAATTATAGGAAGAAAAACTACGCATACTTCCGCCGGAAACTGGAAAAAATACTAAAAGAATATTGGAATATAGGGGATTTTAGGATATACTATAAAACAGTGTGTTTAAAAAAATACAAACAGCGATGGAGGAACTATGTTAGAGTTAAAAAACATCTCATATATTGTAAATGAGGATGGAAAAGAGAAAGCAATATTAAAAGACATTGACCTTACAGTAGACGAACATTTCGTAGCAATTACCGGACCTAACGGTGGCGGTAAATCAACACTTGCAAAGATCATAGCAGGAATCATCAGACCGACGACCGGACAGATTCTTTTAGATGGCGAAGATATTTCAGAGCTGAATATAACAGAACGTGCAAAGAAAGGAATCAGCTATGCATTTCAGCAGCCGGTTCATTTTAAAGGGCTTACCGTAAAAGATCTGGTATCTATAGCATCCGGCAAAACGATGAATGTTTCACAGATCTGTGAGATCCTTTCCGAAGTCGGTTTATGTGCAAGAGATTATGTGAACCGTGAAGTAAATGCAAGTCTTTCCGGTGGTGAGTTAAAACGTATCGAGATCGCAATGATCATTGCAAGAGGTACGAAGCTGTCATTATTTGATGAGCCGGAGGCAGGCATCGATCTGTGGAGCTTCAACAGTCTGATCAAGGTATTTGAGAAGATGCGGGAGGAGATCAACGGAACAATCCTGATCATTTCCCACCAGGAGCGAATCCTTAATATAGCAGATAAGATTGTTGTGATCGCAAATGGTCATGTTGATGCAATCGGAAGCAGAGATGCGATCATGCCAAGACTGACCGGTGAATCAGCCACCTGCAAGGTGCTGGAAGAAAAACAGAAATAAGTTGTGAGGTAACAGAACATGGATTTAATTCAGAAGAGTTTATTGCAGCAGGTAGCAGGACTTCATGATGTACCGGAGGGCGCATTTAACATTCGTGTCAACGGACAGCTTGACAGTAGAAATACAACTGCAAATATAGATATTGTAACAAAAGAGGATAAACCGGGAATCGATATCATCATTAAACCGGGAACAAAAAATGAGAGTGTGCACATCCCTGTTCTTTTGAGTAAGAGCGGTCTGCAGGATATGGTATACAATGATTTCTATATCGGAGAGGACTGCGATGTTACGATCGTAGCCGGATGTGGTATTCATAATTGTGGTGTGGATACCTCCAAGCATGACGGTATCCATACATTTTATATCGGAAAAAATGCAAAGGTAAAATACATCGAACGTCACTATGGTGAGGGAGATGGAAATGGCGAGAATATCATGAATCCTGAAACCATCGTGCATTTAGAGGAAGGCGCATCGATGGAGATGGAGACAACCCAGATCAAGGGAATTGATTCGACCGTCAGAAAGACCAGCGGTGATCTAAAGGACAACGCATCCTTAGAGATCCGCGAGAAGATAATGACACATGGGAAGCAGTATGCAAAGACTGATTTTGATGTAGATTTAAACGGAAAAGGCTGCAGTGCAAATGTAGTATCCAGATCGGTTGCAAGAGATCAGTCCAGACAGGAATTCTATTCTACGATCAATGGCAATAATGAATGTAAGGGTCACAGTGAATGTGATGCGATCATTATGGATAGTGCAAGCGTATCGGCAAGTCCGAAGCTGACGGCAAATAACATTGATGCAAACCTGATCCATGAGGCAGCGATCGGCAAGATCGCAGGCGAGCAGCTGATCAAGCTGATGACACTTGGGTTGACAGAGGCAGAAGCGGAAGAGCAGATTATCAATGGATTTTTAAAATAAAAACGTTTACAATAAATCATATAACCTATTTGACATTAAAGGTAGATAGTGATAGTTTGTAAGAGTAAAAAATACAAATCATAAAATCATAGCGAGGTATCAAAAATGCAGGAAATGAAACCGATTAAAGAGGGTAAAGTACGTGAGATTTATGATAATGGTGACAGCCTTATCATGGTAGCAACAGACCGTATCAGTTGTTTTGATGTCATTTTAAAGAATATCGTTACAAAGAAGGGTACAGTCCTGACACAGATGTCCAAATTCTGGTTCGATATGACAGAAGATATTCTTCCAAACCATATGATCTCGGTTGACGTAAAGGATATGCCTGAATTTTTCCGGCAGGAGAAATTTGACGGAAACAGTATGATGTGCAAGAAGTTGGAAATGCTCCCTGTTGAGTGTATCGTTCGTGGTTATATCACAGGAAGTGGCTGGGCAAGCTACAAAGAAAACGGTACAGTATGCGGTATCAAGCTTCCGGAAGGATTAAAAGAATCCGATAAGCTTCCGGAACCGATCTACACACCTTCCACAAAGGCAGAGATCGGAGATCATGATGAGAATATCTCATACGAGCAGAGTGTTGAATATCTGGAAAAGAGATTTCCTGGCAAGGGCGAAGAATATGGCGCAAAGCTTCGTGACTATACAATCGCTTTATATAAGAAGTGTGCAGAATATGCATTATCAAGAGGTATCATCATAGCAGATACCAAGTTCGAGTTTGGTCTGGATGAGAATGGCAATATTGTTCTCGGTGATGAGATGCTCACACCGGACAGCTCCCGTTTCTGGCCTGCTGAAGGATATGAACCGGGACATGGTCAGCCATCCTTTGATAAGCAGTTTGCGCGTGACTGGTTAAAGGCAAATCCGGATAACAACTGGGAGCTTCCTGATGAGATCGTTCAGAAGACAATTGACAAATATCTTCAGGCATATGAGCTTCTCACAGGCAAGCCTTTAAAGTAATAGGAAAGTAATAGAATAGCACTTAATTTTATTAGGCGGTGTAGGTACGAAGTATTGTATTTATACCGCCTGAATTAATTTTCTGAATATTTGACAAAATGCCTGTAAAATCTGACAATTATGGGTTGACGCTTAAAAAATGGCATGCTATAGTCAGCTCATAAGAAATACAACAGATAAAAAATTACCAGGGGTTTTATGGTGATTATAATAAAAAGATGGAATCTTATTACAATGGGGTGGTAAGATTCCATCTTATTTTTTTGCGTTGTCAGGGAGATTCTCATTATAAGAAATCTCATTCTGTAAAGCGGAAATATGTCTGGGAGCTTGTTTCAGGACAAGGCTCCTGTGTATTATCTGAATGAATTATATGTCTCTCCGGCTTTCATTGTTATACCGCGAAGCTCAGCCATTTCGCTGATGGTTACAAGCTGATAACCATTTTTGATCAGTCTCGGAATAAATGTCTTTGATGCAATAGCTGTTGATTCATGCAGATCATGAACTAAGATGACAGCACCGTCATAAGCCCCATCTACTACTCTTGTGATCGTTGTAGGAGTACTTCTTGTTTCCCAGTCTCTGGTATCGACCGACCACAGGATCATCGGAAGCCCAACATTCTTTCGTACAGTTTCGTTAATACAGCCACCGGGTGGACGCATCAGTGTAGGTGCTACACCGATTGCACGGACAATGGCGTCTGATCCTTTTTTGATCTCATCTTTGATGCCGGCTGCCGATAATTGGTTGAGCCATGCATGGTCATAAGTATGAGTACCAATCTCGCAGCCCAGGTTATATGCCCGTTTTACATAGGATGGATAAGCAGGAACACGGTTGCCGACAACGAAGAAGGTTGCAACGGCATCATATTTTTCCAGAGTATTCAGTACGATAGGAGTATAAGGAGATGGTCCATCGTCAAATGTCAGAGCTACCATTTTCTTATTTCCATCTACGGTACGGTAGATAGCACCATTTTTATCTGTGTAGTACAGACAGTTACCGATTCTGAATTTTCCGGTTTCAATCACTCCGGATGCATCGGCATAGTACCATTTGTTACCTGTCTTGAATTTTCCGGTCTGGATCACGCCTACTGCATTTGCATAGTAGGTAGAATTTCCAATCTTAAACAGTCCGGTTTTAAGGACACCTGAATTAGTTGCATAGTATGTGTTATGACCGATTTTGAATTTGCCGGTTCGTATTACGCCTTTATCAGTAGCATAGTATCTTTTGTTACCGACTTTGAATGCTCCGGTTTTGATCGCACCTTTTTCTGTTGCATAGTATAGTTTATTATTGATTTTGAACTTTCCGGTGTATACATGACCGTTTTTTTTGAAATAATACCAGTGCTTTTTTATCTTGTGTTTTCCGGTATAAGCAGCACCGCTTTTTCCGAAATACATACGGGAATTTTTCGGAGTGATCTTCCAACCGGTCTTGATAACACCGCTGGTTGTTCCGGTATAATATCGTTTGCCTGTTTTGTAATCCTTACAGAAGCCTTTTAGCATGCAGCCCTTATCTGAAAAGATATAAGTCTTTTTGTTTATTGTCTTTTTTCCGGTAACTGCGGTTCCGTTCTTTTTCAGATAATATTTATTACCTGCCTTTGTCGTGTACCAACCGTTTGTCACCATGACTCCGGTTGCAGGATTAAAGCAGTATGTATATTCCCCTATGTATTGTCTCCCCTTTAAGGATTTTCCATTTACATAATAGTGTGTACCGTCTGCTTCCTTCATAAATCCGTTTTTTACAACAGGAATTTCTTCTGCAGAATCCGGAGTGACAGGAGCTGCTTTACTGACCGATGGATGACAGAAGAGAAGTGTAGCCGAGATAAGTAACAGCGACAGAATCAGAAATCTGAATCTGTGCCATTTTTGTAAATTGCATTTCATTCGTATTCCTCCTTTTTATTCAGATACGATAAGCCGTATCTGATGCGCAAGCAACATACTAACACAAATAATTTAGCGTTTCCATAGAAAAAGTCCTTAAATATCGGTAAAAAGTGCATAACATGTTTTTGTAATGTTCTTCTAACAGAATGGTAACAGAATATCAATAAAAAGCCTATTTTAGAAAACATAAGCAGATAAAGATAATGCTGATAAAGACGCAAATACAGAAAAGATATAACTTGCATGTAAAATGTGAGATGAGTATAATTCATTATTGGATAAAAAAGAAAGCAGGAATATTGTGTTTAAACATAAGAAAAAACGGGATACAAGTACATATTTATTTTCAAATAAAGATCTGGTCAGATTATATGTGCCATTGATCATTGAACAGATGCTTGCGATGTTAGTCGGACTTGCGGATTCGATCATGGTATCTTCGGTAGGGGAATCGGCTGTTTCGGGTGTATCGCTGGTAGACAGTTGTTTTCAGTTGATCATCAACCTCTTTGCAGCACTTGCGACTGGGGGTGCGGTTACGGTCGGACAGTATCTGGGACAGAAGAATAAAGAAAAGGCGGGAGAGGCAGCTACACAGCTCATATGGTTTTCGTTGATCCTGTCGCTCGGAGTCATGACGCTAATGTATGCAGGCAAGGGATTGATCCTAAATCATGTGTTTGGTCAGATCGAAGCAGATGTATATGGTCATGCAGATACTTATATGATGATCGTAAACGCATCGATTCCGTTTCTGGCACTTTATAATGCCGGTGCGGCTATTTTCCGTTCCATCGGTAATTCTAATATATCCATGCGGGTATCTCTGATCATGAACGGGATCAATGTAGCGGGAAATGCCATTTTGATCTATGCATGCAAATGCGGAACGGAAGGCGTTGCGATTCCTACCCTGGTTTCCAGACTTGCGGCAGCGGTTATTATGATCATATTGCTGATTCCGAAGAAAAGTGCACAGGCGAAGCAGGACAGTACACGTATTTATATAAAGAAAAGTCTGCATTATCGGGCAAACTGGCATATGTTAAAAAGCATTCTGTTGGTAGGTATTCCAAACGGACTGGAAAACAGTATGTTCCAGCTTGGTAAGATCCTTGTGCTCAGCCTTGTCTCAACATTTGGCACATATGCGATCGCTGCAAATGCAGTCGGTAATGTAATTGCCGGATTCCAGTTGATGGCGGGTATGGCGGCATCCCTTGCCATGGTCACAGTAGTATCAAGATGCGTGGGAGCAGGAGATTACGAGCAGGCAAAATATTATACGATCAAAGTTCTGACCATGGCATATATATGTATCATAGTTACGGTATTGTTTACATTTGCGGTTCTTCCTCTGGTCATGAAAGCGTATGGACTATCTTACGAAGCGCAGTCTGCTGCCGAGAAGATCCTGATGCTTCATGGTATCGCGGCATCTACGATCTGGCCGGTAGCATTTACGCTTCCATGTACATTCCGTGCAGCCGGTGATGTTAAGTATAGTATGATCGTTTCCATTTGTACGATGTGGATCTGTCGTATCGTGTTCAGTTATGTGCTCGGCAAATATATGGGTATGGGTGTATTCGGTGTCTGGGTCGCTATGATCATGGATCAGTTCGTACGTGGCGTGCTGTTCATCCGGCGGTACCTGAGCGGCAGATGGATCGGCAAAAAGGTAATCTGACCGTATGCGGCATAATATGAGTAAGTTCGTAGAAAAAGTAGAATTTTTCAGATGACAGATGACTGCTTGGTATGCTATATTAGAAAAGTGTTTGTTCTATGAGAGAATTTGGAGAAGCTTCCATAGAATCTAAGAGGATAACAAATAAATCAGAAAGAGTCTGTGATATACAGACAGGGGTAAACAAAACATGGAAAAGAAACGTAATACTTTTTCCGGCTCGCTTGGATTTGTTCTGGCGGCCGCGGGAAGCGCAGTAGGACTAGGAAATATCTGGCGTTTTCCATATCTTGCAGCAAAGGATGGCGGTGGACTGTTCCTGGTTATATACCTGATCCTTGCACTGACATTTGGATATACACTTTTGGTGACAGAAGTATCAATCGGTCGGAAGACCAAGCAGAGTCCGCTTACCGCTTATAAGAAGCTGAATAAGAAATGGGGATTTCTGGGAATCATTGCCAGTCTGGTTCCGGTTATTATTTTCCCATATTACATAACGATCGGTGGCTGGGTTGTCAAATATTTCCTCGCATTTTTAACCGGTAAGGGTACAGAGGCAGCGCAGGACGGTTATTTTACAGGCTTTATTACATCAGATATCGAACCGGTCATTTTGATGTTGATATTTCTTGCCGTTACGGCATTTATCGTATTTCGTGGTGTTAATAAAGGAATTGAATCTTTTTCCAAGATCATCATGCCGTTACTGATCATTCTGGTTATAGGAATCGCAATCTTCTCCATAACGATCAAAAAGACCGGAGATGATGGGATTGTCAGAACCGGTGTAGAAGGTTTGAAATTATATCTGATTCCGAATCTGGACGGACTTACTGTGAAAAGCTTCTTTACGGTATTATTGGATGCAATGGGACAGTTATTCTTCAGTCTGTCTGTTGCCATGGGTATTATGATTGCTTATGGTTCTTATGTAAAAGATGATGCAGCTCTTAATAAATCAGTTGGACAGATTGAGATTTTTGATACGGTTGTAGCATTCCTTGCGGGCGTTATGATCATTCCTGCTGTATATGTATTCTCAGGAACAGAGGGAATGGCACAGGGTCCAAGTTTGATGTTCGTATCACTTCCGAAAGTATTTGCCCAGATGGGTAAGGCGGGAAATGTGATCGGTTGTCTGTTCTTCG
This sequence comes from Clostridium sp. L2-50, assembly GCF_000154245.1. Taxonomy (NCBI): domain Bacteria; kingdom Bacillati; phylum Bacillota; class Clostridia; order Eubacteriales; family Clostridiaceae; genus Clostridium; species Clostridium sp. L2-50. Next base: position 102,905 of record NZ_DS480322.1, on the reverse strand, counting down.
CAATGGTATTATTTGCGGCATTTACCAGTGCAGTGTCTGTCATGGAAGCAATCGTGGCAAGTATCATGGATGAATTCCATACAAGCAGAACAAAGGCCGGTATTATTGAGTTGATCGTTGCGATCATTGTTGGAACGATCGTATGTCTTGGATATAACAAGCTGTACTTTGAAGTAAAGCTTCCAAACGGATCGATCGCACAGATCCTTGATATCATGGATTACATCAGTAATAACATTATGATGCCGATCGTAGCAATCGGAACCTGTATCCTGATCGGATGGATCTCCAAACCGCAGACGGTTATCGAAGAAGTGCAGAAGAACGGAGAAAAATTCAGCAGAAAAGGTCTGTATGTGGTTATGGTGAAATTCATAACACCGATCCTGTTGTTTATCCTGTTCTTAAAGTCGATAGGTTTATTGACATTTATTTAAAACTGTAAAATAAAATATAAATAATTTGTCAGCAATATTAAGTTTTCAAATGAATATTATCTAATATAGACCGATCGTCGGAAGCCGGATATTAAATCTTGCATCGACGGTCGGTTTTGCAATATGAAATATATTGAAGAATCTGTGGCAGACAGACCTCAAATGATAGAAAAATACAGATAAGAAAAAAACAGGTCATGGCATAAATAACAGTATTCCGCTATAATAAGGAAACAGAGGAGAGATGATTCATATAATAAATGGAAATAATTTATGGAGCGTGAATATATATGATATTAAGTTTAATTGTTGGTCTGGGACTGCCGCTTCTTGGAACGACGGCAGGAGCAGCCTGTGTATTTTTTATGAAGAAACAGATGAATCTGTTATTGCAGAAAGCATTGTCTGGATTTGCGGCGGGTGTTATGGTGGCTGCATCTATCTGGAGCCTGCTGATCCCGGCGATGGAGCAGTCGGAAGCAATGGGGAAGCTTGCATTTCTTCCGGCAACTATCGGTTTCTGGCTGGGAATTATATTTTTATTACTGATCGATACTCTGATGCCACATTTGCATATTGACAGTAAGGAGGCAGAGGGGGTCAAGAGCAATTTCAAACGTACGACTATGATGGTATTTGCGATCATCATACATAATATTCCGGAAGGAATGGCAGTCGGTGTTGTCTATGCCGGATGGATCAGTGGCAACACGAACATTACGTTGACGGCGGCACTTGCATTATCCATCGGTATTGCGATCCAGAATCTTCCGGAGGGAGCAATCGTGTCAATGCCGCTTTGTTCGGAAGGCTGCAGTAAACCGAAAGCATTTGGCTATGGATTCTTTTCCGGTATCGTAGAGCCGATCGCAGCTCTGCTTACGATCGCACTTTCTTCGATCATGGTGCCGGTGCTTCCGTATTTTCTGGGATTTGCGGCAGGAGCTATGCTATATGTTGTCGTTGAGGAATTGATACCGGAGATGGCAGAGGGTGAGCATACGAATCTTGGTACGATCATGTTTGCGGTAGGATTTTCATTGATGATGGTGCTTGATGTAGCACTTGGATAAGAGAACAGTCAGAACGTGAAAATGCAGGATATGGTTATTGTAAAAGGATAACTATATGCTGCATTTTTATGATTTGTATAACTATATAACTGCATTTTTATGGCAGTTGATATTTTCTGAGTGTTCCACTATACTATTATTAAGTATAGATTGAAGCATAACAAAGGTCTGCTCACGGATATATTGATTTTATAGAACACACGAGGCAGATCAGATGATTGTACAGGAAGAAGAATTATATAGCAGAAGAAAAGAGGCAGATACAAGTGTATGATGTAAAATCATTAAAAGCAGAAGAATTTATTTCAGATGAAGAGATCAGAGAGACATTGACATATGCCGATGCGAATAAAGATAACGTACATATCGTTGATGAGATCCTTGCAAAAGCCAGACTAAAAAAGGGCTTGACGCACAGAGAAGCGTCCGTGCTGCTGGCCTGTGAGATGCCGGATAAGATCCGGGAGATGTATGATCTGGCAAGGGAGATCAAGGAAGATTATTACGGGAATCGTATCGTGTTATTTGCGCCGCTGTATTTGTCCAATTATTGTGTGAATGGATGCGTTTACTGTCCATACCACAGCAAGAATAAACATATTGCAAGAAAGAAGCTGACCCAGGAGGATATTGTAAGAGAGGTTACCGCACTTCAGGATATGGGACACAAGCGTCTGGCGATCGAAGCCGGTGAAGATCCTGTGAATAATCCGATCGAATATATTCTGGAATGTATTAATACAATTTACAGTATCAAACATAAGAACGGCGCAATCCGCCGTGTCAATGTCAATATAGCAGCGACAACAGTTGAGAATTATACGAAGTTAAAGGATGCAGGCATCGGAACCTATATCCTGTTTCAGGAGACTTATCATAAGGAAAGCTATCTGAAATTACATCCGACAGGTCCGAAGCATGATTACGATTACCACACCGAAGCCATGGATCGTGCCATGGAAGGCGGTATCGATGATGTAGGACTTGGTGTACTGTTCGGACTGGAAATGTACCGGTATGAATTTGCAGGTTTACTGATGCATGCAGAGCATCTGGAAGCGGTTCATGGGGTAGGTCCGCATACGATCAGTGTTCCGAGGATCAAACGTGCAGATGATATCGACCCGGATGTATTCGATAACGGAATCAGTGACGATACATTTGCAAAGATCTGCGCACTGATCCGTATCGCAGTACCATATACAGGAATGATCATATCTACCAGAGAGAGTCAGGCAGTTCGTGAGAAAGTGTTGCCGCTTGGTGTTTCACAGATCAGCGGAGGTTCAAGAACAAGTGTAGGTGGATATGATATCCCGGAGACATCAGAAGATATCACATCGGCACAGTTTGATGTCAGTGATACAAGAACGCTGGATCAGGTTGTGAACTGGCTGATGAAGATGGATTATATACCAAGCTTCTGTACAGCATGTTACAGAGCAGGAAGGACCGGAGACCGTTTTATGGCACTCTGTAAGAATATGCAGATCTTAAACTGCTGTCATCCAAATGCCCTTATGACGCTTAAGGAATATCTGGAAGACTATGCAAGCTCTGAGACGAAGCAGATCGGTCTGAAACTGATCGAACGTGAGCTTGCGCGGATTCCGAATGAGAAGGTCAGACAGATCACAGCGGATCATATACATGATATCGCAGAAGGTCAGAGAGACTTCCGTTTTTAACAGATGATCGAAATAAGAGCTCCATACAGATAAAAGAGATTGCAGATAAATGCTGAAGCAGACAGCGTATAACAACAGGGAGGGCAGCACATGGCAGGGTTAAATGAGACACCATCCGGAAATCGACTTCATATCGGAGTATTTGGAAAGACAAACAGTGGAAAATCATCCTTTATCAACCGGTTTTCCGGGCAGAATATATCAATTGTAGCAGATGTTGCAGGAACGACGACCGATCCTGTATATAAAGCGATGGAGGTCTATCCGCTCGGCCCTTGTACACTGATCGATACAGCAGGTTTTAATGATGAAACAGAACTGGGGGGGGAAACGCTTAGAGAAGACAAAGCTTGCAGCGGAAAAAACAGATATAGCGATCATATTACTTACAGATACCGATATGGACGAGGAACTTCACTGGTATGAATATTTCAGAGAAAAGAAGACTTCTGTCATATGGGTAATCGGTAAGGCAGATATCCGGAATGATACAGAGAAGATAAATGAAAAGCTGTATCAACAGACGGGACAGCATGCAGTTATAGTCAGTGTCGCGACAGGAGCCGGTATGGATCAGGTAAGAAAAGAGCTTGTGCGGAACCTGCCGGAGCAATATGGTGCTTCTTCGATCCTCGGAGAGCTGGTAACAAAGAGAGATCTGGTTATGCTGGTTATGCCGCAGGATATTCAGGCACCGAAGGGCAGACTGATCCTGCCACAGGTGCAGACACTGAGAGAATTGTTAGATAAAAAATGTCTTGTTATGAGTGTGACAACAGATCAGTATGTAGAAGCTTTATCCCATCTGACGGAAGCACCGAAGCTTATCATAACGGATTCTCAGGTATTTGCCTATGTCTATGAGCATAAGCCGGAAAACTCCATGCTGACATCCTTTTCTGTGTTATTTGCCGCATATAAGGGAGATATCGAATATTATATAGAGGGGGCAAATGCGATAGGAAAGCTGAATGGGGAATCCCATGTGCTGATTGCAGAGTGCTGTACACATGCACCGTTAAAAGAAGATATCGGACGGGAAAAGATTCCTAAGATGCTGCGGAAACGGTATGGAGAAACCATGAAGATCGATATAGTCAGCGGAACGGACTTCCCGGATGATCTGACAGGATATGATCTTATCATACAGTGCGGAGGCTGCATGTTTAACCGCAAATATATTATGTCCAGAATCGACCATGCGAAGGAACAGCAGAAACCGATGACCAATTACGGAGTAACTATCGCATATCTGACGGGGATACTTGATAAGGTTGTCGTACCTCGATTCTAAAAGAGAAATAAAATAGCAAATAAAACAGATTAGTTATAAAAAATAAGATGATAAAATACAGGAGAATAACCATGAAGCATTTAGTAAGGATTGCGTCTGTATCACCAAGAGTTCACCTTGGCAATGTTACAAAGAATTGCGAGGAGATCGAAACAGTCTATAGAACATATGCAGAACAGGTCGATGTTATTGTTACACCGGAGTTGTCGCTGACCGGATATACCTGCGGTGATCTGTTTGTGAATCGTCGTCTGATCGACAGAGCAGAAGAAGGACTGTTACAACTGGCGAAAATGACTGCAGAATACGGTAAAAAGGGTGCAGCACTTGTTGTCGGTGTGCCATATGAAGTAGACGGAGAATTATTTAACTGTGGAGCTTTTTTATGGAACGGGACAGTACTTGCGCTTACACCGAAGGTATATCTGCCGAATTACGGCGAGTTTTACGAGAAACGTTGGTTCAGTGGAAGGCGTGTAGAGAACCGGACAGTTGAGATGGCTGACGGTTCGGAAACCTTATTTGGCAATTCCATTCTGCTCGAGATGACAGATCCGAATCAGCAGGAGGAACATGTTACATTTGGTATGGAGATCTGCGAGGATCTCTGGACACCGATCGCGCCGGGAAGACTGTTGGCACTTCAGGGAGCAGAGATCTTGCTCAATCTGTCGGCATCCAATGAAGTGATCGGAAAGGAACAGTACAGAAGAACACTGACAGGAAGTATGTCATCCTCCTGTATCTGTGGATATGTCTATACATCGGCCGGAGCCTATGAATCAACCTCGGATCTGGTATTTTCCGGCCACAATCTGATGTATGAAAACGGAAAATTATTAGGCGAGATCAAGCCGTTTGAAGATGGTATACTGATCCGTGATTTTAATATGACAAAGATCCGCCATGATCGTCTGGCAAACAAATCCTTTGCGGAGTGCAAACGGAATTTTGATGCCGGAGAATACATGACGGTAACCTGCGAAAAAGTATTTGCAGAGAAAAAAGAAGTATGCGCAAGGGTGTCTATGACCCCATTTGTTCCGTCAAAGAACAGACTTGAACGATGTCGGTCGATTTTTGCGATGCAGGTTGCCGGTCTGCAGAGAAGGATAGAAGCCACGCATGCGTCCTGTATCGTTGTGGGTGTGTCGGGTGGACTGGATTCTACGTTGGCACTTCTGGTATCGGCACAGGCAGTAAAGAACCTCGGACTGCCGCCGGAGACAGTAACCGGTATCACGATGCCGGGATTTGGAACAACGAAACGGACAAAGAGCAATTCAACTACGCTTATGGAGCTGCTTGGATGTGACATCCGGGAGATCAGTATCGTAGATTCTGTCCGTCAGCATTTTGCAGATATCGGACAGGATGAAGCAGTACATGATATTACATATGAGAACTGTCAGGCGAGAGAGCGGACACAGATCCTGATGGATGTAGCGAATAAAGAGGGCGGATTTGTGATCGGAACCGGTGATTTGTCAGAACTTGCACTTGGCTGGTGTACCTATAACGGAGACCACATGAGCATGTATGCGGTGAATACCAGCATCCCGAAGACTCTGGTCCGGACTCTGGTAGATGAAGTTGGACATGATATGGATCGAAATGGATTCCCGGGAATCAAGGATGTGATTGAAGATATCATTGATACGCCTGTAAGCCCTGAACTGCTTCCGCCGAATGCTGACGGAACGATCGCACAGAAGACAGAGGATACTGTCGGATCCTATATCCTGCATGATTTCTTCTTGTATTACACATTGCGTTATGGCATGGAGCCGGAAGAGGTCTATGACCTTTGTAAAGAAGCGGTAAGACAGAGTGTAGAAGCTTTGCAAGATGGGGAAACAGAAGCATATACATTTACAGATGAAGAGATAAAGAAATGGCAGAAGGTATTCTATACCAGATTCTTCCGTCAGCAGTTCAAGCGTAACTGTATGCCGGATGGCGTAAAGGTCGGTACGGTATCGGTAAGCCCAAGAGGGGATCTGAGACTGCCGTCCGAGATAGAATTTGAGGATTTCCTTACTTTTGAATAGAACCGGAATAGAGGCAAATATGAACCGTTACAAACGATAATTAAGATTATTAAAGATTGTTTCAGAGTTGAATTATGATATAGTAGATGAAAATTGCAATCTGAAACTGATCGTACATTCATAACAGGGATATGAATGTCGGTTCATAAAAAGGAGAGAGATATGAAATTAGAATTACAGGGCATCAAAAAGAGCTTTGATGGCACAGAGATCCTGCACGGGATCAATTTCTCGGTAGAGGGTGGAAGCGCACTCGGACTGCTGGGAAGAAATGGTGCGGGTAAGACCACAACGATCCGGATCATCATGGATGTTTTCCATGCGGATGAGGGGCGGGTCTTATTAGATGGAGAACCCTTTGTCTATCAGCCGGAGCAGGTCGGATACCTGCCGGAGGAACGTGGCTTATACCCGAAACGTCTGATCAGTGAGCAGTTAGTATATCTGGCAAAGCTTCGTGGGATGAATAAGAAGCAGGCGGAAGAAAATATGAGGAAATGGCTGACCCGTCTGGATGTGATCCAATACGAGAATCGGAAGCTGGATACATTATCGAAGGGGAATCAGCAGAAGGTACAGCTTGCGGCAACATTGGTAGCTGATCCTGACATCGTGATCTTAGATGAGCCATTTTCCGGTCTGGATCCCGTGAATTCACAGATCTTAAAGGATGTTATAAATGAACTGATCGCAGACGGAAAGATCGTTATCTTCTCCAGTCATCAGATGAGCTATGTGGAAGAATTCTGTGAAGATATCGTAGTGATCAATCATGGTGAAGTGGCACTGGCAGGGAACCTTGACAAGATTAAGGAAGAATACGGAGAAGGTCACAAAGCAGTTGCGGCTGTCGGAATGGAATCGGAAGAACTGGAACAAGTTCTTCGTGATAAGTTTGCAGATCAGGTACAGGTGATCAGTCATAACAAGCATCATGTTGTGATACAGATCCTGTCGGAACAGGATGAATGGCAGGTGCTCTCCCGTTTTAAAGAGCTGGGAATCAGGCTTAGAAGTTATGGTGTCTATGAGCCTTCCCTGAATGATATATTTGTATCGGTAGTCGGAGATGAGGAGACACCGGAAGAAATAAAAGAAAAAAATAATATCGGAACTTCTTTTTCTGAATTTGAACCAAAGCAGAAAAAGGGTCTGTTTGGAAAGAGAGGTTAAGATATATGAAAAAGATTGGTACAATATTAAAGTTTGAACTGGGTAATTATTTTGGCAGTAAATCCTATCTGATTTCAACAATCTTACTGGCACTTCTTTGTGTAGGCATCATGTTCGCACCGAGAATTAAGGAATCATTTACAAGTGGAAGCCTTTCATCTGATAAAGAGACAGATGCAGAGGACGAATCGGATCAGGAGAATGAATCCGTATATGCATACTATGATGCATCCGGTATTATGGATGAAGGCTTGCTGGCGCAGGTATATCCGGATGTCAAGCTACAGAAATGTAAGGATGCAGCAGAAGTAGAGTCGCTGGTTAAAAGTGAAGATGCGGAACTTGGTTATGTAGTTTATAGTACGTCAGAATATACATATTATGTTTATAACAAAGGCGTGTTTGATGATTACACCGGTGCCTTTGACAGTTATCTGTCCATGCTTGCCAAGAAACAGTACAGTGAAGCACATGATCTGGATTTTGATGAACTTATGAGTCTTGATTATGCAGATATCCAGGCAAAAGAAGTTATCCTCGGTAAGGACAGCACAAGCAATTATTGGTATTGTTATATTCTGGTTATCGTGATCTTCATGCTGATCGTTATGTATGGAATGTCGATTGCAACCGGTGTGGCAAATGAAAAGAGCAACCGCTCGATCGAGATTCTGGTAACGACAACGAACTCCAGAGATATCTTATTCGGAAAGGTATTTGCCGGAACAGTTGCTACGTTCTTTCAGGTAGGGCTTATCATGGCAGCCCTGCTGATCTCATATAACTTTAATAAGGAATACTGGGGCGGATTTATGGGGGCCGTATTAAATATCCCATCTGATGTTCTGATCGCATTTGCGGTATTCGGTCTTGGTGGATTCCTGTTCTATGCATTTATGTATGGGGCACTGGGAGCACTGGTATCTAAGATCGAGGATCTGAACAAATCAGCCGGTACGGCGCAGATGATTGTAATGATCGTATATTTCGTTGTACTTATGAACCTGACAAATGTCGATGGCCTGGTTATCAAGATTTGCTCTTATCTTCCAATCAGTTCTTACAGTGCAATGTTTGCAAGAGTTGCGATGGGAGATGTAGCAACATGGGAAGTTGTTATATCAGCAATAATTTTATATATATCGGTGATCGGTATGGGTGTTCTGGGAGGTAAGATCTTCCGTAATTCAACACTCCGATATGGTAATCCGATTAAGCTTTCCGGAGCTGTAAAGGAATTAAGACATAAAAAATAAACTCGGTAAAATGACGAAAAATAAATGGATGATAGGGGCTTTTAATATAAAAATGCAGAAATTATATTCGACATCTTTACATTAGAAGCCCACTGTGGCATAATCACTGTTGAGAAAAACGAACGCAGTTGGTACGTTTGTGGGGTGACAGGATATTATAAAAGGTTTGATAACCTAGATTCTATTGATACAGCAGGATGTTAACTGTATTATCTGTTGCCACTGTTTTATAAAAACAGTATCCCGTGTTATTTATTTTAAATAGAAAGGTCAGAGTCCCATAATGAAAGTGATAGATTTTCATTCTCATATTCTTCCCGGTATAGATGATGGAAGTAAGAATGTAGAGACATCGATAGAGATGCTTCGCCGAAGTAAGGCAGCGGGTGTTGACATCATGATCGCAACGCCACATTTTTATGCAGATTGTGACCGTATCGAACGATTTACAGAGAAAAGGCTCGGAGCATATCAGAAGATAGAAGATCAATTGGGTAAAGACACTCCACAGATCTTACTGGGTGCGGAGGTCGCCTTTTTTGAGGGAATGGATCAGGCCGAGAAGATAGATCGGTTGACAATTAACGGTTCGAGGATTATGTTATTAGAGATGCCTTTCCGAATGTGGAGACAGAAGGATATAGATCAGGTAAGAAATCTGATCGAGGAGAGAAAGTTTTCGCTGATCATTGCGCATCTGGAACGTTTTATGAAAACGGCAGGAAATAAAGAATACATAGAAGAACTGATGTCACTTCCGGTAACGATACAGATCAATGCAGAGAGCTTATCGGACTGGAAACAGTCACATACGTTGATAAAGATGTTCAAAAGAGGACAGGCACATATTTTAGGAAGTGATTGCCACGGAATTCATCATCGTCCGCCGAATCTGATGGAGGGACGACAGATCTTGGGAAAAAAAGCAGGCGAAGCCTGTATCAGACGCTTGGATGAATATGGAGTGGATTTGCTGCAGCAGATCAAGAATGATAAAATGCAGGAATAACAGCCGAAGGATAAGATTTCAGGTGACAGAGTAATACGGAGGATATCGATTATGTCGAAAAAAGTTGCAATTATAATAAGTGTAGTTTTATTTATGATACTTATTGCATTGATTATATGTGAAAAAGCATTTCCGACAGGTGGATCTGATCTGATAAGCAGTCTGTTTTAAGGGTGGTTTGAGATGTCACGAGTGATTCACAGCAGACAGGAAAAAAGAAAATTATATAAAAAACTGATGATTACCATAGTGGCTGTTGCAGCATTCTGTATCGTATTGGCGATGGTATTTCGTGTAATTGACAGACAGAAGCTTCGGGCACAGCAGGCATATGAAACGGAGCTTGGAGTGGTCACGCTAAATGGTAAGAAATATGTTCCGAAGAAGAATATAGAGACATACCTGTTTATGGGTATAGATTCATATGATAAAGTAGAAAAGGTGACGGATTATGACGGAGGACATCAGAATGATGTACTGATCCTTATGGTTCGTGATATCAGTGCGGGAACATTTAAGACAATGGCGATTAATCGTAATACGATCACAAATGTAAAATCGCTTGATCTGGATAATTCTTATCTCGGAGAAACGGAGATGCAGATTGCATTGGCGCATTCCAGTGGCGACGGACTGGAAGCCAGTTGTGAGAATACGGTAGATGCTGTATCCGAATATCTGCACGGACAGGAAATTGATGGATATGCAGCGGTCAATATGGGTGCTATCGGTACGATCAATCATATGGCCGGTGGAGTAACGGTTACGATCGAAGATGATTTTTCCGAGATCGATCCGGATCTTAAGCAAGGTGAAACAATCTGTCTGACTGATAAACAGGCGGAAGAATTTATTCATGACAGATGGGGCGTTGCTGATGAGACAAATGAGAATCGTATGCATAGACAAGCTGTATATATGACTGAATTAAAAAGGCTCATCAAAGAAAAGTGTCAGCAGAGCAGTACCTATCCGCTAGACCTGTATGAGTCCGTTCAGGACTATATGGTTACCAGCATCAATAAAAGTAAATTTAGCAAGCTTGCGCTTCTGGTTGCAAAGGAAAAGGATGAGGGAGAAGTTTCCGTTGATGGTACAGTTGGAACGGATGAACTTGGATATGCCACATTTGAGCCGAACGAACAGAGCCTGGAAGCGGCAATAGCAGAATTGTTTTACGAAGAATACGAAGAATAAAAAGTAGTTTTACTTTTTACGGAGGAGAATATGAGTACAGAGAACAAGAGAGTATCGGAATCGGATACAGCAAAAGAAGAAAAAAACAACTATATCAGAGTTGTTCAGGCGGAAGAAGACGATAAAGAGATCGATCTGGTCGATCTTGGATATGCATTGATGGATAAGCTCCATTTTATCGTTCTCTCATTTCTGCTCGGAGCAGTTTTGTTAAATGCATGTGCTTATTTTCTGATCAAACCGACATATCAGTCTACAGCAAAGTTGTATGTTGTATCAGCGTCAGAGGATTCTGTTGTTAATCTGTCTGATTTGAATATTGGTACATCTCTTACAAAAGACTACGAAGACCTGATGCTCAGTTATCCGTTATTAGAGCAGGTAATTGCAAAGCTGGATCTTAGTTATGATTATGAACAGCTTGCAGATATGATCACATTAGAGAACCCAACGGATACCCGTGTATTGAAGATTACAGTTACCAGTACAGATCCTGAAGAAGCAATGAACATTGCAAATACACTTGCGGAAATTTCGGTTAAGTATCTGCCTGAGACTATGAGTACCAATGCACCTAATATTGCACAGGTTGCACGAATACCGGATGAGAAAGCAGGACCGAGTTACCTGAAATTCACATTGATCGGAGCTTTGCTCGGAGCATTCCTATATTGTCTGGTTATCATTATCAGATATCTGTTAGATGATACGATCCATACCGCTTCAGATATGGAGAAGTATTTTGGAATCGTTCCGCTGACCTCCATTCCTGAGAGTGATCAGTTCAATCAGGGAGATTCAGCAACAGATAAAGATAAGGCAAAATCCGGTCTGAAAGGAAGAAGCAAATGAAAAAACTCAGTATAGATTTTAATGAAATGCCATATGCAATAGAAGAAGCAATGAACCGACTTAGAATTAATATCAAATTCTGTGGGAAGAATACTAAGAAGCTTCTGATCACAAGCAGTCTTCCGAATGAGGGAAAGAGCACAATCTCCATCAATCTCTGGAAGATGATGGCAGAGGCAGGATTCCCGACCGTATTCCTGGATGTGGATCTCAGAAAGTCTGTGATCAAAGGAAGACACAATATGAAGTCTGAGTCGGAGATCAAGGATCTCGGTTATTACCTGTCGGGACAGGCCGAGTATGAAGATGTTGTATATGAGACAAATATTCCGAATGCATATATTGTTCCGTGCTGCAACCTGTTAGAGAATCCATCTGCATTATTAGAGGATGCCCGGTTTGCGGAGCTTTTAGATAAGCTGGCAGAACAATACAGATATGTTATTATAGATTCACCGCCTCTTGGAAGTGTGGCAGATGCAGCACAGGTTGCATCCCTTTGTGATGGAGCCGTTTTGGTTGTCAGAAGCGGCGAGACATCAAGAAATGTGATTCGCCAGTCCATGCAGCAGTTAGAGCAGGTGAATTGCAGATTATTGGGTGTTATACTAAACCGTGTTGAGGCATCGGGAAGAGCATATAAGAGTTATTACGGAAAGTATGGCAAGGATTATGGCTATGGCTACGGTTATGGCGAAAAAAAATATTCCGGTAAAAAGGAAAAATAAAATGAAAAGCTTGGGTGAATCAACTGGTACGTGGCATACAGTTGTTTTATCATATATGTGTTTGATTCCGACAAAGGATAGTATTTATCAACAATGGGAGAAAACACCTTTATCCAAAATGTGGTAGGAAGGAGAGATAAAACATGAAGAATTTAAAGAAACTGATCGCTATTATCATGGTGATCGCTCTGATGATTCCTTGTACAGCAATGGCTGCAACAGAGTCTCCTAGTAAGGCTTCTTTAAAGGGCAATACAACAATTGTTCTTTCAAAGAAATCCTTTACATTTAATAATAAGTCACAGAAGCCTAGTGTTAAAACAGTGACTTATAAGAACGCAGATGGCAAGACTGTAACATTAAAGGAAGGTACTGATTATACAGTTTCTTTCTCTAAGAAGAGTACAAAGAACGCAGGTACTTATAAAGTAACTATTAAAGGTACAGGTAAGTACAGTGGATCTGTAACATCTTCTTATACAATCAAGAAAGCAAAGCAGAAGAATGTAAAGGTTACAAACAAGTATAAGGCAACAAAGGCTAAGACTTTCAAGAAGAAAGGCAAATCTTACACATTCAAAGCAACAGGTGTAAAGGGAAAGGCTAAAGTTACTTATACAGCAAGCAGCAAGAAGATCAAGGTTAAGAATGGCAAGATTACATTATCAAAGGGTATCAAGAAAGGTACTTATAAGGTAACAGTTAAGGTTGCTAAGACTAAGAACTACTCAGCTTATACAAAGACAGTAACAATCAAGGTTAAATAATTTATTTAATCAAAAAAATGCTATAGCATGGGACATCCGGGCCACGAGGGTGTCCTTTTTTGTTGTTTTGATTTACATTCGGACTGAAATGTTGTATATATAGAGAGACTTATAGATAAAAATTATCAATAAGACGACAGGAGATATACATGAGTAAATACAAATTAATTGCATTCGATATGGATGGAACATTGCTGAATTCACGGAAACAGATATCAGAACATACTTTGGAAGCAATCAATCGTGCATTTGATGCAGGAAAGGAAGTGATCCTTTCAACCGGAAGATGTGTGGCAGAGCTTCGGGAATATTTTAAGCGGATTCCGAGGCTGCGTTATGTTGTCTGCTCCAGCGGCGCGATCCTGTATGATGTAAAAGAGGAAAAGATCCTGTATTCGAATTCAATCTCTATTGAACTGGCAGAAAAGATTCTGGCAGAAAGTAAAAAAGAAGATCTTATGGTGCATCTGCTTGCAATCGAATCCATAGTGCAGAAAAAGGACATACCCCAGATGGAACGCTTTGGGATGGGCGTCTATCGGCCAATGTATGAGAAGGTTACAACACAGGTCGATGATATCTATGAATATTATAAGGAACATCCATTTGAGGTCCCGAAGCTGAATCTGTATCATGCGACAACAGAAGGCAGGGAGAGAACCAGAAAGAGACTTGCCGGACTGAATCTTGTTCTTGCGGATGCAGAGAAGACCGCTTTGGAATGTTCGGCGACAGGAGTTACCAAAGGAACCGGGCTGCTCCGGCTGTGTGAGCACCTGGGTGTTGAACCTGAAGAGACGATCGCGGTCGGTGATGCAGACAACGATCTGAATATATTGGAAACTGCAGGATTAGCGATTGCGGTCGGAAATGCAAATGAACATGTAAAAGCAGTTGCTGCGGTTGTTGTCAATGACTGTGACCATGATGGATGTGCAGAAGCAATTGATAAATATTTATTATAAAGAGTTAAGAGGCGATACAAATGACGATCAAAGATTTGAAAGAGGGACAGTCCGCAACCATCTGTACAGTTGGCGGTGATGGAGCACTGAGACAGCATTTCCTTGACATGGGCGTGATACCCGGTATTGAGGTTAAACTGATCAAATATGCACCAATGGGCGATCCTCTTGAAATTCGTATTCATGATTATGAACTGACGCTCCGACTGGCGGATGCTGAGCAGATCGAGGTATCAGATAAAAAATCAGATGAAGACGAACATAGGAAAGATAACAAAAAGGATAAAGCTTTAGTAGAGCATCCGGGACTTGGCGAAGGCGGAAAATATCATGTGAAAGCAGATGAACATCCGCTGCCGAAGAATGAGATCCTGACCTTTGCTCTGGTTGGTAACCAGAACTGTGGCAAGACGACATTATTTAACCAGTTGACAGGCTCGAATCAGCATGTAGGTAATTTCCCCGGAGTAACGGTTGATCGGAAAGAGGGAATGATCAAAGGATATCCGGACACAAGAGTAACTGACCTTCCGGGTGTATATTCTCTCTCGCCGTACAGCAGCGAAGAAATTGTAACCAGACAGTTTGTATTCGATGAAAAACCAAAGGGCATAATCAATATCGTGGATGCAACCAATATTGAGAGAAATCTCTATCTGACGATGCAACTGATGGAGCTTGATATACCGATGGTGCTGGCACTGAATATGATGGATGAAGTTCGTGAGAACGGAGGATCAATCCGTATTAACCAGCTGGAAAGTATGCTTGGAATTCCGGTTATTCCAATCTCTGCGATCAAGAATCAGGGTGTAGATGAATTGATCGAACATGCAGTTCATGTCGCCAGATATCAGGAGAGACCGGGCAGACAGGATTTCTGTGATCCGGAAGATCATGGTGGTTCGGTGCACCGGTGCCTGCATGGAATCATGCATCTGATCGAAGACCATGCAGAGAATGCGGGAATCCCGGTTCGTTTTGCTGCGGCGAAGGTGGCAGAAGGGGATGCAGAGATGGAAAAATCTCTGCATCTTGAACAGAATGAGACAGAGATGATAGAACACATTGTAAGCCAGATGGAAGAAGAACGTGGAATTGATCGTGCAGCAGCAATTGCAGACATGCGGTTCGATTTTATACAGCGGATCTGCAGACAAACGGTTGTCAAACCGGCAGAGAGTAAGGAACGTATCAGAAGCCGGAGGATCGATGCGGTTCTTACGGGAAAGTATACCGCGATACCGACCTTTATATTGATCATGGGAGCGGTCTTCTTTCTGACCTTTAATGTGATCGGAGCGGTACTTCAGAATCTGCTGGGGAAAGGGATTGATTATCTGACAGCGCAGATGGATCAGCTTCTGACTGCATGGTCGGTGAACACGGTGCTTCATTCACTTGTGATCGATGGTATCTTTAAGGGAGTTGGAAGTGTGCTGAGTTTTCTTCCGATCATAGTGGTGCTGTTCTTATTTCTTTCGTTATTGGAAGACAGTGGATATATGGCTCGTGTTGCTTTCGTCATGGACAAACCACTCAGAAAGATTGGGTTATCCGGAAGAAGTATTGTGCCGATGCTGGTTGGCTTCGGCTGTACGGTTCCCGGCATTATGGCGAGCCGTACCCTTCCGTCGGAGCGTGATCGTAAGATGACGATCCTGTTGACCCCGTTTATGAGCTGTTCTGCAAAGCTTCCGATCTATGCATTCTTTGCAACAGCGTTTTTCCCAAAGTATAAAGCACTTGTTATGGTTGGGTTGTATGTTGTGGGAATACTGATAGGAATCCTTGTGGCGCTTATTATCAGAAAGACATTATTCAAGGGTGAGGCAGTTCCGTTTGTTATGGAGCTTCCAAACTACAGAATGCCGGCATTGAAAAATGTATTGCAGTTATTATGGGAAAAGGCAAAGGATTTCTTACAGCGGGCATTTACGGTTATCTTTGTGGCAACGATCGTGATCTGGTTCTTACAGAGCTTTGATTTGCACTTTAACCTGACGGCAGATTCACAGAACAGTATCCTTGCAGTTGTCGCAGGATTGATCGCACCGGTATTTGCACCGCTTGGTTTCGGAGACTGGCGGATATCGACGGCACTGATATCCGGATTTATGGCCAAGGAGAGTGTAGTATCAACATTGTCTGTGCTGACCGGAAGCATGGATGTTATCCATAAGATCCTGACACCGGCATCCGCTCTGTCATTGTTGATATTCTGTCTGCTGTATACTCCATGTGTAGCAGCCGTTTCTTCCGTAAAACGGGAACTTGGAAGCAAATGGGCACTGGTAGTTGTGGTCGGACAGTGTGTTGTTGCATGGATCATGGCGGCACTTGTCTATGCAATCTGTCTGTGTTTCTAAAACAAATATAAATTATAAAATACAGGCGTGATGATTATAAAAAAATTGTAAAAAAGTCATATCCGGTAAAGATTTTCTTTACTTTTTGATTAGGGATGGCTATAATACAAATTGGCTGTGGAAGTTGGTAGTACAAACTAACCTCCATAGAATAATACTTAGAAAGAAAAGAGGATTTGTGTACAATGAAAAATATTGATTTAAGCAAGTATGGCATTACCGGAACTACAGAGATCGTTTACAACCCTTCATATGAAACACTTTTCGAGGAAGAGACTAAATCTACTCTTGAAGGATATGAAAAAGGACAGGAAACAGAGCTTGGCGCTGTTAATGTAATGACAGGTATTTATACAGGACGTTCACCTAAAGATAAGTATATTGTTGTTGATGAGAATTCAAAGGGCACTGTATGGTGGACAACAGATGGTTACAAGAACGATAATCATCCAATGACAGAAGAGACATGGGCATCCGTTAAGGATATTGCAAAGAAGGAACTTTCAAATAAGAAATTATTTGTAGTTGATGCTTTCTGTGGAGCAAACGCTGATACTCGTATGGCTATCCGTTTTATCGTAGAAGTAGCTTGGCAGGCACATTTTGTAACAAATATGTTCATCAAGCCAACTGCTGAAGAACTTGAGAACTTCGAGCCGGATTTCGTTGTTTACAACGCATCAAAGGCTAAAGTAGAAAACTATAAAGAACTTGGTCTTAACTCAGAGACATGTGTAGCATTCAACATCACAAGCCATGAGCAGGTTATCATCAATACATGGTACGGCGGAGAGATGAAGAAGGGTATGTTCTCAATGATGAACTACTACCTTCCACTTAAGGGAATGGCAGCTATGCACTGTTCAGCAAACACAGATATGAACGGTGAGAACACAGCTATCTTCTTCGGTCTTTCAGGAACAGGTAAGACAACACTTTCAACAGATCCTAAGCGTCTCCTGATCGGTGATGATGAGCACGGCTGGGATGACAACGGCGTATTCAACTTCGAAGGTGGCTGCTACGCAAAGGTTATCGACCTTGATAAGGATTCAGAGCCAGATATCTATAATGCGATCAGAAGAGATGCTCTTCTTGAGAACGTAACAGTAGATGCAAATGGTAAGATCGACTTCACAGATAAGAGCGTTACAGAGAATACTCGTGTATCTTATCCAATCGATCATATTAAGAACATCGTTCGTCCTATTTCATCAGCTCCTGCAGCAAAGAATGTTATCTTCCTTTCAGCAGATGCATTCGGAGTACTTCCTCCGGTATCTATTCTGACACCAGAGCAGACACAGTACTACTTCCTGTCAGGCTTCACAGCTAAGCTTGCCGGTACAGAGCGTGGAATCACAGAGCCGACACCTACATTCTCAGCATGTTTCGGACAGGCATTCCTTGAGTTACATCCTACAAAGTATGCTGAAGAGCTTGTTAAGAAGATGGAGAAGAGCGGAGCTAAGGCTTATCTTGTAAATACAGGATGGAACGGAACAGGCAAGCGTATCTCAATCAAGGATACAAGAGGTATCATCGATGCTATCCTTAGCGGTGCTATCCTTTCAGCTCCTACAAAGAAGATCCCTTACTTCAACTTTGAAGTACCTACAGAGCTTCCGGGTGTTGATCCGGCAATCCTTGATCCTCGTGACACATATGCAGATGCTTCTGCATGGGAGACAAAGGCATTAGATCTTGCTGACAGATTCATCAAGAACTTTGCTAAGTATGAGAGCAACGAAGCCGGTAAGGCATTAGTTGCAGCAGGTCCTCAGAAATAATATCTGAATGATCAGAATACAATATATGTTCGTGAGATACACCTGAGACATTATAACGTCAGGATATACTTCGGACAAAGAAGAACCGGGTGTGGGTTTCACATCCGGTTTTTCTTTGAAGCAGGGCATATCGTTCTTGCTAACTATATTGTGTCTGATATTATTTGAAGAAGAACGGAGAGTTGATTGAGATGAAAGTTGGGCAGAACAGACAGGCGGAACGGCAGATGTCGGAAGCGTTTATTACCAGTGTGTTTCTGGCGTTATCCGGTGGATTTCAGGATGCCTATACATATTTTACAAGAGATGAAGTGTTTTCGAATGCGCAGACAGGAAATGTAGTGCTGATGAGTCAGCATTTTATGATGGGTGAATGGCAGGCAGGACTTCGTTATCTGTATCCATTGTTTGCATTTGCATTTGGTGTGTTTTTTGCAGAACAGGTACAGGGACGGTTCAAATACGCAAAGAAGCTTCATTGGAGACAATCCATTTTATTGATGGAGATTTTAATTTTGTTTTTTGTTGGATTTTTAACAGAAGGATGGAACATGCTGGCAACGGTATTAGTATCTTTTTCCTGTGCAATGCAGGTTCAGACATTCCGAAAAGTCAACGGACATTCTTATGCGAGTACGATGTGTATCGGAAATCTCAGAAGTGGTACAGCGGCCTTATCTGTATATTTAAGAGAAAAGAAGCCGGAGCAGTTAGAAATGTCATTATATTATTTCGGTGTGATCCTGTTCTTTGCGGTCGGAGCCGGAATCGGAGGTGTTTTGTCGGTACATCTGGGCTTCCATGCTATCTGGATATCCAGCGGATTGCTTCTTATCAGTTTCCTTCTGATGTTTAAGGATCGTCTTGAAAAAGATGTGCATGAGCTGGAGGGTGATCTGGAAGAAGATATTCAGAAACTTGGAACACAGCTCCGCGAAGAAATTAAGAAATAGATAAGAATAAAATAAAGAATATTCATTTTGTTATATTTATGAGATAATGAACGCAGAATTATTCGTTCTCAAGTGTGTTGATTATGTGGCATGCAGTAAGTATAGGATATGCAGAAAGAAATCTACAGAAAGTGAGGTGGCAACTATGCTTCAACAACAGAAGAAACAAATATGTGTGATATATTGTATCATATTGATATTAGCTGCCACCGTTTTTGGCATAGGTGATATAGAAAGTTCCAGAATGGAGCGGGGGTTTGAACAGAATAAATCTGTGCTTCGTGAAGTCCGGACGACATCAATTAATGAAATAGGAATACTTCCGACAGGAAGCGTTCTTCGTACAGTGTTTGAAACGCAGAGCCTGAAATCATTTCAATCAGAGAAAACAGTTGATCTGTGGATCCTGGTTTTACCATTTCTGTTTACCTTATCCGGGTTCGTTTGTGATACCAGAAAATGGTGGGTGAAGATTGGCACACTGGTGCATGCATCTCAATGGTATCGAAGGCTTGAGTATATACATAAAAAGGACGGAAAGAAACTCCTGACTTCTTACATTTGAAAACCGAATATGTAAGAAGAAAAGGAGAATAATAAAATGGGTATGGATATATTTGCTATTGTTTTTGGCGTTGTTGCAATCGGTCTCGGAGGATTCTTTTTCATTAATGAGACATTTATTAAAAAAGAATCGGATAGCGATAAGATATCTGCAGATGCAGAGAAGAACAGCAGAGAATCATGAGCAGTATACTATTATATGGGATATTATAAGAAACAATAGCTGAGACAAAAAGCTGTCGGAATTGGTCATTTATTAACCGGTTTTGCCTGATATAATGCAGGTGAAAAGGGAGATATATGATGGATTCCGGCAGCTTTTTTCACGTATGCAGTTATTTGCCGTAATTAACGCATTCCTGATATAAAATACTGGATTTTCTGTTTACAGTATGTTAAAATATTTGACATATATACTTAAAATCGACAAAAAATCTTGTTCGACTGGTATCAAATTCGTTGATATTTATACCGATCATCATTATTCCGCTTGCGGTCATGCTGCTGGTGAATCTGATCCATACGATCTCTTATGCAAAGAAGATTGCAAAAGAGGAAGAAGAGGCAGCCGTTCGGGAAATAGCAGAGCAGATAAAGAAAAAAGCTGTTAAGGATGAGCAGCAAAAGAATTAAGTAGCAAAAGAATTAAGCAGCAAAAAAATTAAGCAGATTATCAGTATAAGATATATATTTAAACCTGAAATAATAATAGTAAGCAGATGTAGAATGCACGGAAACAGAGGTATGAAGTTATGAAATATAAAAATTATGTATTTGATCTGTATGGAACTTTAGTCGATATTCATACAGATGAAGAAGCTCCGGCGGTATGGGAGCGATTGGCATATTTTTATAATTATTATGGAGCGGATTATACCGGAGAAGAGCTAAGAATTGCATACGATGCAATCATAAACGAGATGGAAGGTGTACTGCAGGGAGACAAACATGAGATGTATCCGGAGATACAGATTGAGAATGTATTTCGTAAATTGTTCCTCCGGAAAAATACAAAGCCGGATCATATGTTGGCAATCTACGCCGGTCAGTTTTTCCGTGTGCTGACAACGGAATACATAAGGCTGTATGATGGAGTCGGAGAATTACTTGATGAATTAAAACAGCGGGGGGCATGCTTATATTTGTTATCCAATGCACAACGGATCTTTACAGAATATGAGATGCGAGCGCTTCATATTTACGATTGTTTTGACTCCGTATATATATCTTCGGACTATTCCTGCAAGAAACCGGATGAGAAGTTTTACCGTATTATGATCAGGGATCAGGGACTGAATCCGAAAGAGACACTCATGATAGGAAATGATCCGAAATGTGATATCGAGGGTGCGGCTGCTGTGGGTTTTGACACCTGTTATATACATTCCAATATTTCACCGAAGGGGGTGGATTTTGAGACGATTAAAAGTACATTTCTGCTTCCGGAGACGAATTTGAAAAAATTAAAGCAGATTATATTGTAAACATTCAAAACAGTCAAAACATTTCTGTGTATTTTATGTAAAAACAGTCGAATGTACGAAAAGAAATACAATAAAAATGATAAGGATTGTTGAATTATAAAAAAAGATTCTGTATAATACCCTTAGAGTGTATTATATATTCACATAATATAAAATTGAAAGGAGAAAAAATTATTATGTTACAGAACCAGGAATGGGATTCATTCACAGGTAGACTCTGGAAAGAAGAATGCAATGTCAGAGACTTCATCCAGAACAACTACACAATGTACAACGGAGATGAGAGCTTCCTTGCCGGACCAACAGATGCTACTAACAAGCTCTGGGACAAGCTTCAGGCTCTTCAGAAAGCAGAAAGAGATAACGGCGGTGTATTAAAGGAGGATGCTGATGTTGTATCAAGCATCACAGCATACGGCCCTGGATATATTGATCCTGAGACAAAGGACCTTGAGCAGGTTGTTGGTCTTCAGACAGATGAACCACTTAAGAGAGCATTCATGCCTTATGGTGGTATTAAGATGGCTGAGGAAGCTCTGGAAATGTATGGTTACAAGCCAAACGAGAACTTCCACAAGATCTTCACAGATTATCACAAGACACATAACCAGGCAGTATTTGATGCCTATACACCAGAGATGAAAGCTGCACGTCATACACATATCGTAACAGGTCTTCCTGATACTTATGGACGTGGACGTATCGTAGGTGACTACAGAAGAGTTGCTCTTTACGGTATCGATCAGCTGATCGCTTGGAAAGAGGAAGATAAGGCTAACTGTGGCGATGGTAACATGTTTGATGATGTTATCCGTCAGAGAGAAGAACTTGCAGAACAGATCAGACGTCTGCAGGAGATGAAGGTTATGGCTCAGTCATATGGTTATGATATTTCTAAGCCAGCTTCAAACGCTAAGGAAGCTATCCAGTGGTTATACTTCGGATATCTTTCAGCTATCAAGACACAGAATGGTGCTGCTATGTCAGTTGGACGTGTATCAACATTCCTTGATATTTATATTGAGAGAGATATTAAGGCCGGAAAGCTTACAGAGGCTGAGGCTCAGGAGCTTATCGATCATTTCACAATGAAACTTCGTATGGTTAAGTTCGCAAGAATTAAGTCATACAACGAACTGTTCTCAGGTGACCCTGTATGGGCTACACTTGAAGTTGGTGGTATCGGTGTTGACGGACGTTCAATGGTTACAAAGAACGACTACAGATTCCTTCATACTCTTGAGAACATGGGACCAGCTCCAGAACCAAACCTTACAGTTCTTTATTCTTCAGCTCTTCAGGATGCATTCAAGAAGTATGCTGCTAAGATCTCAGTAAGAACAAGCTCAATCCAGTACGAGAATGATGATGTTATGAAGCCTATCTGGGGTGATGACTATTCAATCTGCTGCTGTGTATCAGCTACACAGACAGGTAAAGAGATGCAGTTCTTCGGAGCTCGTGCAAACCTTGCTAAGTGTCTCCTTTACGCTATCAACGGTGGTAAAGATGAGAAGTTCTTAGATAAGAAGACAGGCAAGCCAATGCAGGTTGGTCCTGAGTACGCTCCGATTACTTCAGAGTATCTTGACTATGATGAAGTTCTTGCTAAGTACAAGAAGATGCTTGACTGGTTAGCAGGACTTTATGTAAATATCCTGAACCTGATTCAGTACATGCATGATAAGTATTACTATGAGTCAGCAGAGATGGCACTTATCGATACAGATGTACGTCGTACATTTGCAACAGGTATTGCCGGATTCTCACACGTAATCGACTCACTGTCAGCTATCAAGTATGCTAAGGTTAAGGTTATTCGTAACGCAGAAACAGGTCTTGCAGAAGACTTTGAGATCGAGGGAGAATTCCCTAAATATGGTAATGATGATGACAGAGCTGATAACATCGGTGTATGGCTTCTTCATGAGTTCCTTACAGACATCAAGAAGAGACACACATATCGTAATTCAGAGCCTACAACATCTATCCTGACAATTACATCAAACGTAGTATATGGTAAGTACACAGGTAACCTTCCAGATGGAAGACGTGCTTGGACACCATTCGCACCAGGTGCTAACCCAAGTTACGGTGCAGAGACATCAGGACTTCTTGCTTCACTGAACTCAGTAGCTAAGATTCCTTATGAGTGGTCATTAGATGGTATCTCAAATACTCAGACAATGAACCCATCAGCACTCGGACATGATGAGGAAGAAAGAGCTGAAAAGCTTGTAAGCGCTATGGACGGATACTTCGATCAGGGTGCTCACCACTTAAATGTAAACGTATTCGGTAAGGATAAGCTCCTTGATGCAATGGAGAATCCGGATAAGCCAGAGTACGCTAACTTCACAATCCGTGTATCAGGATATGCTGTTAAGTTTATCTCACTTACACGTGAGCAGCAGCTCGACGTTATCAACAGAACATTCCATGACTCACTGTAAATCTTACACAGTCTGAATGTTTTAACAGATAAGTAAAAGATTGGAGTCCCGGGGAGTCTATCTCCGGGACTTTTTTACAGCATAAGGTAGACGGATTTTTATCCGTATATCATGTGCTTTGCACATTCTATGCATTTCGCAAAATCAGCATTCTTGCAAGCAAATAATTTTGCGTTCATTATATCATGTGCTTCGCACATTCTATGCATTCCGCAAAATCAGCATTCTTGCGAGCAAATAATTTTGCGTTCATTATATCATGTATGAAAATTGTGTATCAGAGAGAAAATAGAAAGAGGCTATGAAGCTGTGAGTGGTGGAAACAGATGCATAGTCGTGGTTGTTTAATGTGTATTTGTGTAAAATAATAGAAAGAACTTAGAGGTGGAACATGCCGGAAAAGAAACAGATTTTAGGATATATTCATTCAACAGAAAGCTTTGGAGCAGTCGATGGTCCGGGAATTCGATTTGTTGTATTTTTACAGGGATGCAAGATGAGATGCAAATATTGTCATAACCCAGAGACATGGAATCTTGTAACAGATTACAGCAGACTGTATGCTGACGATGTCAGCGATGATGAAAGAGAAGCACTTGAGAAAAAAATTGAAGAGAATACAAAACTGCTCAAAGATAAAGGTGTTAAGATCGAGGCCAGAACTCCGGAAGATCTGTTAAAGCAGGCACTTCGTTATAAGCCATACTGGAAAGGTCAGGGTGGTATCACTGTAAGCGGTGGTGAAGCATTACTTCAGATGGATTTCCTGATCGAATTTTTCAAGCTGGCAAAGGCGCAGGGTATTCATACTACGATCGATACGGCCGGAAATCCATTTACCAGAGAAGAACCATTCTTCTCAAAGTTCAATGAACTGATGAGCCTTACAGATCTTTTTCTACTTGATATCAAACAGATCCATGATGATAAGCATCGTGAATTAACAGGATTCTCAAATCAGAATATTCTGGAGCTTGCACAGTATCTGTCCGATCAGGGCAAGCATATGTGGATCAGACATGTACTTGTTCCGGGAATTACGACAGATGAGGATGATCTGAAGAAGACAAAAGAATTTATAGATACTCTTAAAACAGTGGATAAGGTAGAGGTACTTCCATATCATAAGCTGGGTATTCAGGAGTGGGAGAGACTTGGAATTCCTTATAAATTAGAGGGAATCGATCCTCCAACAGAGGAGCAGCAGAAGCTGGCAAAGAGCATTCTTGAAAAATAGGGAATGAACAAAAACATCACACGGATGGTATATATATTTTATGAAGCAGACCTGTCCGAATGTCGGTCCTTAGCGATCCGCTATTAAGCGGGAGCTTAGTACCGTTACATGAGGATAGAACGAAAGTGTTCTGCGCAATAAAGATATATATACCGTCCGTGTGATGTTTTATGTCACGAACTTATATAATAAGAATGCTCTTTGCAAGCATGTTTTTAGAGTAGGCGGAAGGTCGACTTTTGAGTGTCGATGATTCCGCCTTTTTTTAGTTTGCTGATTTCAGCGGACATGGCGGAGCGTTCTACACCGAGATAGTCTGCGAGTGCCTGACGATTGAAAGGAATAGTGAAGGTATCCGAATGATTCTGTTTTGCCTGGTCGGAGAGGTATGCCATTAATTTATCACGGGTTGTTTTCTCTGACATATAGCGTATTTTTTGATTTAACGCGAGGTTTTTCCGGGCAATTTCGTGCAGCAGATTTCGAATCAGGGTGTTGTGAAAATCACAGGAATTCGAACAGGAGGTCAGAAGGTGGTGGCAGTCCAGAAGCAGAATATCACTGTCAGTCATGGCAAAGACGCTGATCGGTACAGTAGAAAGACCTGCGCAGGAGAAGGCTTCTGCAAACAGATCACCGGGTTGTAGATTGGTCATGACGCTTCGGTGCCCATAATAATCTTCACGGATCACCTGCGCTGTTCCGGTAAGAATGATTCCGATAAAGCGTGCCGGATCGCCCTCTACGAATATGGGATTCCCTTTTTTTATATGAATATGGTTTCCGTCCAGACATGTAAGCATAGCCGGCAGATCCTGTTCATCGATGCCGGTAAACAGGCGGCAGGCTGACAGGGTATCAATATAGGATGTAAGATCGTGTTTGTTCATAAAATTTCCATTTCCTTAAATGTTGTTTTGTTGGAAATCCAACATACATTTTGAAATAAGTATATTAGAATAAGCACATAAAATCAAGAACCTGATTGACAGTTAAGTGATGAAAGTAAGCTGCGATGTATAATGTCGATCAAAGAAGCGACAGATATAACAGCAAATATCATAGAATGATCAGGTATCAGGTATTCAGGAGGAAAAACGATGATTCGCAGGATTATAGAAATTAATGAAGAAAAGTGTAACGGCTGTGGGGCATGTGCATCGGCATGCCATGAGGGCGCGATCGGGATGGTGAATGGAAAGGCAAAGCTGCTTCGTGATGATTATTGTGACGGACTGGGAGACTGTCTTCCTACCTGTCCGACCGGAGCCATTACATTTGTTGAACGTGAAGCAGCGGACTATGATGAGGCAGCGGTATTGGCGGCAAAAGCTGAGAAGACAGTAAATGGAGCAGGCAGTCCGTCAGGAGAACCACTACCATGTGGTTGTCCGGGTACGGCTATGAAGACATTTAACAGAGACCGGTATGACAAAAAGACAAGAACTTTTGAAGCAGGGAGTAAGACTGTGCAAAATGGTGAAGTATCATCTGAGCTTGTACAGCAGTTAGCATCGATGATGGGACAGCAGGAGTCAGAGCTGCGCCAGTGGCCGGTACAGATCAAGCTTGTTCCGGTGACAGCCCCTTGGTTTGATGGAGCAAAGCTGCTTGTTGCGGCGGATTGTACAGCGTATGCATATGCGAATTTCCATCGGGATTTTATTAAGGAACATATCACTTTGGTTGGCTGTCCGAAGCTTGACATGATAGATTATTCTGCAAAGCTGACAGAGATCATCCGGAATAATAATATCCGGAGCGTTACGGTTGTGAGAATGGAGGTCCCGTGTTGTGGTGGTATTGAGATGGCTGTAAAAAATGCTCTTCAGAACAGCGGCAAATTCCTTCCGTGGAATGTGGTTACAATTTCAACAGATGGAAAGATTATGTAAGTAAAATAAATGTATATTGTATTACTGTTGTTCCTGTAAGATCACGTGGGATAGAAGACACAGATTTTGCAGGAATATATGTCAGGTGATAGAAAAATAAAAGAGAAGAAGGCTTCGGGTGTCAGAAATTATAAGGTAAAGAGCGTGACCGGAAAATAATACTTGACATTTTGGTTAGAAACGTCTAACATAACATGTGTTATGATGAATGATCAGGAAAACACAATAGAGAAAATCAAACAGACAGCATTAGACGAATTCTTCATACATGGCTATAATAAAGCAAGTCTTCGAATGATCTGCAGCCGGGCAGGAGTTACAACCGGTGCAATGTATTTTTATTTTAAGAATAAAGAAGCGTTGTTCCGGGAGATTTTTGAACCACTGGTTGTGCAGTATGAAGAATTGCTTGTCAGATATATGGAGTTAGAGCTTGCAGAGCCGGAGATTGGTACGCAGTTAGATGTTCAGATGATGCGATTTATTCTGGAACACCGAAAAGAAGCGGTGGTCATTCTGGAGAAGACGCAAGGAAGCTGTTATGAAATGTATCGTTCCAAGGTAGAAGAACTGATGGAGCAGTCGATATATACATTTTATAAGAGCCGGATGGAATGTGAGCCGGATGAGAAGCTTGTAAAGATACTGGCCAAGATCCGTTTGGATGGATGTCTGGAGATTATTAAAGGAAATTATAGTATGGAAGATAGTTTGTATCTGGTTGAGAAGATTGGGATCTACTCGATGGGTGGAACAGATAAATTAATACAGAATCTAAGAGAGCCTCACAGCATGTGATATGTAGCTGTGGGGTTCTTTTTTTACAACATAACAAAAAATAACATTTGTTATGTAAATGCAGAAAAGGAGAATAAAACAATGAGTGAAGGAAAAGCAATGCAGACAGAAAATCAGAATAAGACAAAGGTCAGTGTACAGGGTGTACCGGAGACAATGCTGCAGACTTTATTTGCAAGAGCAGCAGAATCCAGAAAAGAAAATCACAATATCTATGATGAGAAAGCAATCGAGATCGTATCCCGGTTAGATTATGATTTCTCAAAGGCGGAATCCGATAAACTGATGAGCAGCGGTGTAATTGCAAGAACGATCGTACTGGATCGTCTGGTAAATGATTATCTGACCAAGCATCCGGATGCCATTGTTGTAAATATTGCCTGTGGACTGGATACCCGGTGTTACCGGATGAAGGGAAAGTATCAACGTTGGTACAATATTGATCTTCCGGAGACCATGGATATTCGAAGTCGTTTCCTTGAGGAGAATGGCCCTGTTTACCAGATCGCTAAGTCTGCAACAGATCCATCGTATACGTTGGATATCGAGTATCATGGAGAACCGGTTTTGGTGGTCATAGAAGGGCTTACGATGTATTTAACGGAGCAGGATGTGCGTAAGATGTTTGAGATTATTGATCAGACATTTACACAGGCAAAGGTTCTGGTTGAGGTAATGGCACCATTTGTTGTGAAGCATATGAAAGAGAAGTCCATAGAGGGAAGCCAGGCGAAATTCATCTGGGGTGTGAAAAGCGGAAAAGCATTTCAGAGTGTGGCACCTTCTTTCCGGAGCGAAAAAGATATCAGTCTGGTAGAAGGAATGAAGGAATTCGTTCCTGTATATAAGGTGCTTGGAAAGATTCCGGCTGTAAGGAATTTTTCAAACAAGATTCTGATACTGAATAAACGATAAGAGTTGAATTTAACAGATTTGGTAAATTGCCGGCGTTTGTGATACGCATAGGTGTTGCCATGCTGCCTCAAAAATAGTAAAATAAACTCGGATTTTGTCTGAATATTGGAGGTTTACTATGAATGAGACAGTTGTGATCAATGCATATATAGTCATATCAATTATTATTGCTGCTACAGATATATTATTAGCGGTAAAATCTTTTAAAAAGAATAAAACAACAGGTAGATTTCTGGGGTTTGCCTGTATGGGTGCGGCTATTGTAGATATTAGTTATCTGATCAGTATCATGAGTGATTCCTATATGTGCATGGCGGCTATGTCGAGTATATATTTTATAAGTATAGATTTTATGCTTGTCTCTCTTTTAATTTTCACGGTTTATTTCACAAAAGGAAAGTTTTCCGGATATGGGAAATGGATGGTAGCATTCTGCTTTTTATATTGTATATATGAATTGATCGTGTTTGCAGTTAATCCATTTATGGAAATTGCAATTGAATATAAACCACGGGATACGCTGATTGCAAAGTATAGCTATCAGATGAAGCCCTTGTATGAGCTCCATCTGATATTTTCGTATGTAATGGTGTTATTGGTGGTAGGTTTATTGATTCGGAAGATTTGCAAGATTCCGCATGAATATCGTTGGCAGTATTTAAGTGTTATCATAGGAATTCTTATTATTGTAGGGTCAAATGCGATCTTTTTATTTTTACCGGGCGAATCTGTAGTGAATTTACTGGACTATTCGATCGGAGGATACAGTGTAGTATCATTTATTATTTATTGGAGCTGCTTTGATTATTCCACACATGGGATGTTGAATAAATTGAAGACAAGTATATTTGAAAATATAGGGCAGGGCATCGTTTTGTTTGATGATGACGAGCACCTGATTCTGCATAATGAAAGAGCTGATTTTTTCCTGGGAGAAGAACTGTTGACCGGATGTAAAGATCTTCAGAGTTTTCTGGATGTATATGGATTGTCGTTTGATCCGGAATCAGATGACGACAGCTTTTCCCTGCAATGCTATGTTAAGTTGGAAACGGAAGAAAAAACATTGCGGTGTGATGTAAAGAAGCTTGAAAATAAAAACGGCCATAAGATTGGTCAGATGTTTGTATTTACAGATATCGCACTTGAGACGGATATGCTTACAGGATTTCAGAAATGGGAAAATTTCAAACAGCTTGCATTGGAAAAAAATGATCATTTTACGTTCCCGGTAGGAATTGCTGTATGCGATATTAATAGTTTGTCTGTTATCAACAGCACACTTGGGAAAAAAGCAGGGGATCAGAAGATCCGGTTGTTGTCGGAAAATATGAGAACCTGTTTTCCTGAAAGGGCATATTATGTCAGAGGAACCGAGGCACATCTTATAGCATTGTGTAGCCGAAGCAGTGAAGATGAGATGGCAGTATGTGCCGGAAAACTTAAGGAGAAGTTCGACGGAAGTATTCAGTACGCAGTCAGTGTAGTAGAAGATGAGACACACAGTATAGTTGAAAGCATTCGAAATACAACTAAAGCTATGCGTACAAAGAAATTAGTAGACAGCAAATCCATTCATTCGGATATGCTGGCATCTCTGATACGGGCACTTGAGGAATGTGACAGTGATACGGAGCATCACGTTCGCCGTACACAGATTATGGGTGCAGAGCTTGGTAAACGTATAGAGTTATCCGATATACAGCAAAGCCGCTTGTCCCTTCTCTGTCTGCTTCATGATATCGGAAAGATCGGTGTTCCAATGGAGATATTGAACAAACCGGGAAAACTTACCGATGAAGAATGGAAGATCATGCGTTCACATGTTGAAAAGGGCTATGATATTGCAAACAGTAATGTAGAATTGAAGCAGATCGCAGAGGAAATCAGACATCATCATGAAAGATGGGATGGAAAGGGCTATCCTGACGGACTGAGCAGGGAGAGTATACCTGTACTGTCACGTGTAATTGCTGTTGTTGATGCATTTGA
This sequence comes from Clostridium sp. L2-50, assembly GCF_000154245.1. Classification (NCBI taxonomy): domain Bacteria; kingdom Bacillati; phylum Bacillota; class Clostridia; order Eubacteriales; family Clostridiaceae; genus Clostridium; species Clostridium sp. L2-50. The sequence continues at coordinate 71,965 of NZ_DS480322.1, read as the reverse complement.
TGCGATGGTAAGTGACCGTCCATATAGAAATGGAATGCCTGTATCCGATGCACTTGAAGAATTAAAAAAATGCGCCGGAACACAATTTGATCCGTTTATTGTTTCCGAGTTTATTCAAATGATATCAGAGAATTATTCTGATACCGTAAAGGGAGTTCATAAGTTCAGGCAGGAGAAGGAAAAACCTCAACACAAACAAGTGGCAAAACCGGAGGATAACAGTACACTTCAGGAAGCATTCTGTGTACATACAGTGCAATGCAGTAGATATTTGCTGGATGGTTCATGGAATATTTTGTCTGTGGATGATAATTTCGAGAAGCTGACAGGTTATTCCGGTGAGGATGTAGAAAAAAATTCCATGAATCAGATGGATCTGATCCCTGAAGCTGATCGGACAGAATATTTGTGCCGGACAAATGCCAATCTGGCTAAGAGTACATATGTATTGCAGGAACACAGACTCCATCGAAAGGATGGAAAGGATATTTATGTCTTTTGTTATGGACGTGTCTTTTACGATTCGGCAGTTAAACAGGATCGTGCAGAGATTATTATTTCAGATGTATCGAGTACTTATTCCATGAAAATCCTGACAGATGCAGAGCAGAATAAGGCGGAAGTCAGATTGCGGAATTGGGAGAATACATATCGTACAGATTCCCTGACGGGCCTTTTGAATCATGCGGCTTTTCGGAATGATATGGAGATGAAGCTGTTATCAGGTGATTTTAATGCAATGATGATCATGATAGATGTTGATAAATTTAAGCAATATAATGATACCTATGGTCATCATAATGGTGATAAATATCTGATCTTAGTCGCCCAGACATTGCTTGCGTCTTTACGAAATGAAGATTTTGCCAGTCGTATGGGTGGGGACGAATTTGCGGTAATGATGTTCTTCAATAAGAGTGTGCCGGAGAAGGCGATCAAAGAACATGCCCAGCAGATATTTGACAAAGTAAATCTGACAGTAAAATCTGCAGAGGGAGGGACCGGCATCTCTATGGGCGCAGTCATCGCTAAGTCAGAAGTAACCTTTAACCGGTTATATGAGGAAGCAGATAATGCATTATACGAGGCGAAGGAAAGTGGAAGAGGCAGACTGGTCGTGAAGGAGCATGGGGAAAAATAATATAGTATTTATGTTTATAGATGGCATTCTAACAGGAAGTGTTAGGATGCCATAAGAAGTTTGGAGAATTTTGATGACAAAAGAGGAATGGTATAAGCAGCTATTTGAGAGACTTGGTAATTCCAAGTTCCGAAGCAGCTTTCATTTAAAGCAGAAGGATATTGATTACATAAATGAAAAAGGACTGGATACTATAAGACAGCATGCGCAGGACTTTATTGCAAAGCGGGAAGCTCCGGCGGTTATTCCAAACGATGGAAAACAGACGCCGATGAAAGGGCATCCGGTATTTATCGCACAGCATGCAACTGCAACCTGCTGCAGGGAGTGCATCCGAAAATGGCATAAGATACAGCTGGGCAGGGAATTGAGCCAGATACAGCAGGAGTATCTTGTGGATGTGATCATGACCTGGATTCAGAGAGAGATGGAGAGAAATAAGGATTAGATAGGTAAAAATAATATTTCCTTAATTGGGATAGAATATTATAAGATTATTCGCTTAATTTGTTGACTATTCCCTTAATTAACACTATTATTTAAGGAAAAGGAAGGAGAAGTAAGGGAATGCGAAACTTCAATTATTCTGCAATTAAATATCAGAAATGGGATTCAGAGATTTTAGGGTTAATTGCTGCTATTTATAAAGAAGCTGGAAAACAGGAGATGTATTTGAGGCAGCGTCCAGAAGAACTTGATAAACTTGTAGAGATTGCAAAAATACAAAGCACCGAGGCATCTAATGCTATTGAAGGCATTGTTACGACGAGTACCAGAATGCGTCAGCTTGTTGAAGAAAAGACAACACCTAAGAACCGGGATGAGCAGGAAATTGCGGGGTATCGTGATGTTCTGAATGTTATTCATGATAGCTTTGATGCGATTCCTATTACAAAAAATTATATTTTGCAACTGCACAAGATGTTATATAGTCATATGAACAATCCGCTTGCAGGGCAAACAAAGAATGTACAGAATTATATTAGTGCTACTTATCCAGATGGACATGTCGAAGTGCTGTTTACACCACTTGCTCCATTTGAAACACAGGAGGCACTCGACAGAATCTGTGAGGAATACAATCGTGTCATAGGAAATATGGAATTGGAGCCACTTATTGCTATCCCTGTTTTTATACATGACTTTCTATGTATTCATCCTTTCAATGATGGAAATGGAAGAATGAGCCGTCTGCTCACTACATTACTGCTATATCGGAGTGGATTCTATGTTGGAAAGTATGTCTCATTGGAAGCAAAGATTGCCAAGAATAAAGACCTGTACTATGAGGCTCTTGCTGCGGCTCAGCCGGGCTGGCATGATGGAACAGAAGATGTAGTGCCATTTATTAAATATTTACTTGGTACCATTCTTGCTGCCTATAAAGACTTTGAAGACAGAATGGCGTTGGTTGAAATAAAACTACCTGCACTTGAAATGGTACGGAGAGCAAGTCATAATAAAATTGGACGTTTCAATAAGCAGGATATACGGGAGCTATGCCCTACACTCAGTGACAGCTCTATTGAAGGTGCATTGCGAAAATTGGTTGCATCAGGAGAATTGAGGAAAGAAGGAAAAGGAAAAAATACCTGCTATTTTGGGGTGAGGTAGGTGTATTGCTTGGGTAAAATTGCTGGAAAAATGCTTAGATCAGAAAATTTTCCAATACGAATGGATAGTATAGTAATTGAAACAATGAAATGATACGTTATTGTTAGTTTTAACATAGAAATACTAAGGGGGAGATTTAGTTGAAAAATATAAATTCTATTCAAAATGCAATCATACAGTTGGAGGGGGGAGCCTTTCAAAAATTGTTTGATGCATATCTTTACAAAAAATATAAATTTAATAATATTCAAACTTTGGGAGTTGAAACAGGAACTAATAAAACTACAAAGGGGACACCTGACTCATATGTAGTAACTAATGATGGAAAATATATTTTAATAAACTATGGAACTGTAAGTTCAAATCCTGTAGAGAAAATACGTGCTGATATTTTATCATGTTTTGATAAATCGAAACTATCAATACCTAAGGAGAAAATAAAAAAAATAATTTGTGGTCACCGTTCTACAAATATTCATATAGAGCAATTCGATAACATTATGGAAATTATTGATGGCATCGAAATTGAACTTATTGGAATAGATACGCTTTCACATGATTTGGCATTATTTTATCCACATATTGCAAAAGATGAGCTTGGGATTTCAATTGATACAAATCAATTTTTTGAGATAGAGGATTTTGTTAAAATATATGATGTATATGGTATAAATGCGCCAATTAATTGTGATTTTCTTCATAGAGAGCTGGAACTTAATGAGACATGTACTAGTATACTTAATAACAAAGTGACCGTATTGACAGGACCATCGGGAATTGGAAAAACAAGATTGGCCATAGAAGCATGTAGACGACAAGATTCTGAAAAGATAAAAGTTTTCTGCGTCAAAAGTAATGGAAATCTTTTATATAATGATATAAGGTATTACATTTCTGATCCTGGAAGATATCTAATTTTCTTCGATGATGCTAATATGGTTGCAAGTATAGATAATGTGCTTAATACTATTTTGACATTATCAACAGATTTTGATGTTAAGATACTTATTTCCGTAAGAGATTATGCCAAAGATAGAGTGATAGAGGCTGTATCAATGTTTGTATTACCTTGTATCATTGAAATTGGAGAATTTAAGGATGATGAAATAAAAGATATTTTAAAGTCGGACTTAGGGATAGTGAATCCAGATTATCTTAAAAAGATTGCAGATATTGCAAATGGAAATATTAGACTTGCTTTTCTTGCAGGTATGCGATCAATAGATGACGGATATCAAGCAATATGTAATGCTGAGGATATTTTTAAAAATTACTATGGAAGAATTATCAATGAAGCGAAGCTGACAAAAGAAGATGTGCTTATGTTGTTTTTTATTGCTATAGCTGGACCGGTGAAAAATAATGAAAATCAACTGTATAGTGATATAAAAAATTTATATGGAGAGAAAATTATTGAGGATGATATAATTGAAAAATTGTATTCTTTGGAATTAATAGATTGGTTTAAAAACGAGATAACAAAAATTGCAGATCAAAGTTTTAGCAATTATATACTTTATTATGTTTTATTTGAGAAAAGATGGATAAGTGTAGAAAGCTTGATATCAATGGGATTTCCTACATTTCGGAATAAAATAATATATACATTGAATACTCTGTTAACAATATTCAATTCAGAAGAGTGTAAAAAATATATTAAAGAATCAATAATTGCTGCGTGGAATAATGCACCAATGGAACAGGATATGGAGTATCTTGAATCGTTTTATCGAGTTAATCCAGATAAGGCCTTATCTATTATTAAGAATTGTATAGATCAAGAATCGAACGTTGATTTTGACTTACATAGTTTTGATATTAACTCTAAAAAAAAATATCACAAAATTACAAAAAAAATAATAGAAATTTTGGGAGGTTATAAATATACAAAGAACTTTGAAGATGCAGTTGATCTTTTGATGCTGTACTATAAAAAAAGGCCAGATTTGATAATGGATTTTAATTTTGTGTTAAGTGATCGGTTATTATATGATAAATATTCATATAGAGATAGGTATAATCATGAAATGCGTTTGTTAGATAAGTTATGGGCTTATACAGGGGAGGGTGAAAACTATAATAACAGCATACTGTATTTACAGATTGCTGAATGTGCATTAAAAACAGAAGTGTCTTTTACAGAAGAGATTAGAAATAGCAGATCAGTCAATTTTGTAAGGATGACACTTCGTTATACTAAGGAATTAGCTCATATACGTACTCGTATATGGCAGAATCTAGCTATTTTACGTAAGAAAAAAGAGTATTATAATGCAATCAATAACTTCCTTTTAGAAATTCATCTTAATAGATTAGACGAAGAGGACTCTAAGAATTATTTACAGCTAGATTTTAATATAATATATGACTATATAATTGACAAGAATTCGCCTGATTTTTTTGATGCGATGGTTATTGCAAAATACAAAGAGGCAGCAGAGCAAATCGGCATAAAGCCGGATCATCGTTATATGGTTGCTGAGAGAAATACAGAGTTCAGAATTTATAGAATGCTGACCTATGAGCCTTTGACTGGTCAAACAATAGAAGAAGATGAGCGCTTACATAAAGAGTTTATTTCGAAAGAAATAGACACATATGATTTGAATGATTTTCAAAAATTATTTTGCTCTTGTAAATTTCTGGAAAAGATAGTCTATGATAGGGAACAATGGTCACTAGATTCGGGGTTAGATTATATTTTTGAAATTCTAGAAGATAAATCCGATTTATATTTGAAGGTGCTTAAAGAATATTTTGATGCAAATGCACCATTTAGGTTGAATGGATATCGCCAGGTAAAATATTTGCTTGATCATATAGGCTATGAAGCAACATATTGCTTTGTAAATGATAGTGCATTTGACAAGAGAGATATATGGATGTCATTTATTTGGGAGTGTGTGCCGGAAAAAGAAATAAATGAGAAGATTGCTAATGATTATAAAGCTTTTATAGTTAATAATTTGGCAAATGACAAGCCAATCATTACTACAGTACAGGTTATGGCTCGTTACAGTGAACAAGATAGTGAATTTAAAGCAACAGTAATAAAAGCGATATTAACTAATTCTAAACTATCGGCAAGTTTTTTAGACCATGTACGTAATAATGATACAGAGGTAGATAGGATTATTAATTTCTTTAGAAATGATATTGATGCATTGGTAAGAATTTATATGAATGCGCTAGAAAATAGTCATTATGTTGATTACAGTGGAAAACTTTTTGCAAAGATATTCGAGAAACAACCTATAGTTTGGAAGAAATATATTGATTGGGTTAAATCAAAAGATAATATGCACAGAGATGGAAATGTACGTAAAATTTTTGAATTAATATGGAGAAAAGATAAGTGGCGTGAATGTGTGGAATATGCATTTAAGATTCTTATAGATGACGACATGATCTTTTACATAAAAGAACCGGCTGTTTTATTATTTGCTAAGACATCAGATGAAATTATAATGAAACGAAAGAAATATTGGCTGTTTGAAAAGATACGGGAAAACAATTTTGAAATTGATAAATGTAAAAGATTTATAGATATGGTTGTAAATGTCTTGCCGGATTGGAAATTGGAATATATTCTTGAATTCCTAAAAGAAAACAAGAAGCTGGAAGATTTCAAGAAAATACACTTATTTCCCTCATCTTGCTCATGGTCAGGAAGCGAGATCCCATTAATTATGCAAAAAATAGACTTCCTCAAATTACTGAAGGATAATCTTAAGGGTATTGACTATATTGACCACAGAAAATATATAGAAGAATATTGTATAAATCTTGAAAAGGAAAAAGAGAAAGTAGAATTAAGAGAATATCTTATGAATGCCGATTATGCATAAAGACTTTTGAGAGCATGGAGAAAGTATGGGACTGATAAAACCTATTACAATTGGCAAGATAAAGTATGCATCAGGTTATTATAAGTTTCTATTGAAATTAGTAATAAAGTATCTAGATGGATAGTATTTGAGGACAAAGCATGTACAGCAATTGCATGATATAATGAAAAATGCACATCTCAGTCAGTAGTCTGCCCCCTTAACTAACTACGATTTGACTACTACATACTGCCCCCCAATTGCTGCATTTTGAAGTGTTTTACGAAAAGTGTAGTCATTAATAGGAAAAATACAATGCCACCAAAAACGGTAAACCAACGCAAAAATCGGCATTACAGGGTATTTGCGTGAAATAACCACTATGCTGGCATAAGTGGCTATTTGATGGAGATCGTGACAATGTGCGATAGCGAGATGAGAACAGGAGAATTTTATGATTAAAGTATTATTCATCTGCCACGGCACTCCAGTTTTATGATAATGCATATCTTCGCAGACTGGGGCAACACAGGGCAGAATATGGCAGAAAGCCTTGGAATTACTACGGTTTCGACTACTAAGGCTCATGGGCGGAATCGGGATAAAGGCAAAGGTGTTGGGAGAAATCCTTAGTAGTAACCGACTACTAAGCGATGGCACACATACAAAACTTTGAACATAAAAAGCCACAATCGTTGGGAGCAAGAACACAGGGATTGTGGCTTTTACTAACATAGCTATTGCAAGTCGGCTAAATTTGCAGTTGTGTTATTGAGATAGTGATTGAACATAAAAGTAGGTGAAAGCATACGAACCTCGACTACACCTAGACCAATATTAACATCTAAGTCTTTAAGTACATTGAATTTCACATAGCCCATTACTTTAGGATCGTTCTCGCGTTGTGGCATGAGAAAATAATTTTTTACTTCCACTGTTTGATGTTGAACCTCGCGAAGTTGCTTCAGTATGTCTTTGTATGCAATGAAATACATGTATTGTTTTGCCACATCCTCAACACCAGGTTGACCTTCAATTTTATTATCAGTCCATACAGGGCAGTAGTACTTGGCATCTAAGATATAAAAAATATAGTGATTTCTCTGCCCTGTATTTTCGAATCTTAAATAATCAGGTTTTAAAGTAGCGGTAGGAAGCCCGGTACTTCCTTTTTTATATTTTTTCCATATTGGTTGCTTTATTAGCTCAACTAAAGTCGGTGGTTTTTGTGCAAATTCCTTATTTATAACGGAGTAATCTATATTAGGCTCAATCTCTGTTACGTCAGGATGTCTGGATTTATCAGCTTTTTGACTTTTGAATACTTTTGCGCATACTTCTTCCCAAATTAAGTTGAAAGAACGAGTTCCTATAAGTTGGATTTCAGTATCACCAACAAGTATTTTACTACTCTTGAAATATAATTTCATAGCTTTTAATACCATTATCTTTCGATCATCAAATGTCTCCGATAAAGCTAAATCCAATTTTTCAAGAATATAATCAGTGTCACCAAATGAATCTATTTCATCATCTGAGATTTCAGCATACGGTAGGCTAAAAAAATCACTTAATCCAGCAGCATCTATTTCATAGGAACAGGATGTTACAACATAGGCATGCAGTCTTTTAATAAAATCGTAATCATCACATACATTGCGTTGGGTGTATAATTCGACATACAAAGGCCTGTTATCTGTGATAATAGGATATGTATCATCGATTGTTTTTTGCCACAAAATATTATCACTACCATTTATTTCTATAATAGCTTCATCTGTTTCATAAGGACCGTTCGTAGCGTAATCTTCAAGTAGAAATAACATTACAGATAAGGTGTTCGGTTTGCCGTTATCATCTTCATCAACAAATAAATTTATATCTCGAATATCCTGTTTTGTTTTTTCTCTACTATACTTTTCAATAACACGTACAACTTGTGTTAATTCTTTTTGAGGCTCATAAGTTGGAAGAGCAGTGGCGCTTCCGATATATTTGGGATAAACATATATTATTCGATTTTGGCATATGGCTATGCCCACAAAGGAAAATTTATATCTTTTAGTATTTGCAACAAGATCGCTATCATCATAATTTTCAAATTCGATATCGGCTTCATCAGGTTGTTGTTTTTTTTCGGCTTTTAAAATATTTCTACTGAGTAATTCCTTTATATAAGATTTCAAATGCCTAGAGACTTCTTCCTCTGTGGAGTAGCTTTCTTTATTGAAAAGAAACATCTCCTTAATGCTTTCGATGGAATAATACCAGTCTTCCCTTACATAAGCGGAAATAACAGACATAGTATCAACTCCTTAATTAGTGTGTTAAATCGATTCTTTTATTATTTCGTTCTGTTTCTTGATTGGCATATTCTTTAGTCCTAAAATTGTCACCAAAAATACCAAGACCTATTCGTCTAAACTCTGAGCAGACAAAAGAATATCTGTTTAGCTTTTCTTTCGGGCGAATGCCTTCAAATAGGTCTGGTCGTTTGGTCTTTGCAGCATCTTCAAATAGGTACATAAGCACTTTGTCACAGAACAATTTAATGAAATCTGCATCTTTCGTTGCAGGAGAAAAGATACTATTGCAACTCGCATCTAATATTTTTATAAAGAAAGGTCCCATTAGTTTATCTTCATGCATTCTTATTTTTTCATTTGAAAGTTTCAGATTTATTGCTCTTCTTAGAACATTCCATTCAATTGGTCCATCAGCTAAGTTGAATGTGTCATTTTGATTCTCTACAGGTGTTACATGACCTCCGCTTCCAGGAATTGGTACAATTTTAAATTCTTCATCATCTACACCAATATAATTAAATCCCCATCTACGTTTGAATGCGGTATCCATAGGAAATACACCTTGGTCAGCGCTGTTCATAGTAGCATAGATATACATATTGTTTGGAATACGCAACTCAGAGTAATCATTTGACGATCCGCCAAAAGTATCGGCCAAGTATGCTCTGACGTCTTCACTAGCATTGATCGAGTATTCACTTTTGCCGCTGTCGTCTCTATCTAAAAGTTGAAACATATCTCCAAATACGGCAGCAGCCTTTGCACGATTTATTTCTTCTATAATAAGGTAAAAATTTTCGGGTGTGTTGGTTAATCCACTTTCTAATGCTTTTTTTAATATTCTCATAAATGGACCGGGAACGAATTTATATGTAATTGTGCCACCAATTTCAATAGGTTTGTAAGTTCCAACAAATTGAGAGTAAGAATAGTCTGCAAAAAAAGTAACTCTTTCGTAATTTGTTGACGAAACGCCCAAATCATCAAGCTTTTTCTTGAAACCATAGCTTTTCCCTGTTCCAGGTGCTCCAAATGCAATTATGTTTTTTTTATCAGTATTTGTGTTTGGTTCATAGTTGAAAGCTCTTAATGCAGTTACAAAATATGGCCTCAAATCAAACATTCCAAAGTATTCTTTCATTTTTGTGGTCAAATTAGTGGTTCTATTTTTGATTCTTATGAAAGATGCCTGGAAGATGCTACAGGTATGGTCTGATTTATTACATCTTACATAGTCTTGTGGACCGTGGGTGGCGGTATAATTATCTAACCATTCGTATAGGCTTCTGATATCCATACGACCTGACATATTGTTCATATTTGTTTCAATAGAAATAATGTATTCATCTAGTGTGATATTGGACATGTATGCTACATATGTCATTGCTTTACTATAAATAGTCAAACAAAAAAAGCGTTTTCCTTCGGTGCGTGCAGTCTTAAAGGCTTCAACTGCCTTGTCTGCAAAGATTCTGATTTGTGGCTTTGATCTATCTGTGCCAGTGATAGAAACATCGGCATATGAGATGATTACATTTTCTCCGGAAGGGAGTATAATTTCATCCATATTCAAACTACTATTTCGTATAGTTCTTGTATATCCTAATTGATTGTCTATATAGTCTCTTATAATATCTGTTGAATTCATAAGCAAGCCTCCTCTAATAATTAGTGACAACAATATGAGTGGTGTCGGTATCAAAACGATTTCGGATGTTAACGGAATATCTTACTGGATATTCTGAGACAATATGTCCTGCATATAATTCTTCGGTTAATGGAGTTCTTCCAATTACCATAAGAATTCTGCAATTGACGTTTTGTATAGCAGAAGCTAGTCTCCTGTGTTCATCTTCACCGAAATTAGTTGTCATATTGCCGTAGTCGTGAAATATACAGTCATATGGTGGATCTAAAAACATAAAATCGTTTGCATTTGCTAGTGCAAATATATTTTCAAAATCAGTTTGCAATATTTGCGCATTCTGAAGTAATGTACTGTGTTGAGGTAATATGTTATTTACGCGAAAATGTTTATATCTTCCAAAAGGAACATTATATTGGCCTTGAGCATTATAACGAATCATTCCAGAGTAGGCTGTCTTATTAATGAAATAGTACAAGGTGCCATCTAAGTAAGTGGAAGGTGTTAATCCATTATACATATCACGCAATTGATAATATAAGGGCTCATTATTATTTGGCACTCTGGCTTCGGGATGTAAGGTCTTTTGCCTTGCATATACAGTTTCGTTTTGCTCATAGAGCACATGTAATTCAGTTAGTTCTTGCATTAACTGAGGATAATTGTTGGCAACTTGCTGATAAAAATTAATCAATGGATGGTTTATGTCGTTTATAATTGATTGGACTGGTTCTTGATCAAAAAAAACTGCACCTCCACCAAAGAATGGTTCAATATATGTTGTGTAGTTTTGAGGGATAAGATTTCTGAAATTTGGTATTTCACGTCTTTTTCCACCTCTATATTTAAGTAATGGCTCCATGTATTCCTCCTTACCCCCAGGGGGAGTATTATCTTTGTGACTATTCATCTTAAAGACCGATGCCCCCTCAAACACGTTTTTTCGCGAAATTGCATAGGGGGGATTCTGGTGTCTTTTAACATATTTTATATAATATCATAGCACATAATTGCATGTATCTGGCTGACATTAGATACAATAATCTATTTGCCTTTCCGCCAAATCATATAAATTAATGTGCTTTTTTCTTGATTTTTTGAGCCTTTTCAATGGCTTTTCGCTCACGATAGGCTTTTTGCTTTCGGGCATTTCGAACTTTCTGGCATTCTTCGGCATCACAAAACTCCTGTCGGTTGCTCTTTCGTATTATGAATTTACCACAGTTTCGACAACGAATCATAATGCCTTCTGGACGATTATCTGATTTCCCTTTATCTTCTGGTGCAGGGTCTTCGGAAAGCATTCTTGCAAGTGTCAGCCATGCAATATCAAATACAGAATTAATATCGGTAGAAAATTCTAATCGGTTAGTGCGGGGATCTACCTTTAATTTCATGGTAAATTCCGGAATGATGTCAATAAGAGCATTCCGCAATTCATCGTAATCGTCATATGGTGTAGTAGCAAATTCTCCGGTTGGAGGATTTTCTGCCGGATGATTTGTAATGTACTCATTATCAATTCGCATTTCTTCTATGAGGTTTCCTTTTGCATCCCCATAATCTAAGTCATCCGGTATTGCAACGATAGGATGCTTATATTTATCAAAGAAAGAGTAGCCCTCAAAGTATTTTCCTTCTTTGGATAAATCATATGCAGCTTCGTCATCGGCAATACAGATACCTTCGAGAGCAACATAAAACATGACTGCATTATATAATTTTCCGAGGTCATCTAAGAAGTTGTTAATCTCGAATGTTCCGTCTTTTTCTACCATTTCTGCATCGAAGCTATTTATATCAAACGATTCATTCAATTTAGAATAAATGAAATCAATATTATATGGATGCATATTATTTGTACACCATTCCATGATGAGCTGTGTATATGGAATTTTATTATCAAAGCTGTTTATCTGCATTGCCAGATTGCAAAGGCTGGTAAGCAGTCCCTGTCCGGAAAGAAAATCTTCTTTAGGAAATATGGGTTCATATCCGGGGCGGCAAAATGGTGTTGCACAATAATCATCGCTTTTATCAATATCAAGTTCATATTTCTTGAATCGGAAAGGGTGGTAAATCAGTTGCCCGATACCACCGATTTCTTTAAATCCTAATATATCTGTTGTTTTATCTGCTTCTGATGGAATCGTTTCATCATTCCAGTTTAATGGCATATCATACCTCATTCCAATCGTTAATTCGTAACCGTTAGCGTTACCGTCAGTTTTTGGACTTCGGTTACATTATAGCTTAAAATATTCATGAAAACAATAAAAAGTTACACAAAATGATGTAACGGATTTGTACCTTGACAATTTCATCCCGTTCTTAATGAACAAGCCTTTGTTACTGCGTGGACTGGTAGCCGCCAAGAGCGGTAGCAGAGAATAGAAGAAATGGCATCTGGCTTATGAATGATAAGACAGCACTTGCACTCAGAAAGCTGAAGGATAACGATGGCAATTATTTGTGGAATCAGGCAAATGATACAATTCTTGGCAAACAGGTTATTATTTCGGAATATATGCCGGATATCGAAACAGGTACTAAGCCGATTGCATTTGGTGACTTTTCTTATTACTGGATTGTGGGAAGAAAGCCTGTGACGGTAAGAACATTGTTGGAAAAATTTGTACTGTATGATCAGATTGGATATCTTGCATTTGAGTACCTTGATGGAAAACTTGTAAGAAATGAAGCAATCAAGGTTATCCAGATGGCAGATGCAGGGAAATAATCATAGAATTGTTTGATTTTATTTCTATCATCTTGAATGGGATATATGCCTCTTGTATGGTATTTAGCTGTATTGGGGGTTAATACCCCGTTTAAATTCGCAGTTTTTGTGCGTGAAGGGGCGGCACCGTTGCCCGGCATGAAAGGTGACAGAGATTAAGACCGCCCCTGGGGGCAAATATCACAGAATCAGAGTGAAAATGACAAAAAAGAAAAAATAGTACAAAGGAGTCAGCTGTGTGACCACCTTGTCGGAAGGAGAGATACTATGAATGCAGAAAGCAATGAAGCGCTTTCTGTTAGTGAGAAGTATATGCTCACCATCAAGGAGGCAGCAGCTTATTTTAATATTGGTATAAAGAAACTGAGAAGAATTGCAGAGGATAACCTTGGAACGGTGGCGGTGTACTGCGGAAACAGATTCCTGATCATCCGCCCGAAGTTTGAAGAATTTATTAGTGGTTCTTCAGAAATATAGTTCCTTTTATCTGCCGAAAGTAGTTGCTATTACAGGGCAGAAGAGCGAACATAGAATGACCCCGAAAACCCTTGAAAACAGCCACTTTTGGAAGAAAGGAAGTGTTTTATGGCATGACCAGATTTAGCAGAAAAGGATATTTTGAATCCTTCTGAGGCAATCGAATATTTTGTTTTGAGCCGGAGAAAATTTTATGATTTATTGAATAATACGGATGGGGAAGATTTCCTGGCATACTACGGAGAACGCAAGCTGATTCTTCGTGTAGCCTTTGAAAGGTATCTGCGTAACCATCCAGAGTTGAGGAGGCGGGTATAATGGCAAAGGCAGGAAGAGGACAGACAAGGCGGGATTCCAAACGCAGGGTTCTCAGGCCGAGAGAGCGCGTAAGGGCAGATGGAAAATATCAGTATAAGTACCATATTGATGGAAAACCACATTTTGTCTATAGTTGGAAACTGGAGCCTACGGATAAACTCCCAAAGGGCAAGAAACCATGCCTTTCCCTTCGAGAGTTGGAAAAACAGGTAAACACAGATTTAGATTTGCTTGTAAATATCGTGGACGGACAGATGACAGTATGTGAACTGGTAGACCGTTATCTGAAAACCAAAACAGGAGTAAGGCAGAGCACCAAGCAGGAATATGTTATATTGCAGAGATTACTTGCAAAGGAAGCATTCGGGAAAAAGACGATACGAAGTGTGAAAACTTCCGATGCAACGCTGTTCCTTATAAAATTGCAACAGGAAGATGGAAAAAGCTACAGTTCCATTCATACCATCCGGGGAGTGCTGCGACCAGCTTTTCAGATGGCTGTGGATGATGACATTTTGGTAAAGGATCCATTCGGATTCCAGCTTGCTGGAGTTGTGGTAAATGATTCGGTAACAAGAGAGGCTATTAGCAAAGACCAAATGAGAAAGTTTCTAAAGTTTGTCCATGACGATGTGGTGTACTGTAAATATTATGAAGTGGTTTACATACTTTTCCACACGGGAATGCGAATATCGGAATTTTGCGGTCTGACACTGAAAGATATTGATTTGGATAAGCGAATCGTTAATATCGACCATCAGCTACAGAGAACATCAGATATGAGGTATATTATAGAAACTACAAAGACGGATGCCGGAACAAGGAAACTTCCTATTACAGAGGATGTGGCGCAGATGTTTCAGGCAATCATTGAGGATAGAAACGCACCGAAAGTGGAGAAAGCCATAGATGGATATAGCGGATTTCTATTTTATGATGATAATGGAATGCCACTTGTGGCAATGCATTGGCAGCACCGATTCAACCATATGGTTGGCAGATACAATGACATCTACCGAGTGCAGATGCCAAATATTACACCTCATGTATGCCGACACACCTATTGTTCGAATATGGCAAAATCGGGAATGAATCCAAAGACATTACAATACCTCATGGGGCATTCGGATATATCGGTCACAATGAATGTGTACACACATATCGGATTCGATGATGCTGAGGAAGAATTGAAGCGAATGGAAGAGTTTAGGAAGGCGCAGGCAGAGATTGAAAAGAAAAACGATGCAAAAGCGGTATCGCAAAAAATGTTTAAGGTAGTGTAGCAATACTACATAGCAGAAACGCTCTGGTTATACTGGAGCGTTTTTTCTATGGAAAAATGATAAGGGTGGCGATATAATATATAACAATAATGTTACTAATGAAAAGAGGTATTTTGTATGGGAATTGAAACTGCTGCAGGTGTTGCTGGTAAAGCAGCGTTAGAGTTGGTTCAAAATGAAAATGTGTTAAACAAAACTGTAGGGGCTTTAGGAATGTTATTCCCCTATGCAGGTATAACAAAAAAAGCTGTTGATATGTATATTGCTGAAATTGAAAAATCGGATATGCCAATAGATGCGAAAATGTATGCCATGATGAATGCAAAAAAGCAACTTAAGCAGATGAAAAATCAGAAACAAATTGCAGAGATTGCAATGCAGAACGCTAAAGAAGGAACAAGTTTTACGAGTGATTGTGGTGTGAGTGAAGAGTGGCTAGAGCGTTTTATGGATTCGGCAGCTTATGTGTCAGATGAAAACATACAGCTTATATGGGGAAAAATTTTAAGTAATGAGTTTGATAATCCGGGAACTACTCCACCTAATATGATAAGAATATTATCAGAAATGACACCTACATATGCTAAGGCTTTTAGACAATTATGTAGCATGAGGTTTTTGATTGTTTCTATTTCTGAAAACGAGGAAATAACGGGAGCATATTGGAAGATGGCAGTTCCATATAGCGAAAATATCGAATTAATGAATGAATTGGGAATTTCTTTTCAAGTAATTAATGAGTTGGAAACACTAGGAGTGATAAAGTTTGATTCAGTTGCCGGGTATATTACAACAGGAATTAAAGATAAAAAAGTGCTTCTTTGTGTAAATGGAAAAACAATGGAAATAACCCAACACGAAAGTGAGAGTATTCCGATTGGAGATGTGATTTTGACTTCTGCAGGGGAAACACTTAAAAACATAACAACGATTGAAGAAATCGAAGGATATGATGAGGCTGTAAAAAAATATATGTGTTCTGCAGGAGTTCTATTTAGTGAAGAGGAACACTATCAAATTGTTTTAACGGGTAATAGATTTCAGGTTAAAAAGAAAGAAGTATAATTAGAGAGAGTTATATATGCGAATTTTAAGTATCAATATAAATGATTTTGGTGGGTTAGAAAATCATCTAATGGAGCATAAAAAATACAATGCTTGGGTTGGTAGAGAGTGTATTGACTGGAAATACTGGAGTGCTATAGATAAAGATGTAGTTTTCAATAAATTTCTTAATTATATTGAGGATAAGCAACCGGATGTTTTAATAGTTAATGAAATGATAGTTAGTCCACTAGAAAGAATAGATTTTATATCAAAAATAGAAGAGATGGGTTTTTCTTATTTTGATGAAACAATACCGAGCGGAAAATACTCATTTACAATGATGTTTTATAAAAATATGAAATGTACGTTATTTGCATCTCCTAACAGTGGTTATCGAGAAAATAGGTCTATTTTGTATTTTGTTGAAGGGATTTATGTAAATGGTACACATTTTCCACAGGAAAGTGATACTAAGTTTCTAAATGCTGTTGAGATGTTTTGTAAGGCGAGGAAAAATGATAAAGTAATAATTATTGGAGACTTAAATGCAAATGATGTTTCTCGAGGCAATAAACAATTGGTGGAGAGATTGAAAACATATGGATATGAGGATGTGTGGGTTCAAAAGGGAAATCCAGATGATACAGTAACTGAGGCAAAATATAGAGGAAGATTGGATTATGCAATCGCTTCAGAAGCAGTTTATGCATCTATTTCAAATATGGAAATAGATCCTATGCCGATGGATTGTGGAATGACAGACCATGCGGCAGTAATTATAGATGTGGTTTAAATGTTTTCCTTAGTAGTAAGAAACTTCCTTTTACTACTAATTTTACTACTAACAGGTAGTAATAACTTGCTAAAATCTGCTCTGATTTGCCACATTCACACATTTCAGAGCAAACCATAAAATCCCCGGAAACCCTTGCAAAACAGGGCATTTCGGGGCAAAACAAGGAGAAACAAAACTATGATTAAAGTACTTTTCGTTTGCCACGGCAACATCTGCCGTTCCCCCATGGCAGAATTCATATTAAAAGATATAGTAACAAAACGTGGTATTGCCGATCAGTTTGAGATCGCATCGGCAGCCACCAGCACAGAAGAGATTTGGAATGGTGTTGGGAATCCGGTGTATCCGCCGGCAAGAGGAGAACTTGGCAGACATGGGATAAGCTGCAAAGGTAAAAGAGCCGTGCAGCTTACAGCCTCAGATTATGATCATTACGATTATCTGATCGGTATGGATTCTATGAATATGAGGAATATTGAACGAATGACCGGACACAGACGTGGGGATAAGATCTATAAGATGCTGGAGTTTGCCGGGCGGGATGCAGATGTCAGAGATCCGTGGTACAGTGGAAATTTTCGGGAGACTTATGAAGATGTTGTAGAAGGCTGTCAGGCGTTTCTTGACTGGTTGACAATTAACAAGAAATTAAGTAATTGATTAACCCAAATTTCACTTAATTTCCGAATAATTAAGTTGGATGCAAACTTTCTTTTTGCTAAAGAACATGTTAATATACATATAATAGCAAGTTCCTGTGGGAACAGAACATGTAAAATTAGGTAAGTATTCATTGTTGGGAGAAGATATTATTATGGCATTTGAATCATGGAGAGAGATTAACAGAATAAGGAAAAATCACCGCGACGCCATATATTTTTACGCGAATCTGCAAGAGCGGTTTTACACGATTGAGGAAAATGATATTCTGCCTGATGAGTTGAATCCGGATGATAAAAATTTACTAAAAGCATTTTGCGACTGTACATGTATAGAAGAAACAGAGAAGAATAAAATGTGCAATTTGTATAGACAGATTGAGCAGGGAACAAAAGAGCCGATCAAGATGGATGATTTGGAGACATGGGTGCATCTTGAGACCAGATCAGGGAAGAAAGCTCTGATGGCAGTCCTTTGTTACCTTGAGAAAGATGAAAAAGGATTGATTCGGGAGTATGTGGGCATGATACGGATCATGCGCAAACAGGAATTAGAGAATCGGGAGATTGTGACATCGTTTAGCAATGATAAGAATCCGGCATTCTTTCTCAAGAAGATTGCGCGTTTTCAGGCAGAGCATCCGGAGCGGGAGTATGCATATATTCAGTTTGATGTCCGTAGATTTAAGTATATCAATGAGAAGTATGGCAGTGATACAGGAGATAATATTCTTCGGTATATATATGACACGCTGGATGTGATGTGTGATAAGGAACATCTGCATTGTAGATTGTCAGCGGATGTATTCCAGATCGTGACCTATTATAATTCCAGAGAAGAAATCATGGAATTTATTGATAAACTTGATGAAAAAATTCGGAGATATGGTGATATCAAGTTAAGCATTACATATGGAGTGAATATCGTACCGGGCAGCTCAACGGCATATCGCAAGCATGGAGATGAAGCAGGACTTGCCCGTGCAGAGGGTAAGCGGACGATTTTGAATAAGGTTGTATTCTATGAGGATACGCTGATGAATCATGTGAAACAGACGGGAGCGATCGAGGAAGTTGAGGAGGAGGCTCTGAGACGGGAAGAATTTCAGGTTTATCTTCAGCCAAAGTACCAGTATGACAGAAGCCATGCGAAGATCGTCGGAGCAGAGGCGCTTGTGCGCTGGATTGATGCAAATGGAAAATGCAAGTCGCCGATGGAATTTATTCCGGTATTTGAGGCAAATGGATTTATATACAAATTAGACTGTTTCATGTGGGAGATGGTATGTAAAGTTATTAGAAGATGGCTGGATACCGGAAGGCAACCACTTCCAATCTCGGTGAATGTGTCGAGAACCTATCTTCAGAAAGAAGATGTTGCTGGATATATCAAGAATCTGATCGACAAATATCAGATTCCGATGGAGCTGTTCCAGTTAGAGATCACGGAGACAACGGAGAATGCAGAATCATTGTCTTATATCAATAGTTTGAAACAGGCGGGATTTACATTGTTAATGGATGATTTCGGATCAGGTTATTCTTCCCTTTGTATGTTGAAGAATACACCATTTGACGTATTGAAGATGGATCGGCAGTTTTTGGATGAATGTTTGGACAGTAAACAGGGTGAGACGATCATTTCTCATGTGATATCCATGTCAAATGATTTGGGCTTAAGTATTATAGCAGAAGGCGTAGAGAATCGAGGAACGGCAGATTTCCTTTATGATAATGGATGTAGCGTATCTCAGGGATTTTATTTTTCCAAGCCTGTTCCGATTCCGGAGTTTGAACATATGTTGGATGAACAGCAGACAGAGCAGCAGAGGTAGATATAAGGAACGGGAGGACAAAGTACTGTTGGAACTTTTGGATGGAAGACCGGAGAATACGGAAGGAAGACTGGAGAAGGAGATTCGGGTATATGATTTTCTTGACCATCTTGGAATAGAATATAAGAGAGTCGACCATGAACCGGCATTTACGATGGAAGTATGTGAGGAGATTGATAAGATGTTGCAGGCGACAATCTGTAAGAATCTTTTCCTGTGCAATCGTCAGAAGACACAGTTTTATCTGTTGATGATGCCGGGCGACAAGCCGTTTAAAACGAAGGAGATCACTTCACAGATCGGGAGCGCAAGACTGTCATTTGCATCGGCTGAGGACATGGAGAAATATCTGGATATCGAACCGGGGGCTGTCAGTGTCATGGGACTGATGAATGATACGGAGCATCATGTACGGCTGCTGGTGGATGAAGACATATTAAAAGGCGAGTATCTTGGCTGCCACCCATGTGTGAATACATCCAGTCTGCGGATGCGCACGGCAGATGTATTCGGATCGTATCTGGATGCGGTCGGACACGATATGACAAAAGTCGTCCTGACAGGTGAAGCATAGAGCAAAGAAAAAAACAGGCCATAAGTCATATACATTCAGGGAAATGTTGTTGACCATGTGTTTGGTTTTTGCTATGTTTAGACGAGAGATTTGAAAGGAAATAAAATATGAAAGAAAATATAAAGGGACAGCCGGGAAATAGAAAACCGGATGGCAGAAAAGTCCAGTCTCCAAATAAGAAACCCAACCCCGTGGCATACGAATATACAGACGAAGAATATCGGAGATTACTTGTAAAGAAGCAGGCAGAGATGGAAAAGCTGCTTTCAGGATTTGCACCGGTCGATCCAATCGTGGGAATGGAAAATCCGTATTATTACAGGAACAAAGTATGTGCGGAATTCAGAAAACTGAAGAATGGTACGATCATCTCCGGCCGATATCAGGAGGGTACTCATAATGTCATAGAGACAAAAGGCTGCAAGATCGAAGATCAGCGGGCGGATGCGATCATTCAGGATATCACAGGGCTGTTTCGTTCATTTAAAATGATGATCTATAATGAAGACAGCGGATATGGACTGATCCGTCATGTGCTGATCCGGACAGCACATCAGACCGGACAGATCATGGTGATCATTGTGACGGCATCTCCGGTATTTCCGTCGAAGAAGAATTTTGCAAATGCACTTTTGAAGCTTCATCCGGAGATCACAACGATCGTTCAGAATATAAATATAAAGGATACGAATATGGTGTTAGGTGACCGAAATCAGGTCATCTATGGCAAAGGCTATATAGAAGATGTTCTCTGTGGCAAACGGTTTCGTCTGTCGCCGGGAAGCTTTTACCAGATCAATTCTGTTCAGACGGAGAAATTATATAACAAGGCGATCAAATATGCGGATCTGAAAAAGAAAGAGACGGTGATAGATGCATACTGCGGAATCGGAACGATCGGTATCGTTGCAAGCGACCGGGCAAAACGAGTGATTGGTGTGGAACTGAATGCAGAAGCAATCCGTGATGCGAAGATTAACAGCCGGATGAACAAGATAGAAAATATCGAGTTCTATGCAAATGATGCAGGCAGGTTTATGGTAGAACTGGCAGACGCAGATGAGCATATTGATGTTGTGTTTATGGATCCGCCTCGTTCAGGAAGCACGGAAGAATTTCTTTCTTCCGTTGTAACTTTGTCTCCGCGTAAGGTAGTTTATATTTCCTGTGGACCGGATACCCTTGCGAGAGATCTGAAGTATCTGACCACACATGGCTATCAGGTGTTAAAGATCACACCATTTGATCTCTTCCCATTTACTGAGCATACAGAGGTTGTTACGCTATTGACGAGAGACAGAGTTATTTTTAAGTAGGAGAGGAACGTTATTAAAGATGAAAGAAAAGATAAAATTATTATCCGGTGCACAACTGAAATATATAGCATTTGCTTCAATGTTGATCGATCATGTTAATAAAACATTTTTCATATATTTTAACAGCAAGGCTTTAATAGTTATGAGTGAACTGTTTGATATATTAGGCAGGATCGCATTTCCTATCTTTATTTCCCTGTTGGTGGAGGGATATTTTAAAACGAGAAATCGATGGAGATATTTGGGAACACTCCTGGTATTTGGAATTATATCAGAGGTTCCGTTTGATATGTGTACATCTAATGTATTTTTTGAACCAAACTGGAATAATATCATGTTTACGCTTGCGCTGGTGTTGGCGATGATCTGGATTATTGATGCCCTGAAAAAGAAGATGCAGACACTGCCCAAGTTCTTGTGGTATCTTGTATCTTTTATAATTGTAGCAGTAACTTGTCTGATAGCCATGAATCTGAGTCTGGATTATGATTCCCATGCGGTGTTGATCGGTTATTTTCTGTATCTTTTTCATGACAGACCGATTATTGCTATTCCGTTTAATTTTGCATCGATGTATAAGGAACCATGGGCACTTCTGGGCTTTGGCCTGATGCTTACTTATAATGGAAAGCGTGGAAAGCAGAATAAGCTTGTGAACTATTTGTTTTATCCGGTGCATCTTCTGATATTGGGAATTCTGAGAATGTGTCTTGGAATTTGACAGTAATTTGACGGCAACCGGCTGATAATCATTGAATTTTATGCCCCAATGTAGTATAATCATCGTGCTATTTTGGGGCTTTTTTGCGCCATTATACAGGTAAAGAACAAGAATACAGAGAAAAATTACCTTGTGGCATCAACTTTGAACGGCCATCTGACATAACGTAATATGGCTGAATGGTATGAGTTGTATGACCTTATAAATCAAGGTTTTAAGGAGGAATTATAACCATGAAGCTCGGCATAGTTATTTATCAGCCTTATTTTCATAATTCTATATATCCTCATAAATATCGATAAAGCCTTATAAATCAAGGGTTCTTCGGTGATTGCTAGATACATAAAATCTAGTATAAATTTATATAATTCATAAAAAAATGGTACACTAACTGGTACACCAAAAATTAACTGAGTAATGTGGATATAATAAGATTGCCCCAAGATAGGATTATAAGATAAAGACGTCAGCATAGAAAAATGCATGACGTCTTTATTTTTTATAATGAAATGTTAAATATGTTCTGTAGAAATAAGTAGTGTGTTTCGCGTATGTTCCATCAATATCTTTTGCTCATCAACAGAATATACTACATCGGCAGCTTCTGGTTTGATAGCTGCATTCTTCTTATCTTTATAGGCAAGATATGCAGCAAGGGCATTATTGATGGAATCATTTGAAAATGAGAATGAAATGCTGTCCGGTATGTAATCTCCGTTTTCGTCTTTTTTACCTGTTATGTCCATGTCAGTTTGTTCATCCAGTCTCATAAGGATAGACAGGACATCCCCTATTGTAGAGATTTCAAAAGTAAGAAATTCATTTATGCTGACACCCAGTGCGGATGCAATCTTTAATAGCTGAAAATCAAATGACAGAGGACGTCAGGCTGGAGACGTATTTGAGATGATAGCTTATATTGATATCATCGGCAATCGCTTAGATCAGATGACGCAGGAAATAAATCAGATGCGCAAGGAAATGCAGGCGATGCGTGATGAACAGGTATCAAAGAGTCTGAAAGAAGTCTTATCAGATGTGGTCGGTAAGGCACAGTCGCGATGTAATGAGATGAAACAGAAACTTCTTGAGGCGAAAAATGATATGGAGATAAAGGCTGCAGAGATTGTAGGTGACTTTAGGCAGAAGGGGAAAGAGGCTCTGAACAAGGTGGCTGACTTCCTCGGGGCAAAGGAGAAGCTGTCAGAAATCCGTGAGAAAGTACGTGAGGGAATCCGTGAGACAGACCAGACACTTGCAAGAATTGATGGATTCTCAGAAGGTATGAGAACCGCGAGTCGTCAGATCGCAGACAGCTTCCGCGCGCTTGCTGGCAGGGAGAAAAAAGATTATGTGCAGGATGATATAGCCCGTGATAACCAGACATATCTCCGTAAACCATGGGAGTGGCAGAAGAAAGTTTATACTGGGCTGGAACTTCACCTCGATGCCGCCATCGACAAAGTAGATAATCTTCGCCTCGATGTTATGGACAGACGCATGCAGGAGCTGAGAGATCGCAGGAAAGAGTCAAAGTCAGAAAATAAGGAAAACTATGGAACACCAGAAAGAGAAACATCACATCTTCCTCTAGGGCGATTAGCAGTAGTTGATGAAGAACAGCCGGTATATGGAGCTGATGCTTTTGAGGCATATATGGCAAAGCAGGATGGGAAAAAGAATATAACGGATACGATGATAAATCGGGGGCAGATGGATAAGCATAAGAGTAGATAGTGAGATAAAATTAAGTTGTTGATAGAATATGTTGCGGGACGTAGGTAAGAGATATTGCATGCGTACGATTCAATAAAAATACAGATGATTTCGCATTTTGCACAGCTAAGATCAAAAAGTTTGTTTCATACAAAGATATCAAAAAGCTGATGGCTGATCTGAAGCTTATATATGCGGCTCCAACAGAAGAAACCGCTTTAAAAGAATTAGAATTATTCAAAGATAACAATGCAGCTTAACGGCTTGAAATCAATATATTTCCCATTGGTAATACCTAAGGTTAACAAGATGACAATATATTGCTTTGATGCTATGAAAGTAATATAATAATAAAAAAATGTTTATGAAAAATGATGAGAGTATGCAATAATCGTGTTTTTGTGTCGATATATGCAGAGTAACGTAATAATGAGTAGAGAACATGAAAACAAGGATGTACAACCATGGAAGAGAACAAAAGGTGTGTGAGAATCCCAGAGGGAACATGCTGTGCGTATTGCTAATGGACTTGATATTTAATGTGTTTCATTTGTAACATATAAAATTATGAATGGACTAGGAGGATATAGTTGTTTCAAAATGGATGGAAAAACTTTCGTGAAAGAATTCACAAGAATATTGGAAAAAGTATGTAAAATCACAGGAATTTCTTATAATGACAGGATTATTATCTCGGATGATCCAGAGTGTGATGCAGATTATGGAGTTGATAAAAATGGTAATCTGGTTATTGATTGTGAGTGCACAAATTTAAAGTTATCAGAGCTCAGAGAAATTCGTTATAGAGCTAAAAGTGGTATGATTGAAGATTGTAATGGACATATTTCTTTGGTGTTCAATAATGGTATGGAATTCTATATGCACTTTGATAGTATGATAGGGTTAGGCGATCAAATTTATAGCGTCAATTTTCAAAATGGTGCATGCGACTGTAGCAACTATGTAAAAGAACTGATTCATATAAAAAATCTTGATTGGAATAGTCAGTTTATAGTATCAGATAATAAGTTGCTCTTATATATAGGCATTCAAAAAGATGTTGTTATTCCAAAAGGTATTACCGAGATTAGAGAAAGTGCATTTGCACGTACGCATATTACAAGTGTTGTGCTTCCTGAAACGCTTACATATATTGGGAACATGGCATTCAGTGAAACTAATATAGATTCCATTTGCCTACCAAAATCAATAACATATATCGGCAATGGAGCATTTAGACTTACGCCTTTGGAATCAACAAAAAATATCAAAAATTATTCAGATATTATAATTGATGACCGTGTTTGGTAAGTGAATATAGCTGATTACTAACACTGTGCTAATGATACAAGTAAATAAACTAGATGAGTATCTGGGGGGGGATAAAAGTTTCGCCACAGTTGCCATTAAAATAATAAGGGGCTGTAAAAAAAGTCCGTAGATAAAGAAGCGCCAGTTTCGGCAAATGTCGGTTCTGGCGCTTCTTTGTATGGATCTTTCTGTTACTGATCGTAAACGCTCCATAGCCAGTACCCTACCGTATTCTTAAAAAATTTGAGATAATCTTCCTAAAAAGTTGGAAAATTCGCGCGTATTTTCCAACTACGTTAAGGAGGTTGCAAATTCCGGCTCATCTGACCACGTATTCCGCTAAGAACTGATCGGTCTTTCCGGATGTAGCTGAACGTATTTCCGCTTCAGCTGATCAATAAGTTTTCAACGTGTTATAGTTCTTTCGTAGTCATCAAATGATTACGAAAGAAGGCATAACTATGCAAGACTACAACACGATTATCGGCTCCATCCAGATGCGTTTGAATGGATGCCAGACCAAGTCTGTTATGGACCGTTACAAGATTGGCTCAGGTACGTTAAATCTGATCATGAGCCGATATCATGCCAACGGGATCCCGATTGAGGAACTCCGAATGATGGCACCTAAGGAAGTTGAGGACCTTTTCTATCCGCAGAAAAATCTACAGAGGAAAGATATCCCTCTTCCAGATTTCCAGTATTACTATGACAGAATCCATACACCAGGAAGCCGCATGAACATTTCGTTCTGCTGGCTGGATTATAAAGAAAAGAATCCTGATGGTTATGAGAAGTCACAGTTTTATGAATACTTCAACCGATTCATAGCGGAAAACTATGGTGGTCAGAAAGTATCAATGGCTGTAAACCGAATCCCGGGTGAAAAGATGTATATCGACTGGGTCGGCGATCAGCCGGAACTTTTAACAGACACTGAAACAGGTGAGATTAACAAGGTTCATATTTTTGCGACCACGCTTGGAGTAAGTAGCCTAATCTATGCAGAAGCTTTTCCAAATGAGAAACTCCCATGTTTTATAGAAGGCGAGCCTGTGAAAGTTTTTCTGTAAATAGGATTTTAAGGTCTTCTATGATAAAATATAAAATCATAGGAGGCCTTATTTTATGGCAAGAGAAAAGAAACCGGTACACAAAGTACAAATGACCGAAGAAAAAAGAAACATCATTCGTCAGCTCCTTGAAGAGTATGACATTGAATCCGCGCAGGACATTCAAGATGCCTTGAAAGATCTGCTTGGCGGAACCATCAAAGAAATGATGGAAGCTGAAATGGACGATCATTTTGGATACTCCAAATCTGAACGCTCAGACAGCGACGACTACCGTAACGGCTATAAGACCAAACGGGTAAACAGTAGCTATGGAAGTATGAAAATCGAAGTTCCACAGGATCGTAAATCTACCTTTGAGCCACAAGTGGTAAAGAAACGTCAAAAAGACATTTCAGACATTGATCAAAAGATTATTTCAATGTATGCCAAAGGTATGACTACCCGGCAAATATCAGATACACTGGAGGATATCTATGGATTTGAAGCGTCAGAAGGCTTTATTTCAGATGTAACCGACAAAATCATGCCACAGATTGAAGATTGGCAGAACCGACCGCTTTCAGAAGTTTATTCGGTTCTTTACATTGATGCAATCCACTATTCTGTCCGCGATAATGGCGTTATCCGAAAACTAGCAGCCTATGTTATCCTGGGAATCAATCAGGATGGTTACAAGGAAGTTTTAACCATTGAAGTAGGGAAAAACGAAAGTTCAAAATACTGGCTTTCTGTTTTGAATGGTCTGAAAAATCGTGGGGTTAAGGATATTTTGATCATTTGTGCAGATGGACTGACAGGCATTAAAGAAGCAATCGCTACCGCCTATCCTAAAACAGAGTATCAGCGGTGCATTGTTCATCAGGTCAGAAATACCATGAAATATGTTGCAGACAAAGACCGTAAGCCGTTCTGTGCAGACCTAAAAACCATTTATCAGGCTCCAACCGAAGAAAAAGCATTGGATGCATTGGAACGAGTCACAAAAAAATGGAGCGAAAAGTATCCGAATTCCATGAAAAGCTGGAAACAAAACTGGGATGCTATTTCGCCAATTTTTAAGTTTTCTGCAGAGGTCAGAAAGGTTATATATACAACAAATGCCATCGAAAGCCTGAATGCTACCTACCGCAAACTTAATCGGCAGAGAAGTGTCTTCCCTAGCGATACTGCATTGTTAAAGGCTTTATATCTATCCACTTTTGAGGCAACCAAGAAATGATCGATGCCGCTTCGAAACTGGGGACAGGTTTATGGCGAGTTGAGCATCATGTACGAAGGACGACTGCCCGAATAAAAAATTTAAAGCTTGTTTTACAGGCGGAAATTTTCGCCTGCTCTTGACATGCTCGAATCAATACTGTTATATATAAAGCAAGGGCTGAATGCTCATTTGAGAGCCTTCAGCCCAATCATTATCATAGAAGATCACATTTACAGACTTTTATTCACACACTCTACTAATATTTTCATCTAATATTATATTTAGTTTGTGCAATAATAAATCTTCATCAATTTCACAGAAATCTTCATTTATACTTTGTTTGTAAATGCACCCACCATTACATAATGGAAATCTTTTGCATTTGGTACATTTAACCGATATTTCAGTATTTATCCATTTTTTTTCTTTTTCTCGACTTGTATAATAGATATTTCCTATAAATTCTCCATCAGAAATAGCTCTAGAACATTTCCCAACTTTCCCGTTAGTATAGATAGCATAACTATTTGGCAAATTTGCAATGCATCTTCCAGCACGTGTTGTAATTGTGTTATATACATTGTTAATCAATCCTACACCCAACATCTCATTGAACAAGGCTATCTTCAATCCATTACTTTCTGATTCAGTCTCAAAAATAGGGCTGGTATAAACTCCTACCATCTCATTTTGAACATATTTTTCACCTAAAAAATGAATGAGATTTATTACTTCATCAAAATTAGTCTTGCTATAATTAATTCGAATATTCACTATAACTTTATTAGCAGTAAGTGTATCGATGTTCTCTATAACGTGTTCAAATGAATTTAGATCGCCAAATTTTTTTTACTTTCTCATAATAACAGTTCATACCATCCAAGGTAATCTGAACTACTTTCAATCTCCAATTTTTAAGACTATTAGCTATTGTCATTTGATTAAATAAATATCCATTAGTAATCATTTTAGAGTAGAAATCAATGTTATTTGAATTCAGCTTTTTACATAAATCATCAATGCCATTCGAATTTATCAATGGTTCACCACCAAAAAATTCAATAACGGTCTTTTTATTCGGAATCAGATGATTTTTAATAAAAGTTACAATATCTTCGATACAGTTAATATTGTATTTTCCTTCAACAGACTGCTGTTCAAAGCAATAATAGCATTTTGCATTACATTTCATAGTCATGTATATCTTAAATACTTGGTATTTACTATTATATATGTCTTCTTTTAGTTTATCTATTGCTTTTTGCGTTTCATCGCATTCATCATTAACCCAAAGTCCCATTTTTATAAATTCTTCTGATTTTTCAGTATCATGAGAAGTGTCACAAAAACTATTATATTCATGTTGATTTAAAATAACACATGCACATGTAAATGTATTGTATATAAGAAAATATGAGGATTTTTTGACAATATAATTGTATTTAGATAGTTTCATTCGATACCTCCATAAAAAATAGGAACTGCATGACATATGCAATCCCTATCATGGTCGAAAATTGCTGATCTAGTGAGTGACCACACCACCACAATCACCTTCATTTTCAATACAGCCAATTGACAATTCATTTTCTTTTCCTTCGGATATCACAATCATAATTAACACCT
The DNA here is from genome assembly GCF_000154245.1 of Clostridium sp. L2-50. Taxonomy (NCBI): domain Bacteria; kingdom Bacillati; phylum Bacillota; class Clostridia; order Eubacteriales; family Clostridiaceae; genus Clostridium; species Clostridium sp. L2-50. The sequence continues at coordinate 42,736 of NZ_DS480322.1, read as the reverse complement.
CCCACATTTACATTCATAATATATTATATCCAATCTTATGTCAAGATTGAATAGGATATTTTTTCTATATATTTGTAGGATTACAATACATGTGTTACAACTGAATATAAAAAAAGCAGAGATGCTTCTTTTGTGTTATATTTTAGTCACCACAACAAAAAAACAAAAAAGGAGTTCTCTGCTATGGCTACTATAACACAAGATATGCGGTATCGTCTATCCTTAATCAAATACGCTGAAAGGTTTGGTGTCACCAAAGCTGCTATCAAATATAAAACCAACCGTCAATACATTTATCGTTGGAAACGACGTTATGATGGTTCTATTGAGTCCCTTCGTGACCGCTCTCGCAGACCCCATCATCATCCAAACCAACATACCCCTGAAGAGATCAAGCTGATCTTTGATATGCGCAGACGCAATCCCAATGCCGGTCTTGTTGTCTTTTGGGTTAAACTCAAGCAGCGTGGTTACTCCCGTTCCATCCCTGGACTATACAGATTTCTCCGTAAGCAGGGAATTATGGCAGTTCATCCGCCAAATCCTAAATATATTCCAAAGCCTTACGAACAGATGGATTATCCGGGACAACGCATACAGGTTGATGTAAAATTTGTTCCTTCTGCATGCCTCAAAAACCCCAAGGTCATCGGCAAACAATTCTTTCAGTATACTGCCATTGACGAGTATTCCAGATGGCGTTTCGTAGAGGCTTTTGAAGAACACAACACGTATTCTTCTGCTATGTTTATAGAGCATCTGGTGAAAGCCTTTCCGTTACCCATTCAATGTATCCAAACTGATAATGGAGCAGAATTTACAAATCGTTTTACCACTCACCGTGATAAACCCACACTATTTCAGGTGCATCTGAAGCAGCATGGGATTCGCCATAAAGTTATACGACCCTTTACACCACGACATAACGGGAAAGTTGAAAGAAGCCACCGAAAGGATAATGAGCGTTTTTATGCAACTCATACTTTTTATTCTTTTGAGGACTTTGCCAAACAGTTGAAAGTGTATAATCGCAGGGATTATAACAACTTTCCTATGCGTCCATTAGGATGGAAATCTCCAAATCAGGTACTAAAGGATTATCTGGCATCTGTGTAACATATGTTTGACAAACCTACAGAATAGGATATTTTTTCTATATATTCAAATCGGACAGAAACTATGTGGATATGTGTGTTTATATACTCCTTCAAATTTATTTAGAGTTTATATGTACAACATATATATTTACAATGGAGCAACGACAAAATGAAAAATTGGGTAAATTATAAGCAAACTATTGGTTTTGGTTTACTTTTAAATTGTGTCGTTGTCTATGAAGTGCTGTACTGTTGTATGAGATATTTATTGGTTTAAGAGAATATGATATATCTGTTAGCCTTGACAAATATCCCATTATATTAAAAGAAAAAATTCTGTCAGATTCAAAAATGATTTGTAGAAGGTGCCTCATAGGTAAAACCATTTTATCTCCACCTATTATCATGCTGAGCGTAATGGGAATATTAAAAGTGGAAAAATAAAATGATATACTTTCTTCGGGGATTGATAGCAAATCAAACATGTTAGTTCTAAAATCTTCTAAGTGCTTGCCTTGAGCAAAAATATCTATTAATCTGAAATCCCCTGACATGATACAAAGTTCTTCAACAGGGAAAATGCATGTTGTATCAGAATATAGGTCGATAATATATTCTTTATCTTCAATGTATTTGGTTAATTTGGATAGACGGTAATAGTCTATATCAGATGGAGTATAATCAGTATTATTGGAAAGGTTAAGACGTGTAAACGCGTCATTTATTGCTACACAGTCATAGTATACAGGACGAGTTTCCCAAAAAGTGGGTGGTTTAATAGATTTTGTCCTATTTTTATGAATTTCATATAATCTATAGCTTTTATCGGGTAAAAAAGAAAATATTGTAAGCCAAGTTAATAATTCGGTCAAATCGCTTGTTATGAGATTATGTAAAAAAACTGTTTCAGTACGTGATGTAGAAAAATTTTTATTAACATAATTAATAAGTCCTTTTTTATTTATTGTTGCAGAATTTAACAAAAGAATCCAATTATCACGTATTTCGCTAATTATCTGTGGATTATAGTGGAGCATTATTTCAAGTTTGCTCCAGAATTTTTTCTCATAGCCAGGTGTCTTATTAATTACACGATTTACTCTAGTTGCATCCGACCACAGAGCCTGTTCATTATTAATTATTTGTCCTGTGAAAATGGCTTTGTAAAAAACTGCAGGAGTTCTGTATTCATATTGTGGAGTGTATATTATAGGTTCGTTCGTTTCGCTATTTGTAAAGATGTCTAAATATAAATTCTTTGGGGTTATATCATCCATGTTGAGTTTTCCTCCTGTTGTAAATTTACTATATATTTTCAATTTATTTCCAATATTTCTGAGTGGTAAAACAATATCAACAAATAAATTATAACATTTTTTTAAAATAAAAAAAGAAGAGATAAAAAGAAAATATTGGTAGACAACGTTATCGGCATATATAACAAGTTCTTGAATAAGAAAGAAAATGTTGAATGAAATATTCCCCATCTGATGATGATCTTTGGCGCAGATCGAAACATAGATTGCAACATTAGTTGATATGTCATGGGAGCCGGCCGGTAACCTAAAATAATATAATATTAGGAGGAAATAATATGTCAAAGCATTGGAATCCAGAGGATTATACATTAGTTAATCAGTTGTCAGATATTATTAACGGCAAGGATGTAGTGACTAGTGATGATGGAACCGTAATGAAGGGAACAGAAAATCATGTATCTGTATTTTGGCCAAGCAGTTCATCGAAAGGGCATGGACATGCGGGGTTCGATTATGATGATGATGGCAATTTGACAGGATATGATATTTACCATTCCTGAACATATTTCTACCAGAAGAGACCGATTGGTGATTGGTCGAAATCCAGTGGCTGGCTGTGACGCAGACTCCGGTTGGTCACTGGATAGTGGGAAAACATGAAGTATTTATTGACGAAAGAGCAGATATAGCTAAGGCAAATAGGTTAAGTTTGGCACTATCAATGTCTATGTAAATCAGGAGGTTTTACTTCCTTTTATAAAGTCCAAATACCATGATATCATTGATGCTTATCATCGTAGACTTGATGGAAATAAGTACTTGGAATACTCCGGCAACATATGGCTATAAACAATTCAGATAAAGACCACGGAAATATACTCTTTCTAGTAGTCATAGCTACGTGTTAATAGTCAAAAGTACACAGTATCTGAATGTATTGAACTACGATATTAAAAAGAAAGGAAACATATGATTATTAGCTTATAAATAGTCATACAAGGTGCAGTATGTCAAAGACCAAAATTGAGAGAGCTATTGAGCTTCACTATCAGAACTGTCATATTCCTGTTCTTTGTAAAAACAAGTCATATGCAGATGCGGCAACAGGCAGGAAAGTCGATCCTTTGGTTGCGAAAGAATATGGCCGGGTAATGTTCGTTTCGGATTCAATGCAGTATGTAAATCAGAAACTGGATAAACCTATTTATCATGAGTTTTTTTGGAATGAGGATAAGGTTATTCATCATAAAGTGATCAGAGCAACCAGAATCAGTAAGCATGGTATGGATTGGAAAGATGTATATCATGCCAGGTTTTTCTGTAACAATGAAAATCCGGTTTTTGAGGGAGAAGGAATACCTCAGTATTGGCTCAACAGTGATAGAGAGATATTGTTTGAAGGAACTTCCAGAGTGGTACATAATTGGTTGTATCTAAAATGTCCTGTAGTAAATGATATTGAAGAATTGAACACACGCATGGGCTATTGTGAACATATGAATGCGTGTATAAATAGTCAGACAGATATTAGGATGTTTTCTACGTGGATAGATCCTAATCATTACTGCACAGGATATTCTGAAGATTTTGTGTTCAAGCATCCTGGTACTGTGAGAGAAGACCTTAATGAGTGGATAAATGGTATATATAAGAAAAAAATAGATGCTTATCGTAAGCAGCATGGAATCAAAAAGCGCAGGTTTGGATGTGAGATAGAGTTTACCGGTATATCGAGAGATACTGCTGCAAGAGTAGTTGCGAGAACTCTTGGCACACAGAAGATCTATAAGGGCGGCGTGTATAACGAACATCATATTATTGATAGAATGAGTCGTACATGGAAGATAGTCAGAGATGCATCTATTAAGCCTTCGGTTACGGCTGACCGTCAGAATCCGAAGCTGGATCATTATAAATGTGAGCTTGTCACGCCTATTCTTGATTATGGGGATATTCAGCTCCTCGAAAAGATAACAAGTGAAATCAAGGCTAAGGGAGGGGGTGTGAATCAGTCTTGTGGAATGCATGTTCATGTGGATGTAAAAGGCATATCTGCTATTCAGCTCCGCAACATAGTTAATATTACAGCACGTAACGAAGATATGTTATGCGAAGTACTTAGGGTTAGCCCGGACAGGGTCATGAGATGGTGCCATAAGACAGAAATTGGTTTTGCCGAAGTAATTAACGATATACCAAGACGGGAAATATCTTTGGCTAAAATAATGAATATATGGTATGGAAATAGTGGTTCATCACATAATCATTATGATCGTACAAGATATCGTATTCTTAATCTTCATAGTTTCGTTGAAGGAAAAGGAATAGAATTCAGGCTTTTTAACGCAACTCTTGATGAGAAAGAGGTTAGAGCAAATATTGTATTGGCACTTGCTATTTGCTGTACGGGTTGCTATTTGAAAAGAACAAGGGGATATAATAATGCTTATAGATGTAGTCATATGAAGGCGTGTTCTTTCGAAAGAAAGGAAATGTCAAGCTTTATGAATCAGGTAGGAATAGTTGGCAATGAATTCAGCAGTGTCAGATCACAGCTGATGAAAAATATGGATGGTGGAAGGAGAGTGGCATGATATGAGTTATTATATTGCGTATGGAAGTAATCTGAACAAGGAACAGATGAAGTACCGCTGCCCCACTGCACATGTAGTGGGGAACGGATATCTTATGGACTATGAGCTTGTTTTTCGTATGTATGCGACTATTGAGAAAGCAAGCGGAGAAAAGGTTCCTATAACTGTATGGAGTATAGACAGTGAGTGTGAAAAGAGTCTGGACCGTTATGAGGGATATCCGAGACTTTATAGTAAAGAGACACTTCCAGTTACCATAAATGGTGAAATGTACAATGCGATGGCCTATATCATGAATGCGAATATTAGATCATATCAGAAACCTACGGAGTCGTACTATAGGATAGTTGTTCAGGGGTACGTGGATATGGGATTAGAACTGGAATATCTTGACAGGGGAATACTCCGGACGGAAGATGCGTTGCAGATAAATTCGGAAATGAGGTGATGCGATATGAGCGGAAATATAATACCAATTGATAAGAAAAGGTTTGAGAGAAATAACGCAATGACGTTTGAAGAAACATTATATGATGTAACAACAAATATGGATGAAAGAGCTTTTTACTTGATGAATCATACCAGCCTTGATAATGGGTGTGAACCATTAGGCGAGATTGTCAGACTTATCAATATTATAGTTACATCCGATGGTATGGCTGCTTTGGAAGTTGAGGCTGCTGGTAAGAGATGGTCGGTTGTAACTAATCGTAAACCAGAATACTTCGATGGATATGCTGGCAAGACAGTGTATATTTCAGGTCTCAAATCTATATGCAAAGATGAAAATGAAGAGAAATGGTACATTTGTTCCTGTAATGATGTGACTGACATGGAAGAAAGTCTTGTAAAGACCGACAAAATCTCGAAAGAAGAGAAGGTGAAGTTTCAGAGAAGTGTTGAGAAGTTTACTCCCGAAATACAGAAAGATCTGGGAAATAAAAAACTGGCACTAGCAGATAAAAATGCTGAAGAAGAGAAAAAGTCTGAAGTGACGATATACAAAGAGCAGGAAGAATTGGACGCACTATATAACATACTCAAAAAAGTTATGCCACTGGAGTTTCGTAATGTTTATGAAACAATAAGATGCAGACTTGATAAAAACTGCTCATCATCAGAAAAACGTAATTACCTGAAACAGATGGGGGACATATTGGACATCGACTGGGTTCGTGATGCAGATTACAAATACATAGATATAGATACTTTAAGGAAAAAGATAGAGAAGGAACATATTGGTCATCGTAAGCAGCTTGAAGAGATATATACAGAATTTGAAGCTGCTAACATATCTGGTATAGCTCCTAAAACAATATGTCTGATTGGGCATCCTGATGTAGGACTCAATCATCTTGCTGAAGTGATTGCCGGTTCTATAGGGCGGGGACATACAGTGATAAATCTGGCGGGTATACAGATGAAGGAGACCGATTCTCTTACTGGTACATCAAAGATATATGATAATGCACGGGCTGGTCTGGTATATGAGCATATCAAGGAAGCGGGAGTGAGAGGAGTCTTTGTTATAGAAGATTTTGAGCTCTATGAATCTGGAATCAGAAATACGCTCCTTCCAATAATAGAGAAAACTTCGTTTGTTGATAAGTTTGTTGAGGTGGAAATAGGCCTTGCGAATATGTTCGTGATCGTTACATGCAGTGACATCAAGGATATTCCGATGTCGTTAAGAGCCAACATGACTACGATATATTTTCAGGATGCGGAAGAGTCAGAGATCATTGAGACAATCAACAAGATTATCGTGCCGAAGTATTGCAGGGAATATGGTATTGATTTCCCGAAGAAGATTCCGGCAAAAAGCTGCAGAATACTTATATACAAGCTTGCGAACATGGATATGAATAAGCTTGACAATGTAATCCGCACCATAGTTGTCAAGACGGTGACAAAAGGAGAGACAGCCTTCCCGGATTTTTCAGTACAGAAAATCGATAATTATTATTATACAGAAGAAGATTATAAGAAACTTCATGATACTTATGTACGGAACATCACTGGTGCAGAGCACAAGTTCTTTGTCTGTTATGATGAGTATGAGGAGTGTGTACAGAAAAAGGCAATCAAGCTGTTTGAGATCCTTAACTGGGGAAATGATGAGAGCCAGAAGGAGTATGCTAGAGACGTGGTACATTATCTGGCAAATATCTTTAAAGGAGATACAGCACCCCTGGCTATCGGCTCAATAGTTGATGAACTGAATAAGACTCATTATCTTCAGAATGATCTTGGGGAGAGAATTGAAACCGCGGTTTTGTCAAAGAAATTGGAAAAAAATACAGGCAGGATGACCGTTATCGGTTTAAAGGGCAGAGCTGGAACAGGTAAAACCAGTACAGCAAAGGCGATAGCCAGAGCAACAGGAAGAAACTGTATTAAGATCAATGTAGGAGGTGCTGGAGGAGGCGAGATCATAAAGGGAACGAATAAAACAGTTCGTAATGCCGGACCTTCTATGATCATTCGGGAACTTGAAAAAAGTGGTCATGGAAGTTATTCAGATGTGATCATCTTAGATGAGGTAGATAAAGCTACACCGGATTTCTTTAATGCCTTATATGAATTTCTTGATCCGAATGAAGAGTATATATATGACCAGTACCTTGAGTGCCAGATCCCGAAAAATAACTTTATTGTTATTCTTACATTTAACGATATTACCTGTATCCCTTCACCAATCATAGATCGTATGGAGGTTGTTGAATATAGTAACTATTCAATTCAGGATAAGAAGATAATCATAACTGATTATATTCTGCCGAAGTTAAGGGAGAAGTTCTCGATTGGTGAACTGTCTATAACCGGTGACGCATTGGAACTGTATGTGAATCAGTATGATGTTCTTCCCGGTATGCGTGATGCGGAGAGAGATCTCGAATACATCCTTATGAGAATTGCAAGAAACAATAATGGTGAATTTGACGATTGTGTGGTCATTAGTAAGGAGCTTTTACGCGAGGCTCTGGGGCAGGAGAGAACAGTAGGGATGAATGATGTGCCGCCACTTGCAGTGGGAAAATGCGGATTAGCACAGGCTCTCGCTGTTACAACAAGTGGTATTGGTGTATGCACGGCAGTGGAAACAGTTGTTAATCCTTATCAGGATAAGAAAGTTGTTGTAACGGGTTTATTAGAAGGCTCCTGTCTGGAATCGGTAACACTTGCGTGTTGTTATGCTGGAAGATATATGGAGAAAGAGCTGCCCAAGCTGCATATTCATATGACGGATGCTGTAAAGAAGGATGGTCCTTCAGCAGGCTTAACAATAACGATGTCTATCCTTTCATGTCTGTTAGAAAGGCCGATTCCTGACGGTATAGCCTTTACCGGAGCTATTGATCTTTATGGAAATATAGGACCGGTAGGTGGAACATTTGAAAAGTGTATTGCTGCAGAACGATCATTGATAAAAAAAGTTATTGTTCCATCCGAGTGTTACAAAAGTCTTGTAGACAGAAACGAGCTTTGCAGGTTAAGTGTAGAGCTAGTTCCGGTAGATACGATGGCAGATGTAACTAAATATGTATGGAGCGAGGAGGTGCAGAGATGAATCCATTTATGCCATTTGACTACTTAGGGGATGTTGCTGAGTCGGCTTATAAAAAAATATATACCGGAGACGGAGCTGCATTTGGATCTTGTGTTGAAAGAATTTTATATGTACTTGATCGGCTGGTCAACGCAGATATGATCACCAATACGACAAGAAAAAGGATCAAAACATTTCTTGCAAGGGAAATTCGTCTATCTGATATTCAGGTGATTTCAAGTCATACCAATCATGTTGTTCTGCTCAATACAGAGACACATGAACAGGATTCATTTGATCTCAGAGAATACATAACATGGATCACAGAGGCACTTTGTAAAGATCCAATCATGAAGAGAAATCTTCATGGCAGAGAAAATTACGAAGGTGTTAAGAGTGTTCTTAATGATTATGGGGATGACAGACAGAAAATTCTGTCATCTGATACCTGGATTGATTTTTATATCTGCGATGAAGTGATATTTTTCACAAAGAAGGATGAAGAAAATATCCATTTGTATATACAGAAAAGAGAAAAGGATGTAACAGCTTTCCTGAGAGAACGTAATGCACTAGAGGATGCATTACTTATGGAAGAGGCACTGGCAGATGGCAGAATTTATCGCTTCGATAATGATGAATCTGTATTTGTCGAAGATATACAGGGTGGTATAATAAAGATAGAAGATGTGAAAGACGACATATGCGATTATTCATACATGCAGGGTAATATCCTCAATCAGCTGGCAGATGGCAGTCTTTTGATTCTTGAAGGCAGCAGACTTATTTGCCTGGACAAGACTGGAATCAAGAAGGTGATAGTTGATAATGCATTTATTGGGGTAACCAGCGTAGAGGGTAATGAAATTTATTGGAAAAGCAGATTTAGACGAAAGGATGTAGAGATAGGTAATAATAGAGATATCGGGAAAGTAACAAGGAAGAAGATGTTACGTTGTCTGAAGAATGACAAAGTAAGTAAAGAGATGTTATGGAAAGGTTTGCTGTTAACTCTTTATGATTTTGACCGTATGAACTTTGATGAGCATATCGGTAACCGGATCAAATTTGCCTGCTTCTTCGACAGACTGCCCATGCCATTTACTCTGAGCAGGATCATGGACAGTCTTTCAGAAGTGGAAGCGTACTGTTATGACGGGGACATTATCAAAGGCGATGGATACATAGAAGCCATGGGTTATCTTATGGATATAGATATTGATCGGTACGATGAGAATGCCACAACAACTGCATTAATTTATTTGTTGGAGAACGTAACCATAAATCCATATGAAAGAATAGCAATGCATTCCGGACATGGGATTCTTGATTGTGTAGAATTTTTCTTTGGCGTTAATGATGAAGAGAATAATAAGGGAAGTTATGATGGAGAAGATAAGGATTACCCAATGTTAGACGTCGCTGACGATGAGTTCATGAGGCTGTTGGATAAAAAAATTGCTGAACTGGATAAACAGATAGAAAAGGAGGAACGCAAGGAAAGAGAAAGTAAGAAATCGGCAGAGCAGCGTAGATCAAAAGAAACTGACAGAGTTTCAGAGACTTCTGATAAAGGAAGAAGTGCAGAGATAATCAGAATGCCGTTTGGGGATTAATTTAAAAAGATACAATCGATTTCATGTTTTCTGAACACTATTGAGTAATAGTTTATTGATTGGCTGAGTTATAAGAAAATAGAGCAAATAAATATATGGAGTGACTTTTTTGAAAGGATTATTTATGGATAAAAATACGGAGTCAGATTCTACAAATAAAAGAAAAAGAGTAATTGTACGTTGTAGGGATGGGATATCAGAACAGTTTAAGATAGACCAGTTGTATGGTGTTTTAAGTGAAGATAACGATATTCACGTAAATGGTTCTATAGAAATGGTAGGAAATAATTATGAAAACATCAAGAGAGTTAGGGTGTATGTTAATTTATGTGACAAGGAAGGAACAATACTATATGTACTAAACGGCTGGAAAAATTATCCTGCTGTTAGTGGAACATATTATTCGTTTTCGCTTTACTGCAGTACAATAGATAGATTTTTTGATGTTGACGAACTTGATTATGCAGAATTGTACTTGAGCTTTAACGAGAAGAAATCATAAAGATGCGTAGAATTACATAATAGAAAACAATATAGATACACGAAGGAGGCTGGTAACATGCGAAAACAGGGGATTAAACTCAAGGATAAATCAACACTCTCAAAGGGCGAATACTTGTTTGATCATTTTTTGTATGGGCTTATATTAGGGTCATTTGACATATATAATATACTTCCATATTTTGTGCCAATCGCAAAATATAATAATTCAATTCCAAGGTTGATTATTTGCATGTTATTGACCAGTATGTTCGGAATCCTTTTCAGTTACAATTATAATCGGAGTGGTAAAGGGGTTATTCAAGATGTTTTATTAGGTATTGGATCTTATACAGTTTTAACTATTGGGAAATACGCGTTTAGTTTCATCAGGTGGTTAGGAGTGGGACTATTTGTGATATCGCTGCTTGGAGTTGTTCGCATAATTGCTAAGAGGATAAGGAGAATAGATAGAAAAAAACAGATTATTATTTCAAGATTCCTTAGAAGCACACAGGTGGTAAGGCGCAATGCTGGAGTCTGTGCGGCGATAGTCATTATAGCGCTGCCAATAGCACTTAAATGCTTTCCAAATGATAAATTAAACGAGGATTATTATGCAAAGGTTTGTGCAGAGTATGGTCTTAATGCTGAAGATGTACAAGATGGAATTGGAATATCGGGATATGGAGGAGAACTAAGTGTTCATGAAGACTATGGAGATGAATATAGGCTCGAGGAAAATATAGATACCATAAAATGGATAAGAGATAATGATACATTTCAAACACTTGATTATGAAGAAAAGTGTGATGTTTTGAGAGCAATCTGTTATTGCGAAGGACGATATCTTGGGCTATGTAAGATAGATATCGAGTTTAAAGATATTGAAGATACATCATTGCTCGGAACATATAATCATTCAACCAAGACGATTATCATTAATTCTAAGCCGATAAAAGATGGTAGTTTGCCAGGCGGAACATCTGACGAACTCCTTATGACTATTTTACATGAATGCAGACATTGCTATCAGAATCTTGTTTCAGAAATGTATATTAATGTAACTCCGGAACAGAGAAATCTATACGTATTCAAGCAGGATGGAGTGAATGATTGGATAACAAATTTGAGTAATTATAAACCAGGGGACGAAACATTGGAAGGACAGATGGAGTATTATGAGCAGCCGATTGAAAGGGATGCCAGAATCTATGCGGAGACAGCGGCTCAGATATATTACCTAACGATTGATAGTCTTCTGAATAAACAGACAGATGACTAGATATTAGAAGAAATCAAAGAACCTGAGGATGAGATTATTACTATATATGACAATGAACCGTGAAGTATACATTATAGGAGGAGATGGACATATGATGATATTCAGGAAGAAAGAACGAGATGATATTTTAACTAACGAGCCATATGCTGCATTTATTAAAAAATTTGATAAGCTGCAAAGTGTTATAAATGAAAAGATACATATTAGAATCGACATGAATGACAATGGTAAGAAAACAGGATTTACAAGTGGATTTTACCTTGATTCTTGCTATGCACAGTGGTTTGAGTTGAAGTTTGAATTCTATGGATTGGATAACGAAGAGAGCAATCCAAACCAGCAGCTTTATGTGATGCATAGTTTGGAATATAAATTTGTAGATGATGATTATAATGATATGATGCTGGACACAGTTGCAGATATAGAGAAGAGAAATGGTTACATATATTTATCGTCATTGGTTCATGAGTGTGAAGTGAGAAGCTCAATGAACAACAAAAATACAGTAACTGTAATGTATTCGGTACTTTGTGATAAAAAAGATGCAAAGGAAGTCTGTTTACAGCTTATAAATCACGATATTGCATTGTTTACTCGTAGTTTTTAGATAACAGGAGGGTGTAGTGAAACAAAATTGGTTTTTACTAGGAGATATCCATGGCGAAGCTGCAGCCATAGAGTATTTTTATAATCATCATAGAGAAAGACTAAAGTTGGATGATTGCCAGAATAATATCATATTGTTAGGAGATGTTGGATTAAACTATTCAATAACAGGATTGGCGGATTTTTATTACAAGACATCACTATCAAAGCTGCCATTTACATATATTTGTTTGCGAGGAAATCATGAATCTAGAGTCAGTGATGTGATTAAGCGCAATCCATCGAGATGGAATCCGATAGAAAAATATGGCGGATTGGTTTATGTTGAAAATGATTTTCCGAATATCGAATATCTTGTGGATGGTCCGGCTATTTATGAATTTGCAGATTACAAGACATTGTCTTTGCCAGGAGCATACTCTGTTGACAAATGGCTCAGATTGGCAAATGGGTGGCAGTGGTTTGCTGATGAGCAGCTATCGGAAGAAGAAATGCAGTATGGAAGAATGCTGGTTAATCATGAAAAATCAGTGGATTTGGTTATTTCGCATACATGTCCTATAGAATTTGAACCGAATGACTTGTTCCTTGGCTCAATTGATCAATCTCAGGTAGATAAGACCATGGAATTGTATTTGGGTGAAATTGAAAACCAGTTGGATTATCGTAGATGGGCCTGGGGACATTATCATGCGGACAGATTGTATCCATGGAAAGATGGTAAGGAAAAACTTATGCTTTTTAATGAACATGTTGTGGATCTGTGTAAGTTCATGGAGATGGGGAAAGCAGATTATTTTGTGGATATATTGGCATAAGTCGGTAGATGCGGAGGTGAGTTTATGCCAACAAAAATTAATGTAAATGGAAAGTATCCGTGTTGTGCTAATTGGGTTGTGATGAAAAGAACACGTGATGGTGTAATAGCGAAAAACTGTCTGATTGATGAAACGATTAAGTTGTCAGACAGAGAGGCTAGATATTTGACAAGACTTAATGGAAATAGAAATCCATATAGGATGAAAGGATTTTCAGCCGATGAATGTACCAGCTACTTTAGATTCTTAAAAGAATGTATGCTAGTAAGAGAAGCAGGAAGAAGTATGCATATAGATGAGATGAAATTATATACATTGATTATTCCTAATAAGACTAGAACAAATTCGGTAATTCCTAGAATATTGAACTTTCTGTTGTGCATCTTATTCCTGCCGGTTTTTGCATATGGGCTTTACTGTATATTTGCATATGAAAATACATGGGGGATGGAAGATCTTACTATATTGAATATATTACTGGGAAGTATTGGAGGTATTTTTCTGGGAACGATATTGCACGAATCTGCACATGCTTTTTCCTGCTTAAGTGATGAAAATGGAAGAGTGTTTGAAGCTGGAGTGATGTTGAATGGAATGTTCCTTGGTGCATATGTTTTAATCGATGAATCAAAGATAAAGAGCAATACAAAAAGAGCACAGATTAATCTTGCTGGTGTGGAAATGAATTTGTTGTTAGCAGGAGTACTTATGATATTGGCAACATTTGGAAATTTCTTGAGACCATGGAAAGTAGCTCTGTTATTTGCCGCATTACAGAATGTTTTTTTAGTACTCATGAACCTGGCTTTTACTGAAGGATTAGATGGGGAACATGCTTTAAGCAGTCTATTTGGAGGTTTCGTTGTCGATGCAGCAAAAGCAAATCTTTCTGTGTTGTTTGATAGACAAAGAAGAGTCGATTATTTTGCTGTACATGGTATATGTGGGGCAGCAAATATATGTGTAAGTCTTGTAATTTTAGTTTTTCAATTTATAGTGCCGCTTGTAGTAGTTGCAGATATCAGTATATGGATAGGAGCGCTGTTTCAATGAATTTGAGATACGATATGGCAAAATTAGTAATAGGTGCAGTCAATGTAGGTATGATATTGTATTCTTCCGTATGTTCAGGATTGACATGCACATTTGGTTTATGGGGAATTGCAACTGCAGTTGGAATATTGTGTTTAGCTGTGAAAAGTGTGTCTTTCATTAAAAAGAATGAAAGTATATGGATGTTCGTTCTTGTTTTATTTGTTACGATTCCTTTTAATGTAAGACTTGCAACAGTAGCTGTTGAGGAGTGCTTTGCAGAAATCAATGTTTTTTCAAAGATATTGTATATTGTAATGGTATGTATGAGTCTGCTGTCTGCGGAAGAGATATTTATAGGGTTGTTAACGAGATTTATTTGGCCTAGACAGGATGAATCATTTATATCGGAACTTAAGAAAATTGATGAAAACATAGATCAGAATGGGTAGGAGTAATATGCTATATTTAATATCAGATATTCATGGTAATTTGTTAGAATTTAAGCAAATTTTGAAGAAGATAGAATTTGATGGAGAAAAAGATAATTTAATAATTATGGGAGATATTTTGGATCGAGGGCCGGATGGGATTGCTCTGTTGAGATATGTCAAACCATATATTTTAGATAACTCGATGGAATTGCTGCTTGGTAATCATGAGTTATTTGCCGTTATGTATCTAAACGGTGTTCTTGGCAAAAAGAATACAGATAAGGTTCTTGATGAGAGAACATGGACGGCCTTTGGAGGTGGAGACACGTTAAAGTCGATTAAAAACATGACAGCCTTTGAGAAGAAAAATTTATTATCCTTTTTGGAGCACTTGCCTATTTACTCGGAAATTAGCTCCCGATATCTAGGAAATGTAATCGTTACGCATACTGGTATTGATTGTAATAATTATGTAATGAACGCAGATGGAACAATTAATGTTAAGAGTAGTATAAAAAAGGCTTTTGAAAATAATATTTACAGTTATATGGTTGGTATGGACTTACATCAAGTCCCCAAGAAAGATAAAGAACGGTTTGATCAATTTATTATTGTGGGACATGTTCCTTGTTTCAGATTAAATAAAGATATGAGTAATAAGTTCTACAGAACAGATTACTATATGGATATTGACGCCGGAGCTGGACACATGGAACAAGGGGGAACATTGGGCTGTTATTGCGTTACTACTGATGAGGAGATATATCTTTAGCAAAGGATCAGGAGGTTGCAGGTGATGCTTCATGAAATGAGATTAAAACCAGATCCGTTCGAGGGAATAGAAGCCGGCAAGAAGAAAATTGAGTTCAGACTCTGTGATGAAAAGAGACGGCTTATCAAACCCGGAGATAAGATATTATTTACAAATACAGATACCGGACAAAACATATTGACCTATGTTGTGGATATTCATAAAGCGGATTCTTTTGTGCAATTAAAAGAAGTGCTTGTTAAAAAGAATCTGATTGAAGAAAATGATTTTGAGCCTTCAACAATGTTAAAATATTATAGCAGTGAGGAGGAGAAGGAGTATGGAGTGGTTGGAGTTGAGATTGCATTGCTGAGTGATTAATCTTAGACAGTGGTATGAGAGAAATTGAAAGGGTAACGTTGCAAATCTACGAAATAGACAGGTGAAAGGAAATGGGAAAGTGAAGTTCCTGGACAAAATATATATAATAGATATTGATGAAAAAATGATAGATAGCTTGATGAAGTATTTTCAATGGGAGACTAATGTTGAACTTTGTTGTTGCGATATAGAGAGCTTTCTGAAAGATCATATAGAAAAAATAGACGGAGTGACAAGTGCGGCAAATTCATTTGGAATAATGGATGGAGGGCTTGATAAGGCACTGGTTGATTTCTTTGGCGAACAATTACAGTCAAATGTGCAAAGGGTAATTCAGAAAGAATTTCTTGGCGAACAACCAGTAGGAACATGTTTAACTATAGATATACCGGGGTATAACAAAAAAATACTACATACACCAACGATGAGGATTCCCCAACCGATTTTAGATCCGCAAATTATATATACGGCAACTCGCAGTACACTTGTTGAAGCGATAAAAAACCAGATTTTTACAATAACGTTGCCTGCGTTTGGACATCTAACGGGTAATGTTAAATCGGAAATTGTAGCACAGTATATGAGAATGGCTTATGATGATGTAAAAAAAACACTTCAAGAGAACTCTTCTATAAATACGTGGGAGTTTGTATACGAAAATAAAAATATAGATGGGGTTTTATTTAAAAGCTATTTATTAGGTAACTCTCCCCATAATAAACAGTAAGGACTGGGGCAGATTGCCCCGGTCTCTACTATTCTATATGAAATACATCCTCAACCAGCAGGTTGAAGTATGCGGATATCCGAAGCATAAACTCAGCGGATGGAGTGCACTTTCCACGTTCAATACGGCTGATGGTTCTGGTACAGAAGCCTGTTGCAGCTGCAAGATCATCCTGAATGATGCCACGGCTTTCACGGATTTCTTTTAAGTTGTTGACAACTGCCATTTCAATCACTTCCTTGTAGTTTTCTAAGTTTGTCTTTAAATCAAAGTATAGTGGAATATATGTCCAAAATAATGTGCATGAATTTGATGGTTCGCTATTTAGATAGATAAATCTGTGGCGCTGCCGGTTTCTACGACCTTTCCAAATACATCAAAACGATCATTTTCACTGACACGGATGGGTGCATATTTTTTATTTAGTGATACAAGGAAGATACCCTCCTTGTCTTCTCGTAGTTTCTTGATATAGGCATCTCCATTCAGGGAGAAAATGCCGATTTCACCATTTTCAACAGTTTCCTGTTTGACTACCCATGCAATGTCTCCATCATGGAACTCTGGTTCCATACTGTCACCACTGATCTTTACACCGAAAGAAGTGTTTTCAGGCAGCAGAGCTTCATCTATGTTAAGAGTCCTGCTTGGACCATCTTCAAGGAAGTTTCCAGTACCAGCAGATACTGCATTTTCGTATACCGTGATGGCTCTGCGAAAAGGAATGATCTGACATACGTGCTTTTCGTATTTGCCAGAGGCATGCAAAAGGCTGATATAGTCGATTGTGACTTATATTCATTTACCCGTCAGATGAAGATTGATCATGCAACCAATATTACCAGTGAGATTACAGAATATGCATATCGGCTGTTCAAGGAGAATTACAACTGGTCAAAGACAATCAGGAGCATCGGAGTCAGGGGGGCAGATCTGGTCACGGATAAGTATTGGGAACAGATAGATCTATTTGATGACATTTCCAGACGAGAGAAAATGATGAAGGCTGATGCAGCGGTCGATGATATACGCAGGAGGTTTGGTTATTACAGTGTGCAGAGAGGACTCATGTATATGGATAGTTATCTTTCAAAAATCAATGCGAAGGAAGACCATACGGTTCATCCACATGGATACTTTGGATAAGGGCATATTGCTCTACTTAACGGTGTACAAGGTGGCTTTGACACTTTGGCATACGCGATTACTGCCAGATGGCAGGTAAAGGAGGATATTTTAAATTATGTATTATGATTTGAATGAGAAAACGACAGTTGTGTATATGTTTATTTGCAATTTTAACCGGGAACATGGGTATTCTCCGACAGTCAGAGAGATAGGAAAGCATGTAGGACTGAAATCCACATCAAGCGTTCAGGCATATCTTAAAAAACTGGAGGAATGTGGCTATAGTGCAAGACTCAAGGACTGCCCACGTACAATTAAGATTTGTTAGTGATAATTGGCAGGAGGTTGAAGCAATGAGTAATAAGGTATATGTAGATGTGCTTGCAGAATTTACCACGGATGGGATTTTGATACCGAGAAGTCTCTGCTGGAAGGACGGAACGGTTTATGAGATACAACGGGTAAACAATATGAGAAGGGCGACGAGCCTGAAAGCGGGAGGTGTTGGAATGAGGTACACATGTATGATTGATGGCAGAGAACGTCATCTATATTACGAGGATAATAATTTATGGTTTGTAGAGGGAAGAGCCTGACCTTGATGTATCATGGTCAGTTGGCTTCAAAGATCAGCATTTACCGGGGCATACGAGAGGTATGCGCGGAACTCCCGGCAAGCAAGCTTGCAAAGGTGATTCCCTTTTCCTTTTCAAGTACAAAGAGATGGTTTTTGTATTTGGAAAGGAGCTTAACTGTAGTATGAATAATAAAGATGTGATTGAGATACGCTGCAGACAATGTAAGAAGCTGATGATGAACTATCATGTGTGCGGAGATGATTCTGCGGTTGCACTTCAAGGTATAGGAGTGAAGTGTGACAGATGTAAACGTGTGATGATTCTGAAGGAATATACTGAGGGTATGTTAATTAGCCGTCTGATAGATGGCGCTTTCAGAATCTGATATGTGATAATTAAATAATAGCCCACCTGATACGGGCACATCGGAAGATGGCAGCACCAAAGACGCAGGGGAAAGCAACCAGACTGGATCTGGCTTTCTCTTAGCGTCCTTTTTTATGCAAGTGTGGCGATTCTTATTTTGAATATGAAAAACAATCCGTTTCTGGTTGCCAGAACGACGATCAGAAAGGATGTAGAAAAAGAAGAGAGAAGCAAATTCAGAAGAAAAGCAGATGATGATGGAGGTTGGACAGAGGATACAGGATATCCGTATTGAAAATGAGGTGACAGGGGCACAGCTTGGAGCCTGTCTTGGAATAAATGGGAACCAGGTGTCTCGGATTGAAACAGGAGTTGCCAGATGTTCTATTTATCAGCTTGTTTTGATATGCCAAGAGTTTGGCTGCTCCGCTGATTACCTTCTATTTGGTAAGAAGAATACTGGCATGTCCAAGGAGCAGACGGAGCTTATTACCAGATTGTATGAGAGTATACAGAATCGTCCTTGAAAGATGAAATTATGAAGAAGGTTCACTTTTGCAGGGAGTACTTTGAAAGAGCAGGTACAGTATGATAAATGCATACCAGACAGGACGCTGACTGGAATAAAAAGCGATATGAGTGCACAAATATCGGTTTCAAATTCTACAGAAAGAAGGAAAGCGATATGCGATTTACAAGAAGTAATGTGAATGAGTTTAAGAGAGAGCATGAAGTGATGGGAGTTGGCTTTATCAAGTCCAGAAAGAGTGTTGATAAGATCATGGATATGGCGGCTGATATGCTGGATAAGGCAAAGAGTGTAGAACTGCCGATTGTGGAAATTATCGTTGATGAAGGGGCTTCGGATGATATTGACCGTGCTAAGGTGACAAGCCTTTGTGAGTGGATGGAAAAGGATTATGTCAAAGTGATTTTCGTCAGGGAGATAAATGATATCACAAAGGATAGAGATGATCTGGAGGCATTTCTTCTGAAAGCTAGGGATCTGGATGTGATGGTGTATGTGCTGAACACTGGAGTTCAGGTGAAAGCAGAACCTGATAACGGAGCAGGATGTTAGAAACAGATCAGAAAGCTTCAGAACCCGTTACTGAGAATCTGATAGGTATCAGGTTTACTATCACAGATTATGGAACGATTGTGAGAGCCGGTGATGGTTCTGTGATTGGAATATATCCGACAGAGGATGAGGCATTAGAAGATGTTCGCGAACGGTGTATGGGCGTATTGAGTTCCACGAAAACTTGACACGCAGCATCACCATTTGAAGAAGATAGATTTTGAAAGAAATTTCATTATATAGGAGTACGAGATGAGAAGAAAAGGCAGAAATAAGAAACCACTGATGACAAATCCAACAAGATGTATTGTTATTTTGTCATTAGATGAGCAGCACAATGAAATAAAAGCTGAAGAGGCAGAGAACAGGCAGTTGAACAGAATCAGGGAATTTACAAAACAGAATAATCTTATCCCAGTGGCGATTGTCAGACGTGGAATAATGGGACGAGTGGTTTATAATCGCTACTTCAGTGGTGCAATAGAGTGTATGAGGCAGGGAAAGGCTGAAGTTGTTGTATGCGTAAATATGGATACAATTTATTATGGAATAGCAGATGCATATTACAGAGTTGGACTTATTAAGGAGGCAGGCTTTCGTATATTTACAGTAGATGAGAAGGAGCCGATGATGCACCTGTATATGCCACCAAAGAAGGGGGTGTTCACAGATGAAGATTAGAAGAAATATGGTGATATGGGCAGAACTAAAAAATCAGGGTAAGTGTGTGCAGACAGGAATCAGACCTTGTGTAGTTATTAGCAACAATACAGCCAATGCACATTCACCGGTATTTACTGTAATGCCTGGAACAACGCAGGATAAGAAGAAGGATTTTCCGGTACATGTGAAGGTCACAGCTAAGGATGTGAATGGAAGGCTTTACAAGGATACGTTTTTTATGGGAGAGCAGATGTGTACGATAGGAGAGCGTCAGATCATAAATGTATTTGGTGAGATAAAGGATGAGGGTGTCATTCAGCAGATCAATGAGGTCATTGTGAGGGAATTGGCGTTGGATAATGAAAATTTGAATAGGGGGGAACAGAATGTGCTTGATAACGGACAACAGTAAAGAAGTGCAGGGACAGGTGCCTATTTATCAGAAAGTAACGCTCACAATAAAAGAGGCGGCAGAATATTCCAATATAGGAATAAATAGAATTGAAAGCTTGCTTAGAGCACCAAGATGTCCGTTTGTGTTATATGTAGGAAAAAAGAAACTGGTGAAACGGAAGGAGTTTGAGAAGTTTATATCCGAGAATATTGAAATATAATAGAGCATTTTTTCGTTTACTCATGAGTAGATTGTGAACACATATGTATGGTAAATATTGAAATACAAGCCTCAATGTAGTATACTTATTCTGCTATTTTGGGGCTTCTTGTGGAAAGGAGCCAGAATGGGAAAAAGCTTAAAAGGTAAGGAACTGGGTGTCGGAATTTCTCAGCAGACGAATGGCCTTTATGTGGCTAGATTTACTGATAGATTTGGACGAAGAAAATCTAAACGTTTTAAGAAACTGCAGGAATGCAGACAATGGATAGCAGATGCAACATATATTGATGAACATAGTGATTTAGAGAATGCTACAGACATGCTTGTGGATGCGTGGTTTGAATATTGGATCGATCTAAAGAAAAAGACAGTGAGACCCAATACGGTTCGTAATTATTCCGAACGTTATGAAAGAAATATCAAGAACGTGATAGAAAATAAACTTCTTACAGAAGTGAAACCGATACATTGTCAGAAAATATTTTCAGATATGGCGGATGAAGGATATAAGACGACAACCATTTATCAGACTAGAATTGCATTGTATAACATGTTAGAGTTTGCAAAGGAAAACGAAGTTATAATAACAAATCCTTGTAAGAAATCGGTGAAGAGTGATATTGGCAAGCCATCAGATAAAAAAGAGGCTCTTACAATTGATGATCAAAGGCGTTTCCTTGCGGCAGCTAAAGGACAGAGTTATGAGTATCAGTATAGATTTGCGTTGCAGACGGGACTTAGAACAGGAGAGCTTGTTGGTCTAAAGTGGGAAGATATTAATTTTGAAAGGAAGACTCTTACAATCGAAAGATCAATGGAGTTTAGGTACAAAGTTGGTGAGTGGAGAGTTGGACCGCCTAAAAGCAAGTCTGGATACAGGACAATACCACTTACGGACGAAGCAATTTGTATTCTTAAGGCTCAAAAAGAAAAGAACAGAAAAATCAAAGTGATAGATAAAGAGTGGGCTGATACAGTGTTCCTTTGCAGAAAGGGGCAACCTGTAAAAAATAGCACTTATGATACAGCTTTATTTAAAATTTGCGATAAAGCAGGAATCAAGCGTTTTTCGATGCATGTATTAAGACATACTTTTGCAACTAGATGTATTGAAGGTGGAATGATGCCAAAAACCTTACAGAAAATATTGGGACACTCTAATATTGGTATCACTATGAATTTGTATGTTCATATAACCGAAGAAGAAAAACAAAAAGAAATAGACCTTGTGGCAGAGGCTTTGAAGGCAGGTGTTGCAATATGAAAATTCATGTATTTTCATGCGAATATAACAAGATTGGTACACTAATTGGTACACCAGCGAAATACGAAGCCTGCAAAGCCGCATAAAATCAAGGTTTTTAAGGAGGAAATATATAAAATGAAATTAGGCATAGTTGGACTTCCCAATGTTGGAAAAAGTACATTATTTAACTCTCTGACAAAAGCAGGTGCAGAATCAGCAAACTATCCATTCTGCACCATCGACCCAAATGTAGGTGTCGTTGCAGTACCGGATGAGAGGTTAGACAAGCTGACAGAGATGTATCACTCAGCAAAGACCACTCCTGCAGTTATTGAATTCGTAGATATCGCAGGACTCGTAAAGGGCGCATCCAAAGGCGAAGGCCTGGGAAACCAGTTCCTTGCAAATATCAGAGAGGTAGATGCGATCGTTCATGTTGTCAGATGCTTTGAAGATACAAATGTTATTCATGTAGATGGTTCGGTTGATCCGATCCGTGATATTGAAACGATTAATCTGGAGCTGATCTTTTCCGATATCGAAGTTCTGGATCGTAGAATAGCAAAGACGATACGAGGTGCAAGAAATGATAAGATGCTTGCAAAGGAGCTGGATTTCCAGCAGCGTATCAAAGCGCATTTGGAGGAAGGTAAGCTTGCAAAGACTCTTGAAGTAACAGATGAGGACGAACAGGGTTGGATTGAGGAATACAACCTTCTTACATGGAAACCGGTTATTTTCGCAGCAAATGTAAGCGAAGACGATGTAGCAGATGATGGAGCATCAAATGAGTATGTTCAGAAAGTAAAAGAATATGCAAAAGAATTTGATTCAGAAGTATTTGTTGTCTGTGCACAGATCGAGCAGGAGCTGGCAGAACTGGATGACGAAGAAAAGAAAATGTTTTTGGAAGACCTTGGAGTAAAAGAATCCGGTCTTGATAAGCTGATAAAGGCAAGCTATTCACTGCTTGGACTGATCAGTTATCTGACAGCCGGTGAGACAGAATCCAGGGCATGGACGATCAAGAAGGGAACAAAAGCGCCGGGAGCAGCCGGCAAGATCCATTCTGATTTTGAGCGTGGATTCATCAAGGCAGAGGTTGTAAGCTATAAAGATCTTATGGAATGTGGCAATATGGTAGCTGCCAAAGAAAAAGGTCTGGTAAGACAGGAAGGTAAAGAATATGTGGTAGAGGACGGAGATGTCATCCTCTTTAAGTTCAACGTATAATACAGCTTCCTTTAGGAGATAACAAGAAAATGGAAACTATTTCAGAATATTTTAACAGTATTATCTTTCCGCATTTGGGAATCTTCCTGAAGCATGTAGGTGATCATATATCCATTGGCAGCTTTGAAATCCGGTTTTACGGTATCATCATTATGTGTGGATTTATCCTTGCCTACTTCCTTGTGACAAATGAAGCGAAACGAACAGGGCAGGATCCGGAAATGTATCTGGACTTTATCCTGATCTTGATTATTCCGGTAATCTTAGGCGCAAGAATTTATTATATATTGTTCCGGCTGGATCAGTATATAGTGGCGGGAAATATAAAAGAAACCATCCTTGGCATGTTAAATATCAGAGGTGGCGGACTTGCGATCTATGGTGGTGTAATTGCTGGTATTATTACCGGATGCATCTTTGCGAAGAAGCGGAAGGTAAATGTGCTTCGGCTTGCCGACACAGCAGCGTTTGGTCTGCTGATCGGACAGATCCTTGGACGCTGGGGCAATTTCTTCAACAGGGAGGCGTTTGGTGCGTATACAGATTCTGTATTTGCGATGGGAATCCCTCTTGATTATTACAGACATGAAGGAACACTAAACAGTCTGATCAGCAGTGGAGTGATCTCAGATACCATGCTTGCAAATACACAGATGCTTCATGGTATGGAATGTATAACAGTACATCCTACGTTCCTGTATGAGTCACTCTGGAATCTGATGTTGCTGATCTTTCTTCTTATATATAGAAAGCATCAGAAGTTTACAGGTGAATTCGCATTTATCTATGTAGCAGGCTATGGACTTGGAAGATGTATCATTGAAGGACTTCGTACAGATTCCTTAATGATCGGCAATTCCGGTATCCGTGTATCACAGCTCCTTGGATTTGCATGCTTTTTAGTTGGTGCAGTTGTGCTCATCGTTGGCTATGTTCGCAGAGCAAAAGGGCAGTTGCAGACCATTGAAAATGAGTCTGTTCAGGCGCCTTCAGAGAATGAAAACAACTAGGCTCAATGCGGTAATTCATTGCGTGAAAAAAATATTTAAAAAAGTTGAAAAAAGTTGTTGACAGATACAACGTCTTATGATAACATATCCATTGTTGTGAGGCAAATAAATCACAACAATGGAAAATGCGCGAGTGGCTCAGCGGTGGAGCACCTCCTTGCCAAGGAGGGGGTCGCGGGTTCGATCCCCGTCTCGCGCTCTTATTTTTTAGAAGCCTTAAGATTTAAGGCTTCTTTTTTTATGGTTGATACTTTGAACCTCAATGAGCCACTGCCATTTATCAGAAAAACAGTAGCATAGACGACTGACTTTCGATGATCCGATGCTGGAACAAAGGGCTTCTTCTTAATAATCCTAAAGAAGATTTAATAATTGTTTTATTGTAGTTTCCTCCGAAATATGATATTTTCCCATCATATAAAGCATTCCCAAAGATATAGATAGAAGAAAAGTAAGTAAAAATTACGCAAAAAATGAAAAAATGAGGTAATTATTTGTAAAATTTGCGGATTGAATAAAAAGAAAGGAATGCTATAATGAAACCGATTTAATCTTATTCTGAAATTACCGGTTTATGAATAAGATAACAGGATTGCATTAAGTATTTGGTTAGTGGTTGCCGAATCACGGCAGAATGGAGTTTTAGATGAAAGACAAATTGAAGAAATTGTGTAGTACAGCTATATTCCAGTGTGTTGCGATTGCAATTGTGCTGGATATTATTTTGGAGATATTGGGAAGACACTCATTTATCAATACGATGAAATATATTGTGAATGAACCCTTGGTGTTCCTATATAACTGTTCCATTATCTTCTTTACTCTGACATTGGCACTGCTGATGCGTAAGAGAGTGTTTGGTTACGGTATTATTTCATTTGCATGGCTGCTTTGTGGTGTAACGAACTGTATTGTTTTAGGCTTTCGTATCACTCCGTTTTCAGCGATCGATATGCTGATGGCGAGAAATACGATCACCATCATTGATAAGTATTTCTCAGTATGGCAGGTTGTATTCATCGGTGTAGCGTTATTTGTTGCACTGGCAGCGGTTATCATATTGTTCTTAAAGTCCCCGACAATCCAGGGAAATATTTACAGGATCCGTACAACGGTTCTGATCGTTGCATCTTTCTGTATGGTTATGCTATTTACAAAGATTGCATTAAATGCACAGGCAATCTCGGATAACTTTGCAAATCTGGCAACAGCATACGATAAATATGGTTTTGTATATTGCTTTTCAAACAGTGTAGTGGATGTCGGAATCAGTGAGCCGTCAGATTACAGTGAAGAAAAGATGCTTGAGATCAAGGATGAACTGGATACGGTGAAAGCTTCGGGAGCAAAATTTGCAAAGAGAAAGCCAAACGTAATTGTAGTTCAGTTGGAATCCTTCATGGATCCATCACATGTAAAAGAATTATCTTTTAATATGAATCCGATTCCGAATTTCACAAAATTAAAAGAAGAATGTTCGTCAGGTTTCCTTACGATGCCTGCAATCGGAGCGGGAACGGCAAATTCGGAATTTGAGGTGCTTTCCGGATTTGATGTGGCATACTTCGGTGCCGGTGAATATCCATATAAGACGGTACTTGGAAGTACAACCTGTGAGACGATGGCGACACAGTTTAAAAAGCTTGGTTATTCTACTCATGCGATGCATAACCATGACGGTACATTCTATGACCGTTATATCGTATACAAGAATCTTGGCTTTGATACATTTACCCCTATGGAATACATGTATGACGTAGAGCATACCCAGAAAAACTGGGAAAAGGATAATGTACTGACCGGAGAGATCATGAAGACCTTGAAATCTACAGAGGACAAGGATTTTATCTTCACGGTCAGCGTTCAGGGACATGGAAGATATCCGAGTGAATTAGATTATGAGAATTATTCCTATCCGGTAAAAGTAACAGGTACGGGAAGTGAAGAACTGGACAATGAATGGACATATTATTGCAATCAGCTTCATGAGATGGATGAATTTATCAAGGATTTAATTGAAGAACTGAAGAATTATGATGAAGATGTAGTACTGGTAATGTATGGTGATCATTTACCGGGATTTGAACTGACAAATGATGATGTAGAGAATGGAAATCTGTATCAGACGGAATATTTCATATGGAGCAATATGAAGCATTTCATTGATAAAGATGAAGACATTCCGGCTTATGATCTGAGTACGAAGCTGTTTGATGTGATCGGACTTGAAAAGAGTGCCATGCAGAAGGTGCATACACTTTACAGCGAAGATGATCCTGAATACAGCGATGTAATGTGGAATGTAGAATATGATATGTTATACGGTAAGCGATATATGTATCCGGATGGCTGGCCATATGAGCCTACCGATATGCAGTATGGTGTAGAACCAATCTATATTACGGATATAAAAGAAGGCGATTATCAGAAATTGTCCGATGACCCGGAGAAAGCACCGGAGCAGCCCCATGGATATTATATCAAGGGTGAGAATTTCAATGAATGCAGTTTTGTTTGGATCAACAACGGATTCAAGAAGGAAACAATCTATATAGATCGGAATACTCTGTTTATTCCTGATATCACGTTTGACGATGGTGAGGAAGTCTATGTTGCTCAGGTTGGTGATGACAGCATTGATATCGGAAAGTCGGAAGCGTTTATTTATCAGGCTCCGGTAGCAGAAAATTAAAGATAACTGATAATTCCTCATAAAAAAGAAATTTTTGGTAATAAATAATCTTGACATTAAATAGGTTATTTGATAGCATAGCATCATATATTTTGGATATAACAGGAGCGTTCGTTTGAATGCTCCTGTTATATCAACTTACAAATAAAAAAAAGAAAGTGAGAGAAAAAAATGGGTAAGATCATAGGCGAAGGAATTACATTTGATGACGTATTATTAGTACCTGCATATTCTGAGGTGCTTCCAAATGACGTGGATTTAACAACTAACTTAACAAAGAAAATACAGCTTCAGATTCCTCTTATGAGTGCCGGTATGGATACCGTAACAGAGCACAGAATGGCTATCGCTATGGCTCGTCAGGGTGGTATCGGTGTTATTCACAAAAATATGTCAATCGAGGAGCAGGCAGAGGAAGTAGATAAGGTTAAGCGTTCTGAGAATGGTGTAATTTCTGACCCATTTTATTTATCTCCTGAGCATACACTTGCCGATGCAAATGCACTTATGGCAAAGTTCAGAATTTCAGGTGTGCCTATCACAGAGGATGGCAAATTAGTCGGTATCATTACAAACCGTGATCTGATGTTTGAAGAAGATTATTCCAAGAAGATCAGCGAGTCAATGACTTCAGAAGGTCTGATCACAGCAAAGGAAGGCATTACATTACCGGAAGCAAAGAAGATTCTTGCAAAGGCTCGCAAAGAAAAGCTTCCGATCGTTGACGATGATTTCAGATTAAAAGGACTTATCACAATTAAGGATATCGAGAAGACGATCAAATATCCACATTCTGCTAAGGATCCACAGGGAAGACTTCTCTGTGCAGCAGCCGTTGGATGTACAGCAAATATTCTGGATCGTGTTGCTGAACTTGTATCAGCAAAGGTTGATGCGATCGTTATTGATACAGCACATGGACATTCAGCAAACGTACTTCGTACTTTCAAGATGGTAAAGGAGAAGTATCCGGATCTTCAGGTTATCGCCGGTAACGTAGCTACTAAGGCCGGTACACAGGCAATGATCGATATGGGCGTAGATGCAGTTAAGATCGGTATCGGACCTGGTTCTATCTGTACAACCCGTGTTGTTGCAGGTATCGGTGTACCACAGATCACAGCTATTATGGAAGCATATGATGCAGCTATGAATGCGGGTATTCCTGTTATCGCTGATGGTGGTATTAAGTACTCAGGAGATATCACAAAGGCAATTGCAGCAGGTGCAAATGTATGTATGATGGGTAGCTTATTTGCAGGTACAGATGAAGCTCCTGGTGACTTCGAATTATATCAGGGACGTAAGTACAAGGTATACAGAGGTATGGGTTCTATCGCAGCTATGGAGAATGGAAGCAAGGACAGATACTTCCAGGAGAATGCAAAGAAGCTTGTTCCGGAAGGTGTAGAAGGACGTGTTGCATACAAGGGTTCTGTTGAAGATACTGTATTCCAGTTGATCGGCGGACTTCGTTCCGGTATGGGATACTGTGGAGCTCACAACATTCCTGAATTACATGAGAAAGCAGAGTTTGTTAAGATCTCAGCAGCATCATTAAAAGAGAGCCATCCACATGATATTCATATCACAAAGGAAGCTCCAAACTACAGCGTAGAGTAATAACAGTATAATAGAAATATAAGTCAGAATATAGCCGGTGAGAATATGCAGATAACATATATCACTGGCTATATTTGAGTACTGAGTTTGGCGACTGCTGTGATGACATAAAAGTATAAGAAGTCTGTGTCTGCGATTATCATGATGACATATGTTTTAATAATTGGAAGGAGAATTATGATGCTCTATCTGGCACCTTTAGAGGGGATAACCGGATATATATACAGAAATGCATATCAGAAATATTTTGGAGGAATCGATCGGTATTTTACGCCTTTTATAGCTCCTGCAAAGGGGAAACCGTTCAGACATCGTGAGCTGGCGGATGTTCGCCCTGAACATAATACGGGCATAACGGTGATCCCGCAGATTCTGACGAATCATTCAGAAGGCTTTATAAAAGCGGCAAAAGCTTTAGCTGATATGGGATATGATGAGATCAATATAAACATGGGCTGTCCTTCCGGTACGGTTGTTTCAAAAGGAAAAGGTTCAGGGATGTTGGCAGATCCCGTAAAGCTGGATCATTTCCTTGAGGAGATATTTGCAGCCGATATCTGCAAAATATCGGTAAAGACCAGACTGGGAATGGAATTTGCAGATGAATTCCCGGATATTCTGGATGTATTAATGAAATATCCATTTACCGAAGTGATCATTCATCCGAGAACCAGAGAAGATTATTATGGTGGCAGCGTAGATCTTGCTATGTTCGATCTGGCAGTAGAACGATATGGAGAGCAGACAGAAAGTGTCCTTTGCTATAATGGTGATATTACCGATGCTGCCGGCTATAAAAATATTCAGGAACGATATCCACAGGTTGATAAGATCATGATCGGACGTGGAATCATAGGAAATCCGTTTCTTCCACAGGAGATTGCAGAACAGAGGTGCTGCTATAACGCAGGAATCCTTCTGGCATTCCACGATGAACTGTTTGCCGGTTATATGGAAGCAGGGCTTGGAGCGAGAAATGTCATGTTTAAGATGAAAGAGTTGTGGTCGTTTATGGAATGTCTTTTTGAAGCTCCCGACCAGCAGAAGATATTAAAAAAGATTCGCAAAGCCAACGATCCGGATACCTACAACACCGAAGTCCGGAAGCTGTTGCGGTGATGAAGAAAACAGAATAAAAATGAGAAAAAGATATTAGCATGAAGTATATCCTATAAGTTGATACTAGAAAAGGAAGCTGACAATACTATTATGGAGCAAGCCTTTTCGAATGTCGGTACTTAGTGAGCCACGAAGTGGAGAACTTTAGTACCGCTACATGAGAAATAGAGCGAAAGCGTCTTGCGTAATAATATGTATTGTCAGCTTCCTTTTTTTATAGGGCCGATTTAGAATTCATTTCCGGGGAAATGAGGGATTCCGTCAAAACCTGCCTTCAGATCGTCGTCGGTAGGAATATAATCGCTCATCTCACCATCGTTATATTTGCCATAAGCAACCATATCGAAATATCCGGTTCCGGTCAGACCAAAGACGATCGTCTTTTCTTCCCCGGTTTCTTTACATTTCAGTGCCTCGTCGATAGCAACACGGATCGCGTGGCTGCTTTCAGGAGCAGGAAGAATACCTTCCACTCTTGCAAATTGGGTTGCTGCTTCAAATACTGCTGTCTGTTCAACACTTCTGGCTTCGATGATGCCATCATGATAGAGCTGGGATACAACAGGGCTCATACCGTGATAACGAAGTCCGCCTGCATGGTTTGGTGAAGGAATGAATCCGCTTCCGAGGGTGTACATCTTTGCCAGTGGACATACCTTGCCGGTATCACAGAAATCATAGGCATAGACACCCCTTGTCAGACTTGGGCAGGATGCCGGTTCTACAGCGATGATCCGGTAGTTCTTCTCGCCACGGAGAACCTCGCCTGCAAATGGGGAGATCAGACCACCGAGGTTTGAACCGCCGCCGGCACATCCGATGATGATATCCGGTGTGATGTTATATTTGTCAAGTGCTGCTTTTGTTTCAAGACCGATAACAGTCTGGTGAAGTAATACCTGATTCAGTACACTTCCGAGTACATAACGATAGCCTTCCTGCTTGGACTCTGCTTCAACAGCTTCTGAGATGGCACAGCCAAGGCTTCCGGTTGTTCCAGGATGCTCAGCAAGGATCTTGCGGCCAACCTCTGTTGTGGTACTAGGAGATGGAGTTACGGTTGCACCGTAGGTACGCATAACTTCACGACGGAATGGCTTCTGTTCATAGGAAACCTTAACCATATATACCTGACAGTCCAGGCCAAAGTAGGAGCATGCCATAGAGAGGGCGGTTCCCCACTGACCGGCACCGGTCTCGGTTGTAACACCCTTTAACCCCTGCTGCTTAGCATAATAAGCCTGAGCGATAGCGGAGTTTAATTTGTGGCTGCCGCTTGTGTTGTTTCCTTCAAATTTGTAGTAGATCTTAGCTGGTGTCTGCAGCTTTTCTTCCAGACAGTATGCACGAACCAGTGGAGCAGGACGGTACATTTTATAGAAGTCCTGAATTTCCTGTGGAATCGGGATGTATGGGGTGGTGTCATCCAGCTCCTGCGCGATCAGTTCGTCACAGAATACAGGACGAAGATCATCGGCTGTCATTGGCTGAAGTGTTCCCGGATTTAACAGAGGTGCCGGCTTGTTCTTCATATCGGCACGTACGTTATACCACTCTTTTGGGATCTCGTTTTCACTTAAATAGATTTTGTACGGAATGTTTGCATCTTTTTTCATAATCATAACCCTCCAATGCTTGATTCATTTGTATAAATAGTTTAAGTTATCCCGGTTATCTTTGATGGGATATATAAATATGTTCCGGGGAATTTTATAATGTCATGCATTTTGCAAAATCATCATCCTTGTGGGCAAAGAATTTTGCATGGATTTGTGATAGATATTAAGACATAAAAAAACTGCCCCAGTATAAAAATGCTGGGACAGGAGATTGTTCATTAGAAACTGTTTCCTGCGGTGCCACCCGGCTTGACGTATCAGATACGCCCGCTCATTGTCTGCAAATACATACATTACAGATATCTCGTTCTTAACGGAGTATCATCTCCGGCTTACATACAGAATGCATATACAGGAATCGTACCACATCGTTCAGCTTGCCCTCGGGAGTCCATTCCATCATGGAAAACATACTGCCTTCCACCGGCGGCAGCTCTCTGGGATGTTTGTCGCATCATGTACTTACTCTCCTTCAACGGTTTAAAGCAATACTAGCATAATTGTTTTTATGTGGCAAGTATTTTTTTATGAATGGGGTTGTATTTTTAAGAAAAGTCCGTTGACAAGCCATTTTCCCTGCTATATAATTGACACATTGAAAAGGCGAAGACGGAGAGAAGTAGCGCTTTTTATCGCTCCCAGAGAGCCGGCGGTGGTGAGAATCCGGCAGAATGAATAAGCGTGAATAACACTCTAACAGCTGCAAGCTGAACCCGTGAAGAAGACATTTGCAGAGATGACCGGAAAATGCGAGATGGTTGTTCTGCGAAATGGACCTCACAGTAGTAGGTGCGCCGCAATTGTGCGTGAAACAAGGAAAGGGACTGTCAGATAAGAGACAGTAAATCAGGTGGTACCGCGGATATGAATTATGTTCGTCCTGGATGCAGGGCAGGCATAGTTCTTTTTTTATGCAACCTGTGAAATATAAAAATCAGTCAAAGGAGATAATGCAGAAAATGACCATTTCAAACATTTATCGTAACAGAACCTTAAATGAGATCAGCGAAGGCGACGTTGGCGCAGAGCTGAAGGTGGCAGGATGGATCGAGAACATCCGTGATCATGGTGGTGTATCCTTCATCGACCTGAGAGATATGTATGGTGTTCTTCAGGTAGTTATGAGAGACACTTCGTTATTAGATGGACTTACAAAAGAGGATTGTGTATCCATCTCAGGTGTGATCGAGCACAGAGATGAGGAGACATACAATCCAAAGATCCCGACAGGAACGATCGAACTGGAGGCACATTCCGTAGAAGTGCTTGGAAGAGTATACAAGCAGGTTCCGTTTGAGATCATGACATCCAAGGAGACAAGAGAAGATGTCCGACTCAAATACAGATATCTGGATCTTAGAAATAAAAAAGTAAAGGATAATATGATCTTCCGTTCACAGGTGATCAGCTTCCTTCGTCAGAAGATGACAGAGATGGGATTCTTAGAGATCCAGACACCGATTCTGTGTGCTTCATCACCGGAAGGTGCAAGAGACTATATTGTTCCATCCAGAAAATTTAAAGGCAAGTTCTATGCTCTGCCACAGGCTCCACAGCAGTACAAGCAGCTGCTGATGGTTGCAGGATTTGACAAATATTTCCAGATTGCACCATGCTTCCGTGACGAGGATGCAAGAGCAGACCGTTCACCGGGTGAGTTCTATCAGCTCGATTTTGAGATGAGCTTTGCAACACAGGAAGATGTATTTAAAGTAGGAGAGGAAGTTCTCTCAGCAACATTTGAGAAATTCGCACCGGAAGGCTCTGTTGTAACACAGGCTCCTTATCCGATCATCAGCTATAAGCAGGCAATGTTAGAATTCGGTACGGATAAGCCGGATCTTCGTAATCCGCTTCGTATCATCGATCTGACAGATTTCTTCCAGAGATGTACATTTAAGCCATTCCATGGCAAGACTGTACGTGCGATCAATGTACCGAAGAAACTGTCAAAGGGACAGCATGAGAAGCTCTTAAAGTATGCTCAGTCTATCGGTATGGGAGGTCTTGGATATCTGGAAGTTCTGGACGATATGACATACAAGGGACCAATCGATAAGTTCATTCCGGATGATATGAAGAGTGAGATCGCAGAGCTTGCAAATCTGAAAGCAGGTGATACTATCTTCTTCATTGCCGATGTAGAAGAACTGGCAGCTTCCTTTGCAGGACAGCTTCGTAATGAGATCGGTGCAAGACTTGATATGATCGAGAAGAATGCATACAGATTCTGCTATATTAACGATTTCCCTATGTACGAGTACGATAAGGAAACAAAGAAGATCATCTTTACACATAATCCGTTCTCCATGCCACAGGGTGGTCTGGAAGCTTTAAATGAGAAGAATCCGTTAGATGTTCTGGCATACCAGTATGATATCGTATGTAATGGTATCGAGCTTTCATCCGGTGCTGTCAGAAATCACGATATGCAGATCATGGTAAAAGCATTTGAGATCGCAGGATACACAGAAGAAGATCTGAAGACAAAGTTTGGAGCACTTTACAATGCATTCCAGTTCGGTGCACCACCACATGCCGGTATGGCTCCCGGTGTTGATCGTATGATCATGCTCCTTCGTAATGAAGAAAATATTCGTGAGATTATTCCGTTCCCTATGAACGGAAATGCACAGGATCTGATGTGTGGCGCCCCTGGTGAGGTTACAGAGCAGCAGCTCCGTGAGGTTCATATCAAGGTAAGACAGTAACAGAGAAAATCAGGTATTTATGTATAGATTACCGGATAGAAGATTATTTTGATATACACCCAAGATTTTATGTTAGAAAGGTGCATAAGATATGCAGGGTTCGCATAATAACCAGAAAAAGATAGCAGTTATAAATGATTACTCAGGATTTGGACGCTGTTCCATAGCAGTAGCAATGCCGATTATTTCTGTAATGAAGGTTCAGTGCTGTCCGGTTCCGACGTCGATTTTTTCCAATCATACGGGGTTTGACAGCTTCTATTATGAAGATTTTACAGATCATATGCAGAGGTATATCGATGAATGGAAGAAGCTGGATCTGCAGTTTTCCGGTGTCTGTACCGGATTCCTGGGTTCCAGTGAACAGATCAGTATAGTGGAACGGTTCCTTACGGATTTTAAAAGACCGGAGACAAAGGTGATCGTGGATCCGGTAATGGGTGACTATGGCAAACCATATCCGACCTATACAGACGAACTGTGCCAGCAGATGAAAAAGCTGGTGCGGTTTGCTGATATCCTTACTCCAAATACCACAGAGGCATGTGTTCTGACGGATACACCATATAAGGATGACTGGCATATGGATGAACTGAAAGCTATGGCGGAGAAGCTGGCAGCACAGTCAGAGAGCAGACAGGTAAAAGTTGTGATAACAGGAATCAGGCGGGGAAGCTTCCTTGCTAACTTCTGCTATGAAAATGGAAAAGTAACCGTTGTGAAGACGAAGAAGATCGGAGAGTCGCGCTCCGGTACCGGAGATGTCTTTTCGGCGATTCTTGCGGCGGATGCCGTAAATAATGTAGATTTTACAGAATCAGTTAAGAAGGCAAGTGTATTTATCAAAGAATGTATCAAACGTTCCGTTGAGATGGAGCTTCCATTGACCGATGGAGTGTGTTTTGAGGAATGTCTGTACAAGCTTGCCAGATAACAGGAGGCGAATAGTATGGAGATATTATATAAAGTTCATAATAATCTGTATGTAAATCTGACAAATAAATGCCCATGTGCATGTACATTCTGTCTCAGACAGAACATGGATCATGTTGGTGAATCAAAGAGTCTGTGGTTAGAGCGAGAACCATCAGCAGAAGAAGTGATTGCTGAATTTGCAAAATTCGATATGAGCCGGTTTAATGAGGTTGTGTTCTGTGGATTCGGAGAACCGACGGAAGCCTTTGAGGTGTTGAAGAAGGTTGCGGCATTTGTAAAGGAGACTTATCATATGCCGATACGTTTGAATACGAATGGGCTGGGAAATCTTGTAAATGGCAGAGATATCACACCGGAGATGGAAGGCCTGATCGACACGGTATCGATCAGCTTGAATACGCCGAATGCAGATCGGTATCATGAACTGGTCAGAAGTAAGTTTGGAGATAAATCCTTTGATGCGATGCTTGACTTTGCAAGAAGTTCTACAAAGTATGTAACAAATGTAGTTATGACGACTGTAGATACCACGATTACAAAAGAGGAAGAGGAAGAATGCCGGAGAATCTGTGATTCGATCGGTGCAAAATACAGAATCCGCCCATGGGAGGATTAATAAATCTGATAAGAAAAGCTCTGTATGAAAATACAGGGCTTTTCTTGTTATTCTACAAATAAAGACCGCAGGTAGCGATCAGGCTGCCTGCGGTCTTACTGTAATATTTATTATTATAACATAAATGCTTATTTATTTCCGGCATCTCTCTTAGCACGGAAACGAAGTGTAGGATCAAGGATCTTCTTACGGATACGGAAGCTCTTAGGAGTGATCTCAAGAAGCTCATCTGTATCGATGAAGTCAAGTGCCTGCTCCAGACTGAGTACCTTAGGAGGTGTCAGCTTTAATGCATCATCAGCACCGGAAGAACGGGTGTTGGTCAACTGTTTCTTCTTGCAGACATTTACTTCGATATCATCGGTACGTCCATTTTCACCGATAACCATTCCGGCATATACAGGTTCACCTGGTCCGATGAACAGTGTACCTCTTTCCTGTGCATTGAACAGACCATAAGTGATAGAAGTACCGGTCTCATATGCGATCAGAGAACCCTGTGAACGATAGTTCATATCACCCTTATATGGGAGATATTCATCAAAGATCGTATTGATAACACCATTTCCCTTTGTAGCGGTCATGAAGTCACCACGGAAACCGATCAGTCCACGGGAAGGTACAAGGAACTCCAGTCTGGTTGTACCGTTTCCGGTAGGAGCCATACCCTGAAGCTCACCCTTTCTGGAATTTAACATATTAATAACTGTTCCGGTAAATTCATCCGGAACATCGATATATGCAATCTCAAATGGTTCAAGCTTCTTACCGCGTTCGTCTGTCTTATAGATAACTTCGGCTTTGCTGACTGCAAATTCATATCCTTCACGTCTCATGTTCTCGATCAGGACGGATAAGTGAAGTTCACCACGACCGGATACCTTGAAAGCTTCTGTTGTCTCTGTTTCTTCTACACGGAGACTGACATCTGTATTTAATTCACGGAACAATCTGTCACGTAAATGTCTGGAGGTTACAAACTTTCCTTCCTTACCGGCGAAAGGAGAATCATTTACCATGAATGTCATGGAAATAGTTGGCTCTGAAATTTTCTGGAATGGGATTGGGTCCGGATTTTCAGGAGAACAGATCGTATCACCGATATTAACATCTGCAATACCGGAGATGGCTACGATCGATCCGATGTCTGCTTCATTTACTTCTACTTTATTCAGACCCTCGTAAACATAGAGCTTACCGATCTTAACCTTTAACATTCTGTCAGGGTCATGTTCATTTACAATAACAACAGGCTCATT
This sequence comes from Clostridium sp. L2-50, assembly GCF_000154245.1. NCBI lineage: Bacteria > Bacillati > Bacillota > Clostridia > Eubacteriales > Clostridiaceae > Clostridium > Clostridium sp. L2-50. Next base: position 5,610 of record NZ_DS480322.1, on the reverse strand, counting down.
TACAACGACCTTACCGTTGTCAACCTTGCCAACACCGATACGGCCTACATATTCATTGTAGTCGATCGTGCTGATCAGAACCTGTGTACCTGCATCCGGATCACCGGTAGGAGCAGGAATATAATCAACGATGGTATCAAACAGTGGCTTCATATCTGTACCCGGTTCATCTGGATCAAGAGAAGCAACACCTGTCTTTGCTGATGCAAATACAAATGGGCAGTCAAGCTGATCGTCATTTGCATCCAATTCGATTAGAAGCTCAAGAACTTCATCTACAACCTCTTTAGGACGAGCTTCAGGACGGTCACATTTGTTTACACATACAATAACACTGAGGTTCAGCTCCAATGCTTTCTTCAGAACGAATTTGGTCTGTGGCATGGCACCTTCGAAAGCATCAACAACAAGAATAACACCATTTACCATCTTCAGGACACGTTCTACTTCACCACCGAAATCAGCATGTCCCGGAGTGTCGATAATGTTGATCTTTGTCTTACCATAACGGACGGCAGTGTTCTTGGAAAGAATCGTGATACCACGTTCACGTTCAATATCATTTGAGTCCATGACACGTTCGGTAACTTCCTGATTATCACGGAATACACCACTCTGTTTCAAAAGTTCATCCACTAATGTTGTTTTGCCATGGTCAACATGGGCAATAATCGCAACATTTCTGATATCATCTCTGGTAATCTTCATTTTTTTCACTCTTTCTTTATGATATTAAAATTACTTACAATACAACGTTTACCATTCTAGCATACGAAAAAAAGCATTTCAATGGAAATGATAGCCGAAAATTACACCAAAATATTCGGTAAAATGCGCCGAACTGTACAAAAATATGTTATTATTAGAAAGTATGACAGGCGGGAACGGTTCCTGCTAAATAAGTGATTTGGAGAGGTATTAAAATGAATGAGAAAAAGGGCAGAGCGATCGCACTGTTACCGATCGGTGTATTTCTGGTATTGTATCTGGGACTTGGGATTATATTTGAATATGTGATGAAAATTCCGATGGGCTTTTATAATGTGCCTATCATCGTGGCATTTCTTGCAGCTATTCTGGTCGCATGTATCCAGAACCGGGAATTGGTATTTGATAAGAAGCTTGAGATTATGGCACAGGGAGTTGGGGATAAGAATATTATAACGATGCTGTTGATCTTCCTGGCAGCGGGTTCATTTGTCGGGGTAGTCGGAAGAAGCAGCGCAGAGAGTGTAGCATATTTTATGCTGACACTGATTCCGGCAAGATTTTCAGTAGCGGTTTTGTTTGTTGTTGCCTGCTTTGTATCAGTTGCTATGGGCACTTCGGTTGGAACGATCACATTGTTAACACCGATTGCTGTAGCAGTGTCGAGAGCGTCTGGCTTTGATATGGCATTTTGTGTTGCATCGGTTATGGGTGGAGCAATGTTTGGGGATAATCTTTCTTTTATCTCAGATACGACGATTGCGGCATGTAATGGACAGGGATGTGAGATGAAAGACAAATTCCGGGAGAATTTCTGGATCGCGTTTCCGGCAGCGGTTATAACGCTGATATTAATTCTTGTACTTTCATTTCAGACCGACATACGGGGTCAGGTCAGCCAGTCTTATAATCTGGTGCAGATCATACCGTATGTTCTGGTGCTGATCGGTGGAATTATAGGGCTGAATGTATTTATCGTATTACTTACGGGAATTGTATCCGGAGCATTTATTATGCTGATGTGGGGACATACTGCACCTGTTGATCTTCTGACAAATATGGGCTCCGGTGTTTCCGGAATGTTTGAAACCTGTATGGTAGCAATATTAGTAGCGGCGTTATGTGCACTGATCCGGGAATATGGCGGTTTCGATGCACTTCTCAGTTGGATACACAGGATCTTTCGAGGAAAGAAAGGCGGACAGCTCGGAATGGGGTTGCTAGTCGGAACAATGGATATTGCAACTGCAAACAATACGGTAGCAATCGTTATGGCAAATCCGATTGCCGGAGAAATGGCACAGGAATATGGAATCTCTCCGAAGAAGACTGCCTCTTTGCTTGATACCTTTTCCTGTATCTTTCAAGGGATAATCCCATATGGTGCGCAGATGTTAGTTGCAATTGCCGCGGTAGGAGAACTGGGTGATTCCATTTCTGCTTTTCAGATCATGCCGAAGCTTTTTTATCCGATGTTCTTGCTGCTGACATCACTCGTTACCATAATAAGAAGTGATAAATAATAGAGACAATTCAAGAATATAGAAAACGCTGATCTGTTTCTATACGAATTAAGTGAATTATAAAAGAGTTTATCGGCGATGTGAACATGTATACTATTATGAAGCAAGCCTGTTTTAACGCCGGTTCTTAGTGAGTCGCCATAGGCGAAGAACTTAGTACCGTTGCGTTGAAATAGAGTGCAAGCGTCTTGCGTAATAATAGGTGTGCATATTCACATTACCGATAAACTCTTTTTGTAATATTCACTCACATAGGAACAGATCAGCGTTTTCTGTTTTATTTGCCAAGTAACATATTTTCCAGTTCCTCCGGTGAGAAGGTGTAAGACGAGTTGCAGAACTGGCAGTTTACCTCGATCGGCTTATTGTCTGCGAGCAGATTTGCGATCTCTTTTTTACCGAGACTGATAACGGCCTGTGAGAAACGTTCCTTACTGCAGTTGCAGTGCCACTTCGTAGGAATGGTATCGGTAACTTCTACATTATAGCCTTCAAAGATCTGCTTCACGATATCAAGCGGTTCCATACCCTGGTCGAGGAGAGCGGTAATGGATGTGAATTCACCCAGACGTTTTTCCAGATCAGAGATCAGTTCCTCGGATGCAAATGGCATAAGCTGAATGATAAAGCCCCCGGCTTGTTTTACTGTGTTGTTCTTCTCCATCAGAACACCTAAAGCTACAGAAGTTGGAATCTGTTCTGAGGTTGCAAAATAATACGTCAGGTCTTCTGCAATCTCACCTGAAACAAGCTGGGTCTGACCGATATAAGGCTCTTTTAAACCGATATCCTTGATCACGGAGAGCACGCCCATATCAAGAGCTTTAGCGACATCCAGTTTTCCCTTATCATTTGCATGCAGGATAACCTCCGGATTGTTGACATAGCCTTTGACATTGCAGTGCGCATCAGCAGTCACTGTTAGTCCGCCGATTGGACCGCTGCACTGGATCTGGAGCGTTAGCAGATCGGAGTCATTCTTACATGCAGCCCCCATCAATGCACCTGCGGTTAGCAGACGACCGAGGGCAGCGGTAGCAACCGGACTGGTATTGTGAATACTTCTTGCTGTTTCAACGATTTCCTTTGTGGTGCCGGCAAAGAAACGAACCTGTCCATCTGCCGCCATACCTCTGATAATATAATCACTCATATGTTATTCCTCGTTCTTTCTATATATAACGTAAAATATTGCACTTTTAAGGTGCCTTTTTAAAAATAATACCTGCATTTATAAAGTGCTGATTAATAACAAAATAATGCTTGTACTTATAAAAGTAGTGCTTAATAAAAAATTGATGACTAAAATCACTACGGGCAGGAGATCAGATATATAATTTGCCTTCGTGATGTTTTTCTCTGGCTATCACATAGACACGTTCACTGTCATCGGTTGCTGGCGTGTGCGTAAATGCATCATACATGGCAAGAAGCTCCATACCTGCCTGTTCTACACAACGAATCATGTCCTCACAGGTCAGTCCGATCTGGTAATGGAATTCCTGCGTTTTTCGGTACAGGTCGTTCTCCTCTTTCAGAAACAGGCTGAGTGCAAGCTCGTTGACATTTTGTTCCTCATCATAATAATTATCCCAAATGAAGCTGACATCATCCCGATCCTCAGCAATCACTGAATCTGCAACGACATCCCGGAAATAGTGTTTGGTCTTAAAATCACAGATAAAGATACCCCCTGCTTCCAGATAATTATTTGCAAGAGAAAAAACGGTAGTGATCTGATCTGTATTTGACAGATAGTTGATGCTGTCACAGACGCATACAATGGCATTTACTGTTCCATATAATTCAAAGGAACACATATCCTGTTGGAGATACATAATGGATGAGAAACCATTCGCAATCTTTTTTTCATTTGCAATCTCCAACATATCGGAAGACACATCAATTCCGATCATATCATAGCCTGCGGCTGCAAGTCCTTCCGTGATCGTTCCCGTTCCGCAACCAAGCTCGGCAACCAGACCTTCGGTGATATTGTATTCATGGAGCAGGCTGGTGATATAAGATATCCATTCGTCATAAGGAATGTTATCCATCAGCTCATCGTATACCTGCGCGAAGCTTGTATAGGCATCCATAGAAAAACCTCATTTCATAAAATCTCAATGCCATCATTATATACATCTCAGAAAGGAAAAACAACCGTTTCTTTTGGAGCAGTTTTCTATTTGCTGCGGCAGACAGAATGTAAAAAATAAGGTTTGAGATTGAACATGGTGGGCTTTTGTGTTAATATAAATTCGGTTAGAAATCCTCATATGGAAGAAACCATATATGAAAGTGGGTAGTTTGGAATGATAAAGTTCTACAGAACAGATCATAAGGTTTTGTCAGAGATAACAGAATATGAAGACAATATGTGGGTTTGTATGACGAAACCTACAGTAGATGAGACCAAACTGATTGCAGAAGATTTTGAGATTGATCTGGCAGATGTCAGAGCTGCATTGGATGATGAGGAGAGCTCCCGTGTGGAGGTCGAAGATGGTTATACACTGATCCTTGTCGATATTCCGTCGATCGAGATGAGAAATGAACGCGAAGCATATACAACTATTCCTTTGGGTATTATCCTCGTAAAGGACATTCTGATCACGGTATGCGCGGAGGATACGCCTGTTCTGGATGCATTTATTGAGTCAAAGGTAAAGGAATTCAGTACAAAGAAACGGATGCGCTTCATGTACCAGATTTTATATAGAAACTGCATGACCTATCAGTATTATCTGCGAGTTATGGATCGCAGAAGAAATCTGATCGAGCAACGGATCCAGGATGAGACAGAGGATGCGGATCTGATTGATCTTCACGAACTGGAATCTAACCTTGTATACTTTGCAACATCACTTCGTGCAAACGGAGTTGTATTAGATAAGCTTGCAAGATACAGCAGTATCAAGCAGTATCCGGAGGATCAGGAGCTTCTGGATGATGTTATGGTCGAGAACAAACAGGCTATCGAGATGACCGGAATCTATCGAGATATCATAAGCGGTACAAGAGAACTGATGACGACGATTATCAATAACCGCCTGAACAATATCATGAAGTTCTTAGCGGCTATCACCATCGTAATGGCGATCCCGACGATCATATCCGGTATCTATGGAATGAACGTATCAGGTAAGTGGATGCCTCTCGCAGAAACCCCATACGGCTTCTACATTGTATGTGGTATCATTGTCCTGATCTGCATAATCATAGCCCTAATCCTCAAGAAAAAGAAAATGTTCAAGATGTAAAAATAAATCCGTCAAGCAAATAAGCAGCGTGTCTGTGTACAGACAACGCTGCTTATTTATTTGACGGATAAACACACATAAGCATGAAGGACGATAGTCCGGAATGCGCATGTGTG
>NZ_DS480323.1:0-145615 GCF_000154245.1 Clostridium sp. L2-50 | reverse complement strand
TATATTGTGTCTTTTTTCTCTGCGAAGATGTGCTGCAATGCGAGCTTCTAATTCATCAACAGAAAATGGTTTTATTACATAGTCGTCTGCGCCAATAGAAAATCCTTTTATTTTATCACTATCTTCAATGCGTGCTGTTAAAAAAATTATAGGGCATGAAACATAATCCCGTATCCTTTCGCAAACAGTAAATCCATCTATATCTGGCATATTGACATCTAACAAAATAATGTCAGGTTTTTTTTCTACTTCTTTTAATGCAGCATTTCCTGCTGTTGCAGTATATACCGTATATCCAAGTTTGCTGAAATAGCAATACAGCATTGATACAATTTCTTTTTCATCGTCTACAATTAAAATACTCTGCGCCATAAATATGCCTCCATTGTGAATATCTGATTTAAGATTATCAAACAAAAATCTATTTCTAATCAATTTCTTTAATTTTCGATGTCATTAGTTATTATATATGGCAATATGAGTTGTAGCAACCTTACTCTACATGTTTTATGCTCTATTACTATCCACACTATGATGTGTGTAATCATATCCCGAAAGCCATACCAAACAAAGCAGTCTATGGCAGATTTAGAAATAAGTCCTATGATTATTGAAAAATAAGAAAATATAAAAATTAGAGTGAAGTAATTATATTACAAAAATGAAAAACGGGAGATACACAGATATTGTGCTATCTCCCATATTGTTTTTAGTGTCATATCAAGGCTCATTTATTAGTGGTAAAATTAGCGTTTTTCTATATTTCTCAAAATGCTTGAAAGTAAAGTGTTCATATGGATAATCGAAAATCAGATATAAACTTTTGTTTAAATTGCCTATAATTCAAGTGAATCTTCTGCATCCACCCACATCTGTAAATTGCCATCAAGATATAATCTTGCATATTCCAAAGGCTCATCCACAGCCAATGAAGTAAGCGCACATTCTGATCCATATGTGGTTTTTAAATTTTTTTCAGCTTCCCAACAATTAATGCGAAGCATATATCCGGCACTTGTGTAAACATCAATACTATCGTGGTTTATGTTGTATTCTGCATAAATTGTTCTCATTGTATCTTATCTCCATTTTTTAATAATCATTTACAGAGTTAAATATCGAAAACATTTCATTCAGTTCACCATGTCGTTATTGTTATATGTTATACTATGTACGAATTTTTCTTTCCCTTAATTTTTCCCATATTAAGGTTCATGAAAACCAATGAGAGAATATAATACAAGGGAAAGAGTAAGGGAAAGTTCACTTGCTACAAACTTAGTATTTTCAAGGGTTTGTGAGGAATTTGATAATCAAATATAACAGTTATTAAATTTCCTAAAATAAGTGAAATATCAACTGGAATTGTTCAAGCTTTTCAAATACTAACGTCCTTAATTCTGTTCAATAATTGATTTATAGTAGTTACCAAAGTCAGCAAGTGAATTAACAATTGGAAGCATTTTTGTTCCGAGTTCCGTTAAGCCGTATTCAACTCTCGGTGGCTGCTCATGGTAATCGTGGCGATATGCCAGCCCATCACTCATCATTTGTCTTAAACTATCTGTCAAAACCTTTTGTGAAATACCATCTATCCCCAAAAATTATTTGTTGTCACAGCAATTCCTAAAGGTATTATTGCAATCCCCAATAACTCAATCTTAATTCCTTTCATCGCAAATACCTTCGTTACAAACTTGAATTTACCTTCCGCTCATATAAAATATATCAATAGCTTTACTTGCAAACTCTGCTGTGCCAACTCCTCCAACATCATCAATATTTTCCGTAAGTTCTCCTCCACCGGCATACATTCTTCCAAGACCGCATAAAATCTTATCAGAACATGTATAAAAATGATCTGTAATGTAATCCTGAAGTTTCCTTACCTGCAACTGCACCTGTTCATCTTCTGGGTCCATTTCTTTCATTTGTCCGAATTCAACAAATAATTGCATAAACTCATTTGCAACAGTAGCTTCATCGTCTTTCGTCCAGTTCTTTGTTTTCTCTTCAAACTCCTTATACTCAGAGGTTTGTCTTATACCGAAACATCATTACCCCATCTGCTCCTATACCCATCCTTTCTCCTTCTGAATTATTGATGCTCCGTTTACAATTTACTGATTTTCATTATATATCGGCATGATTACTTTAATTCTGAACCTTGGTTGGATGATTTGACGTTTACCATAAGTATAGGTAAATCTTTTTTACTAATAAAACAAGGTGGATCATCGAAATCCGACATGCTTTTTTCAAGCATCCTTCTCTGATCCACCTAGCATTTGTGTTTTATATAAAAAATATTAATACTTGAAATCTTCAAAGAAAAAGCGATATGCCACTTTTTTTGTACCATCAAAATTAATCAGTTCAATTTTTATATATTCGTCAGTACATTCAATATCATAATTTTTAGCTGACAGCTTCTCCCCTTGATTGCTAATTCTTGTTTTAAAGGAGATCATATGGACCTTATTAATGTGGTCAAAAATAGAGATTTCAACCTGAGTGTCACCATCAAATATTGTATCACCTATTTCTTCACCAACAATCACGTAATCTCCGGCATTAATACTCTCTCTAAACCATTCTTTTGTTGAATAATTAAAAAAATAATGAATTGCAGTATATGAGCCAGTAATCAATACCAAAACTATTAAAACAATAATAATACTTACATAAGCCTTTTTATTCACTTTTTCTCCTCTCTAATACAAATTCAGCAAATGCATCTCGTGCTGCCTTGGATTCTTGTATTTCTTTATGTCTTTGTCTTTTCGCCACCCCTTCCGGCACAATTTCATTATACACAAATAACAATGTTACAAAATCATATACGACTCTATATTTCAAATTCTTAGCTCTAGTCGATGAAGGAATATTTTTTATCCGTTTCACATATTCCGTTATCTCCGCATCTGGTTGTTGTGTAGCTGGTAATTCTTCAAACAACTTATTGATTAAACAATTACTATGCACCGAAGCATTTCTTATATCACGCACGCTACCCATTCAGCGTATATATCCCGTTTCGATTTTCTAAAGACCGCTTCATAATCCCCGCTCTGTATAATGTTCAAAACAGCATTCCAACCATAGGTTGTTTCTATGTACTCAATATAGGTATGTGCATATGTATACCCACGGCAATTTTAAAATGTCAACGGATTATTAGAACATGTTTCTTTATAGCTTTCTTTGCAAATATACCATATCCACCAATTGTATTCCATCTTCGTATATTGGATGATCGTAATTTTCTGTAAAAAAATGGGGAATGATACGCGAACGGACAAAACCACATTTTTCATAAAATGGTATTGTAAGTGGGCTATCTCCTGTTCCTACTTGCAGAATAGCATATTGTTCTCCGTATTTCTCAACAATAAAATCAATCAGGGCTTTTGCATATCCTTTCCCTTGATATTCCGGAGCAGTCGCAATATTTTTTATTTCAAGCACTCCATTTCCTTCATTGGTAACGACGCACTCGCATTTAATCCCATTATCATCTAACACATACATTCTGCCTTTATTAAGATAGCGATCTATCATATTTTCCTGCTCATCTGCCAATAAGAGCAACTCAAGATATTGTTTTTTACTTTCTGTGATTTCTATAATTTTCATCTTTTATCCTCATAAACGGGAAGTTATCAATCTGTTTCATCTTTTTTATATATTACGCCGTCCCATGCATAATATCCCGCGATATATTCATAATCAGGATATTCTTCTATCTCATATAATTTTCTCCCACTGTCAGATGTACAAATTACCACATTTGATATTTTATAATTTTCCAGTTTCGATGTTTGAGAATATCTTACTCCATTAAGATATATATAATCTCCTTTTTCAATTGCCTCATTTTTATAACTTTTATTGTGTGCAAAATAATATCGACCACAAATAAAAATAACAACAATTGTAAGTAAAATAATAATTAATGCTATTGATTTCTTTTTTTCTACCATCATTCTCATTAGCTTTCTCTTAACATTTCATAAAATTCCGATTTTCTCAATTCTCCAAACTGGAATTTGACGCTCTATTAATGCTATTAAACCCAATCAATAGCATTCTTTACAAGTTTGACAAATGGTTCACAGGTCAGATTTTGGGTAGTGTGTGCAGGAACGATACAGCAGATTTTTCCCTTGCCATAGGTGTGAATCCATACAGCAGGCTGAACGCCGTTCTTTGAAACGGTTTCTGCAAGAATCGTTGTATCAGCATTCGGAATCATTTTCATTACATAATGTTCGTCAAAATCAGGGAATGTGAATTTGCCAATGCCTTCAATAATCGGATGTTCTGCTATCGGTTTTACAGTAAGCGGACATTGTTCGGGATGAGTGATAAAGTTACTTCTTACAACATTTGTGAGGATTGCGTGATTTTCTGTGTAATCAGTAAGTGATGCGTGAAGCATAATCGTTCCCATACCATTCTGAATATCATTCAGAAATTTCTCCGTCCATTTTTCATCACACCAGATTGGAGTAGGAATCTGATCATTTTCAATAGGATCTTTGAAAGACAAAAACAAATCAAACTGCCCCTTGAAATAATCATTTGGATTCTTTGTGAATGTTACTTCATAATCTGCGTTAAACAGATAGTTCATCATAGGCTTGATGGAATCATCGTGATGCCAGTAATCGTGTACCAAAACAAATACTTTTTTACTCATAAGTTATACGTCCTTTCATCACCATTTTATGGCTACGTTTTTGTGAATTCTCGTTTTTTAGATGTGCGTTAAATTCCGATTTTATTGTCTCTATTATACCATAATGATACTATTATAAAAAAGCAAAAAGAGCTCCTTCGAGCTCTTTTGGGTCAGTTCTGCAAACTTGAAGTTATAAAATCACAGTCCAAAACAGGGCACATCTTTTAACTGCAATACTTTATTCGTGAATTTCCAATGGTAGATTGTCAGGGTCATAAAAGAATGTCATTCTTTTACCTGTGTAAATATCAAGTCTAATCGGCTCAGTTATGATGCCCCTTTTATTCAATTCCCTTACGGTATTATCGACCGAGTCTACAGCAAAGGCAAGATGCCGGAGACCGTAAGCTTCTGGATAACTGGGGCGCTTCGGACAATTTTTAATGATAAAAAGTTCTAATTCCATCTCATCGAGTTGAAGATCAATTTTGTAATCATCACGTTCTGGTCTGTAATTTTCTCGAATAATAGAAAAACCTAATAGATCCACATAAAAATGCTTTGATTGCTCATAGTTGCTCCCAATAATGGCAATATGATGAACTTTTTTCAAATTCATGGTGTATTTACCTCTTTCCTACTTTGTTTGAATACATGAAATATAATATCATAAGAACGCATCTAATCAAACTTAAATACATTAAGCCCTATTTCTTCATCATAAACTCTGTCAACTTTTCCATCAATGACCGTAATTACCATTTCACAGGTTGCACTCACGACAGCTCTGTTCAGATGCCCTCCAAACACTTCACCTTTCTCATTTCCGACACTCATATGAAGATGCGCATAATATTCTCCATAGAATCTTTTGACGTATACTTGCAAACCAAGCTGTCACTCATTGCCCGAGTGACAGCTTGGTTACTTGCTATCCCTGATACCTTATTCTTTCAACCAGCGTTTCCTTTTTCAGATTACTGCTTAAAACGCAGGAAAGTACAATCTGCAACAGACCGACCAAAAAAATCATAATAAAAATTGGTACGATTGGAACATGATAGATATTTATTCCAAATATTCCCATATGTTTTGCATAGGAAAAAAGTGCATAGCCGAGCGGCAGACCAATGATCAAAGCTACGCATATGGTGCCAACCGTAAAAATCAGTCCCTGTAACTGCAGGCATAAATTTAATTGTTTATTTGTCATGCCCACAGCCTGTAATACACCATATTCCTGCTTTTTTGTCGTAATATTCATGATCATGGTATTCGCCATATTCATAAACCCGATGAGTCCTACAATAGCCATAAACAGATAACAGCCAAGCTTCATCATGCTGCTTGCAAATTCGGCAGATTGTAACTGCGCATGATAAGTATCCATTTTTATATGCGAAGTATTAGAAATCAAAGTATTCAGACTTTGTTCTACAGATGCCACATCTTTTTTATCACAGTCCACCCACAGATAGCCATAGGCTGTTCCTCTCGGATTCATGGAACGATATACACCTTTCGGAATGACAAGATAAGTGTCCGCACTTACAAAAGATCCTGCAATCTTTCCCTGCTAGGTATAGGTTCCACTTCCATTCTCAAAGTCAAATGCAATGGATTCACCCGGAGCATATCCATCTTGTTCCATCCACGCCAACCAACCAAAGAAAATATCACCATTCTTTACCGCCTGATCATAGTCCATAGAGCCAATATCCCCTTCTTGGCGCATAAAATCAAAATCCTTTTTACTCACAATAGTAGCCGGAAATCTTGTTCCGTTCAGATTTACAGAGACAATCTCTCTCGTCATGACATCTGTTACTCCCGGAATGCTTTTGATTTCTTCAATCAGCGAATCATTCAATGGATCATCCGTCAGAATCGTATCCAGATTATTCTCCGGATATCTTTCATCATACTCAGCAGAATAGTCAAGCTGCAGTTCAAATTGTCCATAATTAACGGAAAGACGTGCTTCATGCTCCGTGTCAATATTCCCCACATAATTAGAGATAATCACAAACAATACGCAAGAAAAACCCATTGTGAGGATAGTACCAATAGTTCTTTTGGGATTACCCGTTACATTTGCCATTGCCATAGAAAACACGGTGACATTTTTTCTGCCATTTCGTTTTCCTTTTTTTTGTGTTTCTGCATTTTCTAAATACCGTGTTGCTTCGATAGGTGAAATCCGTGAAACAATTTTCATTGGTTTACGCAGTGCCAAAGCAACGGTAAGAAATGATACGAAAATACAGAGAAGCATAACAGGCAGGGAAAACAGAGGCACCTGCTGATTTTGAACACCCATAGAACCAGTTCCGGTTGATACAAGGTTCCCCTGTTCTACCAGCCAGTTAAAACCGCATTTTGCAATCAGAAAGCCAAAAAGCAATCCAACCGGTATTGAAAAAAATGTCAAAAAAATGCCCTCTCTGAAGATCAGTTGTTTCATCTGCTTTTTTGTCGCTCCCAGAGCCTTGATTTTTCCATACTCCTGTATCTTGTTGGCAATACCGACCTGAAAAATATTATAAATGACCACAACAGAGAAAAGTACAATTGCAAGAATCAAAACCCCGCATACCGCAATCGTTTCATAACTCGGCTGCAAGACCCATTGCAAATAGAGATCATTGACAATAACGTTTTTTTCTTCGATCCCACAAGCTGCTGCAATCTGCCTTATAACCGAATCAATATTATTCATAGATACATTTGCAGAATCATTTAAAGTAAAATAAATATTATACTGTCTGTCATTCTCTGCGACGTGCTCATCATAAAACTCCTGTGACCCGAAAGCAACATAAGATGCCTCGATGGTATACTCATCCCGGTCATATAGGATTCCGCTGACAACAAATTCTTCCGGCTTATATTCTGACCGCATCCCTGCACGGTAATCCAGTGTAACCGTATCTCCGACCTTTACATCATCATATCCCATTTCACTAAAAAATGCTCTTCCTGCGGCAATTTCCTGCGTTCCCCCCGGATACTTTCCTTCCTTTAACTCATATTCCTTATTATAGGGAAGCATTTTTCTTGCAGTCTCATCCATGCAGACAAAACCACCGTTTTCGTTGCCTTTAATTATGCCTTCTGTACACATAATTCCTATTGCATCTATTTCTGCACGGCGGCGTACGTCCTTTAACTGCAAGGCATCTGCTGCGACAAACAAACCATAATTGCTTCCATATGAGCCTGCCGCCTGACTTTTCTGTAAACGGATCATTCCATTTCCCACAGTACTGATAATCACAAGCAGCATCGTAGTCAGACATATGGACATCATAATCAGTATACTTCTTGTCTTGTTCTTTTTGTCATTGCTATATGCAATCCTGCTTATTGTCTTCATCTAAAATCCACCACCTGTCCGTCCTCAATCACCAGAATACGGTCAGCGACCTGTGCAATTTCGTCATCATGGGTAATCATTACAATTGTTTGTCCATATTTTTTTGCTGTCATCTTAAGCAGGGCGATTACCTCATCACTGGTCTTGGAATCAAGATTTCCTGTCGGCTCATCTGCAAATATAATTTCCGGACGATTCACCAGTGCTCTTGCAATTGCTACTCTCTGTTGCTGTCCTCCGGATAACTGATTTGGCAGATTGTAAATCCTCTTTTCAATTCCCAAAGTTGCAATGATATCATTTACATACGCTTCATCCACTTTTCTTCCATCCAGCCCCAGTGGCAGTACAATATTTTCCCAGACATTAACAGATGAAACCAGATTAAATGCCTGAAAAACAAATCCGATTTTTCTTCTGCGGAAAACAGCAAGGGCATCTTCATTCATCCTGTATAGATCTTTCCCTGCTAAAGTAACACTGCCTTTTGTCGGGGTATCAAGCCCTCCTAGCATATGAAGTAATGTACTTTTACCGGAACCTGACTTTCCAACAATTGCGACAAATTCCCCCTGCTCAATCTGAATGTCCACCTGATTGACCGCCTTGACCTGATTCTCACCTGCGCCATAAAACTTACAAAGCTGCTTGGTTTCTAATATCACACTCATGTGTTGCCTCCTTTTCAATTCTGTAAAGCGTACCTTTTCAACCTACATCCTAATTGTATCAGGACAATCTTTCATTTCACTTTCAAAAAACGAGCAGAACTCTTACAGAATTGTAAGGGTTCTGCTCACTTAAAATTTAACCAACATATGGTAATTGAATCACAAACGTGCTTCCTTTTTTCTTTTTGCCGGAGGTTACCGTAATCGTACCTGCGTGTTTTTCGATAATTTCTCTCGATAGAAAAAGTCCGATTCCTGTACCACTCTTTTCCATAACCTCCTTGGAACTTCCTCTGTAAAATCGTTGAAAAATTTTATGATACTCATTCTGCGGAATACCAATTCCCTGATCCTCAATTTCCATTCTTACAAGATCGTTTCTTTTTTGTAACCGGATAAATATTTTTGAACCACCCGGACTGTACTTGACCGCATTATCCAGAACGTTGATCACAGCTTCACCAAGCCACCTTTTATCCTGCATAATCGTGCATGTTTCCAGCTCTTTCTCATAGTCAAAAACGAATTCAATTTCTTTCTCATCCGCTTTAGGATAAGTGCGGTTCACAGCAGATATGACAGTATCCATAAGCGGAAGTTTTTTCTTATTAATCTGAATCAGTCCAGTTTCCATCTTGGATATTTCAAGAAGCGATTGCAATAATGTCTCCAGTCCATCCAGAGCACTCCGACAACGGATACGAAACTCCTCCTGTTCTGTAGCACTTAAGTCATTCTGCATCAGCACACTAAAACATGTATCCAAAGCTGCAACCGGTGTCTTTAACTGGTGAGAAATATCAGAAACCATTTCTTTCGTGTTCTCCTTTTCTGCCCTTGCTTCTTCCTTTATCAACTGAATATGATGTCCGATTGCTTCAAGCTGGTCATTCAATTTTTCCAGTTCTACATAATTTTCCGTTTTCAGTAAATCATCAAATTTATTTTCACGGAATCTGATCAGAATTTCTTCCAACTGGTCTAAAATTTTCTGATGACACGCATCTTCTTTTTTCTTCCAATAAAGTAAAAAAGTCAAAAGAAGCACGCATATCACAGTGCTTACAGCACCGGTCACCATAACCTGATGCCGGAATTGCAAATAAAATGCACTCCCTTTATTTCCCCAGTATCCATATTGCTCCAATAATTGCCTTCCCCGTTCATTGGTTTCAATATCTTTATCCTTAAGCAATTCCGAAACAGCATCCAGCCCGGAAAATTCTTCCTTTGCAGCAATGTCTGTCATAAGATTCATTTTATATTTATAATCTTCATAAAACACATACGTGGTAACGCAATTTAATATTGCAAACAATATTATGACAGACAATACCAAGGAGAGCACTACTGTAATCTTCTTGCGATATCTCTTTGTCACTGCCTTACCTCCTGATTCCATATATACCCAAGACCTCTGATATTCTTTATATAGACCGATGCAGCCGGATTGTCTTCGATTTTCTCACGGAGTCTTCTGATATTGACAGCGATTGTATTTTCATCCACAAAATCCCCTTCCAGATCAAACACATTTTCCAATATTTGTGTTTTTGAAAGAATCTTTTTCGGATTCTGAAGAAAAAAAGTCAGCATTTTCAACTCCGTTTTTGTCAGACTGATTTCACGATTCTTTATCAGGACTTTCATTTCTCCTGCGATAAATACGATATCTCCCGAAATCATCTTTCCGGCTTCCGTTTTCTCCTGTCTTCGACGGAAATGTGCTTCTATTTTCAAAAGAAGTACCGAAAGACTAAACGGCTTTGTAATATAATCATCTGCCCCTGCTTCATATCCCATAACCTGATCCATCTCCTGATCCAGTGCTGTAAGACAAATAATGTATGTATTATAATTGCATCTCATCCACCTTACAAATTCCAGTCCATTCCCATCCGGAAGATTCACATCACAAATGATAACATCCACATTATTATCACTTGCAATTCTTTTCGCTTTTTTCACTGATTCTGCCGAAAAAACCTCATATCCGGATTTTTTCAATGAGAATGCAATTCCACGATTTAAATTTTCATCATCTTCAACCACGAGTATACCTGGCATAGCATATGCACCTCTCTTTATTAACTATATATATTTAATATCAGAGTAGATATTGTTTTTATAACATCACAGTATTGGATATTTTCCACGAAACAATTTTAACTGTTATATTTTATTATCAAATATCTCTCAAGCCTTTGAAAATACTAAGTTTATCGCAGGTGAGCTTTCCCTTATGTTATATCTTCCCATACTGATTTACGAACTCTGATAAGGGAAAATACAAGGGAAAGAAAATCCTATAAAAACAGTATAACACAAAATAAAAACGACATGGTGAACTGATTGAAATGCTTCTATATTTTTATTAATTTAAAGGTGACACAACATGAATACCATTTACGCAGAATACAACATGTACCACAACAGCATTGACATTTATACATCTGCCGGATATATGTTACTCTATATCTTGATGGAACTATGCAGATGTGGGTGGATGCTGAAGATTCCTTGAAAATTTGATAATTTAACATCAAAAATGAGTTGTTCATGCCTGGGACAGTCTTCGGGTTGCTTTTACATAGTTTCCACTTTCAAAAAATAAAAAAATTTGTGTTTTTGAAAGTGACATCTTGCATATACTATTAGCAGACAGTATACTAAGTACAACGAGGCGGTTTCGAGAAATGAAAAAAATTCAATTTTTGAAAGTGGGTGACTATATGAAGACAATCACGAGAGCAAAATATCTCGATAGAATCATTGAACTGAATGGCACTCCTGACATCAAGATCATCACTGGTATTCGTCGATCTGGTAAGTCCAAACTAATGCAGGCGTATATTACGTATCTGAAGAGCAACTTTGAAAACATCAATATTATCTTCATTGACTTCATGGATTTAGCATATGAAGAAATCAGGGAATACCATGCCTTACACGCCTATGTGGAAGAACATTATCAGAAAGATAAAACGAACTACCTGTTTGTAGACGAGGTTCAGATGTGTCCCAAGTTTGAGCTGGCAATCAATAGCCTGTACTCTAAGGGAAAATACGACATCTATGTAACAGGCTCTAATGCTTTCCTGTTGAGTGCAGATCTGGCAACGCTGTTTACCGGACGCTATATCGAAATTCATGTGTTTCCTTTCAGTTTCCAGGAATATTGCCAATTTTATGATGATATTAATGACAAAGATAAGCTCTTCGATGAGTACGCTATCAAGGGCGGTTTAGCAGGTTCCTATGCTTATAGAACCGAAAAAGACAGAACAAACTATATCAAAGAGGTCTACGAAACTATTGTTACAAGGGATTTGGTACAGAAATATGCTCTCCCTGACACTTTAGTTTTACAACATCTGAGCGAATTCCTTATGGATAATATCAGCAACCTGACTTCTCCTAATAAGGTCAGTCAGCTACTAACAGCAAATGAGACTCCAACCAATCATGTAACCATCGGCAAGTACATTAAATATTTGTGCAATGCTTTTGTATTTTATGATATTAAGAGATACGATATCCGAGGTAAGAAATACCTTGAAAGCTCTGAAAAGTTCTATTTGTGTGACAGCGGTATTCGATATGCAATACTCGGAAGCAGAAATATAGATTATGGCAGAGTATATGAAAACATCGTTTGCATCGAGCTTCTTCGCCGTGGATATGATGTTTATGTTGGCAAGCTCTATCAAAAGGAAATCGACTTTGTTGCTCAGAAAGGTAGCGAGAAGTTTTATATTCAGGTCAGCGACAACATTTCCATGCAGGAAACATTTGAGAGAGAATGCTCTCCTCTGCTTCAGATTCGAGATGCTTATCCGAAAATGATTATTGCCAGAACCAAACATCCTCAATATAGCTATGAAGGAATTGAAATTCACGATATAGCCGATTGGTTACTACAAGAATAAGCAGAGCAAAATATCTCCGTCATTCTCTTTTGAAATGATGGAGACATTTTTATTATGACGGAGATTGTAGAGCAGAAAATTGTATTAGGTAACAAAAATCCTTATGTTTTATAACCCGGAATTTATTTGCTTTTCTTCTCTTTGCTGCGTCTCACTAACGCGATAAATAGTTCAACGCATCTAATCAAACTTAAATACATTAAGCCCTGTTTCTTCATCATAAACTCTGTCAACTTTTCCATCAATGACCGTAATTACCATCTCACAGGTTGCACTCACGACAGCTCTGTTCAGATGCCCTCCAAACGCTTCACCTTTCTCATTTCCGACACTCATATGAAGATGCGCATAATATTCTCCATCTTCAACAGTCATACATGGAGCATACTCCTACAACTTAAAACTTACTGCACTTTTTCACTAAGTTTTAATTCCCTATAGTTGCATATCAAACTCCGAAAAAATAAAGACGACCAGTCTTATCATAAAACCAATCATCTTTATTTATTCGTATATTGTATTTTGTATCTCATCCTTTGGACAAAATCGAATCATTTCTACGTTCTCTCTAAACCGGAAGTTTACGGTCTACCACTATTAGTTCATAAAAATATGCATCAGAAATCCGATTAATACACAAACAACAAATGTTATCAGTGCACTACCTATAACTAAAAAAATCTTCTGATATGGGCGTTTACCTATTTCTCTCTGCTTTTGTATATCATCCAATAGTTTCCCCTCAGAAAATGCAACAATTTCTTTATAGGTTTGAACATCATTATCTTTTTTTACCTTTTCAACCTGAAAGGCAAAGTACATAGAGAGTGCCCAAATGATTCCCCAAGGGATGAATGCCCAAACGCCAAGCCACATAAATAGCGGAACTGCCGAAACTACAGTGACAATCAGCATTATAGTGTAGATTTTTCCATAGCGGTTCATTTTTACAATTTCTTCTTTTTGAATTACATCTTTCATAACTTCAATATCTCCTTTGATTAGATTATCAAGAGAAATTTGAAAGATTTCACTCAGTAATACCAAACTATTCACATCTGGATAGCTTTTATCATTTTCCCAATTTGAGATTGTTTGTCTTGAAACATAAACTCGATCGGCTAACTTCTCTTGGGATAATTGTACTTCCTGACGATGTTTTTTTATTTGTTTTCCGAGTTCCATCTCTTCACCTCCTAGTATACTCATACTAATCAAAAAGTCATATTTTCGCTATCAAAGGACATTGACATCAAGGTTTTTAGCGTGTCAAAAGTCTTTTACATTCCAGGTCGGCGATATAGCAAGTTCTTTGTCCTTACTTTTCAGATTCACAACCCCCTATAAAAACGCCAATATTCTCTCCACTACAAACACTGTCACACAGGCGGCAGCCGCTACAACTACCAGCCCTTTTTCACGGATACCAAAGATAACCGCTACGACAAATCCTGCGATCGCACTGATAACACTTTCCGTACTGTAGAAAATCGCCGGAAGGGTAAGTGCCGTTAGGCAGGCATATGGCACATAGTATAAAAACGAACTTAAAAACCGATTCTCTATCTTTTTTCTGAATAACACCAATGGCACTGCACGGATCAGATATGTGACAACCGCCATTGCGATAATATATGTATATACACTCATCTCTATTCTTCTCCTTTTTTCTTAACCGGCGCAACGATCGCACCAATTGCTGCTGCCGCTACTGTACATATAACGATCGATATTCCGGTCGAGATAAAGTGGAATATCGGAACATAATATAAAAGGATACTGAACAAAGCTGCCACGCATACCACAAATAACACAGATTTTGACTTCTTGGCAACCGGAACAACGATCGCCACGAACATGCCATAAAGTGCAAGACTGAGTGCGCTGCACACAGACTTTGGAAGCAGCCCGCTGGCTACTGCTCCGGCAAATGTACCACCGCCCCATCCAAGGATCGGAAGGATCTGAAGTCCTAACATATACGGAAAGGTCACTTCTTTGAAATATCCCATTGCAACTGCAAAGATCTCATCTGTATTTGCAAATGCGATGATCAGACGCTTCCAGATGCCTACATCGTCAGCTAACTTCTGCGTAAGTGAAAGACTCATCAGACCATATCTCAGATTGATGATAAGCTGGGTGAGGATCACCTCAAGGATCGTTCCCCCGGCAATGATGATCTGAAGTCCGGCAAACTGACCGGCACTTGTAACATTTGTAACGCTGGTAAGAACTGCCTGAAAGACACTGAGTCCGCCTTTGATCGCAAGAATACCAAAACTAAAACTAACTGCAAAATACCCCAGGGCAATCGGAATTCCATCCTTCAGCCCATTTTTAAATTCATTCATTTGTACTACTTACTCCATATTACTTTTTTTCATAATCAACCTGCATCAGGCACAAGCCCTGTGGTGGTGCGGTCGGCCCTGCGAGCTGTCTGCACCGGCCTGTAAGCACCTCTTCCATGTACGCCGGTTCCATTCTGCCTGCCCCGACCTCTACCAGAGTACCGGTCAGGATACGAACCATATTCTGTAAGAATCCGGCTCCATAAAAATCAAGGATCACATAATCGCCATCTTCCTTAATATCGATCGCAAATAACTTCCGAACCGTCGATTTCTTCATCTGCTTATTGCCACAGAAGCTCTTGAAATCATGTTCGCCGACCAGATAAGCTGCTGCCTTTCGCATCCGTTCACAGTCGATCGTCTCACCCTCATCCAGAGTCCAGACATATTTCCGGTCAAATACCGGCTTCAGCCTGCCACGATAGATCGTGTAACGGTAATGCTTGCCCTTTGCATTAAATCTTGCATGAAAGCGTTCTGCTGCCGGAGTAACCTCCAAAATGCAGATATCATCCGGCAGATAATGATTCATATAATCCCGGATCTCCTCTGGTGTCTTATCTGTCGGAACCGGGCCGCTTGCGACCATTGCCCTTGCATGCACACCTGCATCGGTTCTTCCCGCTCCGTTGATCCGTACTTCTTCGCCTGCCATCAGGGAAAGCACTGATTCGATCTTTCCTTGTATGGTCACAACGTCTTTTTTATGTTCCCACCCATGATATCTCGTCCCATCATAGGCGATCAGAAATCTGTAATTCTGCATAATCATTTCCTTTTCTACATAGCTTTCATTTTCTCTATGACGATTGTCTTCCGCACTTCTTTTATCTTGCATATATTTCTACACGGCATTTATATCCTTGATCGTGCCATTCTCATAATCTCTCGCATTGTCCAGTGTGGTACGGCTGATCGCTTCCAGTGCTTCTTCCGTCAGAAAGCCCTGATGGGAGGTTACGATGACATTCGGGAACGACAGCAGTCTTGCCGTGATCGAGGATTCCAGAATATCATCCTCACGATTCTCAAATACATTATTTGTTTCTTCCTCATACACATCCAGACCGATACCAAAGAATTTCTTATTTCGATTTCCCGTGATCAGATCCTCCGTCTTGATCAGTGCGCCTCTCGATGTATTTACAAGGATCACATTATCCTTCATCTTATTGATCGTCTCTGTGCAGATCATATGGTACGAATCATCTGTCAGCGGACAGTGAAGGGAGATCAAATCACTGGTCGATAACAGCGTATCCAGATCCACATACTCTACAAAATCCAGGGATGGATTCCGGTACATATCATATGCCAGAACCTTCATGCCAAATCCATGACAGATCCGGCACATAGCCGCTCCGATCTTACCGGTTCCGATGATACCCGCGGTCTTGTCATAGAAGTTCATACCCGTAAGACCTACCAAACTGAAATTATTCTCACGAACCTTGATATAGCTCTTATGGATTCTTCTGGTAACCGCAAGTGCCAGTGCCATCGCATGCTCTGCAACCGCCTCCGGTGAATAACCCGGAACACGGAGCACCGTGATACCACAACGGTTTGCTGCATCCAGATCCACATTATTGAATCCGGCACAGCGCATTAACACTAATTTTACACCATTTGCAGCCAGACACTCAACTACTTTTTCACTGACATCAGAACTTACAAATGCACAGATCGCATCATATCCTTTTGCAAGAGCTGCTGTTCTCGGTGAAAGATCTGCTTCTAAGAACTCTACCTCCAGATCTGAATATTCCGGTAATATCTTTTCAAATGAATCTCTGTCATATTTCTTCGTATCATAAAATAAAATCTTCATATTCCATATCCTCCTATCATATCCTGCCACCAGGCATCTGTAAAAGCATCGTATACTGCTATAACTTCGCTTGTTTTCGGTATGCCTGTATAATTCTATATTTCTGCAACTATTATTTACATTTCATTGCCATTTTATCACAAGAAGCTGTTGTTTACACAAAAATAAATAACAAATACTATTTTCTTACCTTAAAATTTATTCCATGTTTATGTAG
The DNA here is from genome assembly GCF_000154245.1 of Clostridium sp. L2-50. NCBI lineage: Bacteria > Bacillati > Bacillota > Clostridia > Eubacteriales > Clostridiaceae > Clostridium > Clostridium sp. L2-50. Next base: position 128,550 of record NZ_DS480323.1, on the reverse strand, counting down.
GCCTATAAAGTATCCGATTCATAAAAAGAGAGATCATGGCGCTTCCAGATCTGCAAATCCATATCTGTGTCTCCATGATCTCCCTTATATACTTTACAATCTCTTACTGCTGAGTTGTGGTTGCTTCCGTACTTGCACTTTCTGTTACTTCTTCCGTAGCTGTACTTTCTGTCGTTGTCTCCGACTTGTTCTCAGTCGTTGTTTTTTCTGTTTTCTGCTTTTTTGCATCAGATGTATCTGACTGTTTGCTGTCAGCTTTCTTCGACTTCTTGTGTTTCTTATCGGAAGACTTCTTATCTGTCTTCATAAACTGCTTATATTCCTTATAAGACTTATTCCAGCCCTTATACTCCGGATCTTTCTTCTTATTCGTAAATGTATAGTTCTCTGAAATATACTTACCGATCTCTCTTGTTACCTTCTTAGCTCCATAACAGTTCAGATGTCTTCCGCCATCTCTGGTATCCTTCTTCCAGTTGATCGCATTCTTACCCTCTGTGGTATTCAGATCAACAAATGGAATGCCAAGCTCCTTGGCATACTTTGTCATGCCATTGTGCTTCTTATAATTCCATGAATTAGCTGTCGGCATCTCGACAAACATCACATCGATATCATTTTCTTCACAGAGATCAAGGAACATCTTAAGGAAGAACCTGGATGACTTCGGTACCGATTCGACATCGGCAGTCTTTACCATCATGTCTTCACCCGTATATGGTACAACCGTTTTACTTAAGTACTGTCCTCTGCTTGAAGAACGATATGTGTAGTTCTTTGCTTTAAAACTATCACCCAGCACAAAGCCTTTCCATCTGTCATGATACTTCATGATCGGAATATATTTGTAGATCAGAGATTTCACATTTCCTTCTACTCTGGATACCTGTGTCTTACCCTGCCATAAAAGGTCAACATCCAAAATGATCAGCTTCGGCTTCTGACATGTCAGAAGCTCCTCTAATATATTAACGGTCTCGGCAATATTCTGTGCGCCTTCCGCAACAACATAGGAAGGAATACCATATTTCTTCCACATCAGCATCGGTGAATATGCACTGTAGGCATTACTGTTTCCCATAACGACCAGATCGATGGAATTCTTTGGTTCTCCATAGAAGCCCCTGGCATTTGGATTTGATAAGCCGCCTTCCGGATCACTCGTTTTCGGATAAAGCATGACGGAGCCGAGTGCCATAAAGCCACAGAAGATCAGCATAAACACGATAACTTTTATAATGTTTTTTACTCTTTCTTTTTTCATGTCTCTCACCATCTATCCTAAAATTGTGCATATATGAATCCGGCTACTTCATAACCGCTTCCATATGCGCCCAGAATGATCACAGAAAAGATCAGTCCATAATATAATACCCAACGAAGAACGATATTCTTTGTTGCTATCTCCTCACGGATATGATGTCCCTTCTCCTGATATAAACCTACCAGCAGTAATACCAGTGCACCAAATGCAAGTAACAGGAAATCATAGACATCAAGCTTTACTTCAAACAGATCTCCGCTTGTAAGCACTGAAAATGTGAAATTATGGAACATCGATACGAGCATCTGTCCAAAGATCTTAAGGTCATCCGCACGGAACATCAGCATACCGATATTTACGAAAATAAATGTTCTTACTACCTGAAGTGCCTTATAAATCTTGCCCTCCCGGTTCACATGCATCTTCTCATACAGCTTCTTAAATAACGGTTCTGTCAGAAGTCCAAGTATCATAATGAGACAGTAGTAAATACCGTACATAACATACTTCCAGCTGGCTCCATGCCAGATACCGGTTCCGAACCACACCGCGAGCATCGCGATAGAGGTCGGGATCAGAGTTGCAAAAAATGCATTGAACTTCTCTCTTGTCTTCTTACTGAGCTTCATAAATGCCTTGGACAATGAGATGGAATAGAATACATAATCTTTAAACCATGCACCAAGTGTCATATGCCATCTTCTCCAGAATTCACTGACTGTCTTTGACATAAATGGTCTTGCAAAGTTCTCAGACATCTGAATACCAAACATCTGAGCACTACCTCTTACGATATCCATACAGCCGGAGAATTCTGCATATAACTGCAAGGTATATAACAGCATTCCGACAACTACATATAAGCCATCATACTGATCATGGAAATTGAAGATCTGGTTTACATACATATTTGCGCGATCTGCTATAACGATCTTCTTAAACAGACCCCATAAAACAAGCTGCAAGCCCTGAGTCATATTATTATAGTTGAACTCGTGACCTTCATAAACCTGATCACCCAGCAGGTCAAATCGCCCGATTGGACCTTCCACGATATGTGGGAAGAAAATCAGGAACAGATTCACCTTCCAGAAATTATCGGATGCTCTGTATTTTCCTCTGTAAACATCAACGATATAACTGATCGCCGACAATGTATAGAACGAGATACCAAGCGGCAGCATCATATTCTGCATTGGATTCGTCTTATTAATACGGAGCAGACTTAATATATCACAGAAAACCTGTCCAAAGAATACTGAATATTTCAGATATACAAGAATACCAAGGTTCAACAGAACGATTGAAACGCACACACATTTCTTCTGCCATCCGATGATCGCTTTATATTCCTTCTTATTTTCTTTTGGCAGTACCTTCTTTGCCATACTGAAGCCATCATCGATCTTATTCAGCAGTCGTCCGCCGAAATAGATGGATAACGATGAAAACAATATAAACACAACATATTTACCTGAATTAATGAAATAAAACAGGTAACTGAATATCAACAGGACCTTCCATTTATGCTTTAACGGCACAACGGAATAGAAAAAGAATGATCCCATCAATATAAATCCTAAATAAGCTATCGATGTATATGACATTATTTTACTCCCTAGTCGTCACTTAATCTCTGGATCATATCATAGATCGTCTGAACTGTTTTGAAGTTCTCAGGTACGATATCTACAGGTGTGATCTCGATGTCAAATGCATCGTTAAGCTCAAGCACCAGTGTTACCATTGTAATAGAATCCAGTATACCATGACCAACCAGATCTGTATCATTTGCAAAATCAACTCCGGGCTTTACTTCATTTAAAATCTCTAATAATTCTTCCATTTCTTTGTCCTCACTTTTTTATAATTTATAATTATTTTTCAGCCACTTACGATCAATCTTTCCATTTTGATTATGTGGCATACTTTTCACTCTTACAAACTGGTTCGGTTCCATATAATGCGGAACCTTCTTCTTGAACTCTCCAAGCAGGAATGCGTCATCCAGTTTCTTTCCTTCATATATAAATACGATCTTGTCTTCTGCATCATCATAGATACATGCGTAACTTCTGATACCCTCGATCGCACCGGCAGCCGCCTCGATCTCACCAAGCTCGATACGATAGCCCATATGCTTGATCTGATAATCTTTTCTTGAGATATAGACCAGTTCTCCATATTTATTATATTTGACAAGATCTCCGGTCTTATAGATCAGCTCCGGATAATTCGGATTCAACGGATTCTGAACAAATGCTTCCTTTGTCTTTTCTGCATTTCCATAATATCCAAGAGCGACAAATGAACCTCTGGCATATAATTCTCCTTCTGCACTGAAGCCTGTCTCAGGATTGATCTCCGGTGAAACCACCTTGCCATCTTCACCAAGTACAAATACATCACAGTTGTTACATGCATTTCCCATTGGAAGCGGCTCATCATCACGGAACTTTCTGTTTACCACATAATAAGTACAGATATCCGTCGTCTCTGTCGGGCCAAACAGATTGGCATACATGGCATCCGGCAGATTCTCGATCCAGTAATTTAATGGCCTGGTCGGCATAACCTCACCGGCAAATAATACTTTTTTCAACTCCGGAAGCTCAGCATACCGGAACATCTTATAGTTTGCAATGATCGAAAGTGCCGACGGAACCCAGTAGATCGTATTGACCTTTTTCTCATTCAGAAACTCCATAAGCTTGATTGGGAACGAGAAATAAGCTTTTGGTATTATATACAATGTTGCACCATTTTTCAATGTGCTATATAAATCCGAGACTGACATACTGAAATAAAACGGCGTCTGATTACCAAATATTGTCGTCTCGTTAATATCAAATGCTTCCGTATACCATGTAATATAGGAAAGGATATTCGCATGTGATATAACAGCCCCCTTCGGAACACCTGTTGAACCTGAGGTAAATAATGCATATACCGGATCTGTATCGATCATATGTGCTCTGACATCTGCAAGGCAGCTCTGATCTATGGTCTGATCCATCTCATCCACATTAAAGAGTTTAAGTCCATATCCCTGACCATCCTCTGTCTCAACCTGTAACTCTGCAGCCTTATCCAGATGCTTGCTGTCTGTTACAGCAGCTTCCGGCTGCAATGCCTTTAAGATCTTATTCACTCTGTCTACCGGCATTTCTGCATCTATAACCACATAAAAGTTCCCACTGTACACAACTCCCATAAAAGCCGCAACGCTCTTCGGTTCCTTATCAAGAAGTACGACAACCGGACGGTTCTTACATCCGCCAAGTCCCTGATACAACCATGCACCAATCTGTTTTGCTGTCTGTTCCAGTTCCTTATAAGTCAAACCGCCGTTTATATCGGCTACAGACAACTTATCCGGATACTTTTCTGCTGATCTTTCAATAAATTCCAGTACATTCTTCATAGACATCTGTTCCAGAGTATCTCTGGACCTCCTTTACTTTACAATTACAAATATCAGCCTGACTGTATATCTGTCTTTTTTCTCATTTGCTGAAAACTCTATTTCCATTTCCTGTGCGATCTTCTCACAGGTTTTGAGTCCAATTCTGGTACTTTCAGCTTCATTTCTGTTTTTATTTATATAATTACTGATCACCAGCTCTACCTTCGATTCGGTTGTGTGATATGTGATATCTACCGGCTTGCTGTAATCAGAATATTTTCTTATATTTATAAATATATTATCAAACAATCGTTTCAGATATGGGGCATCGATCTTTATCAGCGGTGAATTGTCCTCTGTTGTGATCCGGAAAGTGATTCCCTTTTCTTCAAGCAGGCACATATATTCTCCGATCATCTGCTGGAAAAACTCCTTTGCATGATAAACTTCCATTTTCAGTTCATCGGTATGCCCGGAATAAACGAAGAAATATCGGAACAGCTTGTCTGACAGATCTTTCAACTGTCCTGCTTTGGCAACGCATATATCAACATACTGTTTGTACTCTTCGTCAGATTCAAATTCCCCTGTCTCAAGCAGATCCAGATATCCGCTTAACACCGTAAGCGGTGTCCGGATATCATGCGCCATCGCTGTGACCAGATCCCGGTTCGCCTGCCATGCTTCTTTTTCCTTACTCATCTGATCAATGATCGAATTTCTCATGCTGTCTATATTCTCAGCAAGTGTCAGGATCTCGTCATGTCCCGACTTCGTAATCGTCGCATTGATATCTGTTTTCTTGATCTTTGACACCTCATGTGTCAATCTCTTTACACGCCTTACTACCCGGCCGTTATAGAGCATAACCAACAACATAAATATAAATGAACATACCAAAAAGCCTATCGTCACCCATATGTAATAGACCTTTTTCTCAGAATAATCTACGATGCAGACATCATATAATCCATCTTCAAAACGAACCGAATAGAATGCATAACTGCCATACTGGGATGCAAAGTCTTCCACATCCGAAGCATTGGACGGAATCGTCTCTGTATAATCCGTCTCCGTAGAGGACGTATCATCGAAGATACTCCGATCTGATCGTTCTTCCTGTTTTTTTGACTCTGCTTTCTTCCGATAAATCTCAAGCAAATGTTTGCTTTTGATGTTATTCAGCATCTGCCTTTTGTCTTCTTCAGACTCTGCAAGCTTTCTGCCTTTCTGATTCCCATTGGATATTTTATTAAAAAAACGTTCCACCATGGTTCGTCTTTTTTGCTTTGTTGAATCATATATTACATTCTCATTCTGGTAAACCAGAAGATATACACTTCCCTCTTCCCGCTGCCAACTGAGAATAGCATTCATATCTGTGGATTTAACTTTATTCTTACTGACATAATCAGAGAAACGGTCAATCTTTTCTTCCGTTCTCCGTGCTACAGTTGCCTCGTTCAGATATTTCTTATCAATCACATATACGGTTGTCTTCAGCCAGATAAAGAACAATACGACCGCAAGCAACAGGCTTCCTGCTATTACAAGAATCAGCTTTGTATTTAATGTAAGCCTTTTTTCTGCATCTTTTTCAAATCTTTTCTGTTCTGCTCTGTCCTTCATACCGCATACTTTCTACCGGCTGTTAATCCACCTGATAGCCCTTTCCATATATGGTTCTGATGATTTCCGGTTGTGCCGGATTATCCTCGATCTTCTGCCGAAGTCTTAATACATGTACCATAACCGTATTTGATGAGGACGGAAGATATTTTTCCTGCCAGATGTTCTCATATAATTCATCCAGATTCCAGGATCTTCCACGATTCTTCACAAGGAAAAACAGCAATGCAAATTCTTTATCCGTCAGATGGATAACTTCATTGTCTTTCGTCACAACACGTTTATACGGATCGATCGATATTGCTCCGACTCGGAGAATACCGTCATTGTTATCCTCTCTTCCTTTATATATATTATACCGACGGATAAGTGCTTTCACCTTTCGAACCAGTTCACTCTGTTCAAATGGCTTGCTTAAGAAATCATCTCCACCTGTATCATATGCCTCATTCTTATCCGGCTCCTGCGTCTTGGCTGTTAAAAACAGCACAGGAACAGATGAAAATTCTCGAATGGCAGAGCAACTCTCAGTTCCTGACATTTCAGGCATCATAATATCCATAATGATCAGATCGATATCGGAATTCTCTCTCACCAGATCAATCGCCTGTTTTCCGTTTTCGGCTTCCAGGATCTGATATCCCTGTCTCTTCAGATAGATTCCAACCAGCTTTCTTATATCCTTTTCATCATCAACGATCAGTATCTTCTCTGCATTTTCAGGCTGCATAGCACCTTTTATCTTTTCATCTATTCTTTTGTCATTGTCTAAAATCATAACCATATCCTCTCTTTTTCCAATATGTCCTGATTTTAATTTTCAATAACCATCCACACATTATAGCATTTGCATCTATAATTCAAGTATGCGTCAGGTGTTGTTAAGATTTGTTAAGTCAGGTTATATCAAAAAATTACATCCATTTTGTATCCAAATTTTTAAGATTCTTAAGTTTTTTGTTTAAGCTATCTAAAAAATCCATTCAAAGACGATTCCGTAAAGCTCCCTCAGATAATAAGTTGGCAGTAACCACCACGCTGTTTTCCCGCACACCGCCGATGGTGTTATACCTGTATGTTCTGCAATAACAGATGCCCGGTATTCATGAAATTCATTTGTTACAATAATGACCCGGAAATCCAGATGTTCCTCTTCCATGATCTTCTTTGAGTACAGAAGATTCTCTCTGGTCGAAGTTGACCGTTCTTCCTTATATAAACGTTCTTTTGCAATTCCCTTTTCTGTCAGATACCGGTACATGCACTCCGCTTCACTGATATTCTCACCTTTTCCCTGTCCTCCGGACAGAATACCCACAACCTCTTCATGTGTATTCAGATAATCATACGCTGCATCTAAGCGTTCCGTCAACATCAGGCTTGGTCGGTCGCCATTTACACCACAGCCAAGCACGATCATGACAGTTTCATCCTTCGGTGCTGTCTTCGATGCCCGTACCATGCATATCGTTCCTGCTGCCGCAAATCCAACTGCAACTAATACAATCAGCAAAACGATCCCGCATATTACTTTTCCGGTAGTCCGGGTCAGCCATTTTTTCACCCGGCAATTCACCCTGTGGAACCATGCCGCATATAAGATCAGGCAGATACCAAGAACAACTCCCGTAAGATTTCCTATGTTTTTAATCCCCTTCGTAACAAATGGATACAGAAATATGAATACTCCTGCAAATCCTGCTATGAATAATACTATTCTAAGCCACAATTTCTTCAATTTTCCCTACATACCTCCCGTCTTTTTACATAATTCTCCTTTTTCCAGAGTTTACTCCATGTTTATAGCATCCAAATGCATCAAAATGCCATCATCTCTATTGCAGAGGCGTTAAGATTTGTTTAAAGGCAGTCCCTCCGACTGGCAATTGGTATGGTTATCATGACTTGTTCCGTTTTCTGTTCGATGCACATGGCTGATTCGCTCATGCTCCTGCGCAAACTCGTCCTACGGACTCAGACATGCGCCCGCATTCGCTGCCAATGTGCATCTCACGACGAAATACTCACAATGTCATGGATAACCATACCAATTGCCAGTCAGAGGGGATACCAGATAATAATTTGCCTCACAACATCATGAATATCCATACCGCTAGGAACCAGAGGGGAATATAAAAATAACCGCTATGGTAAGACAGCGTCTAGGGATTGACCCTAGGGATTGTCTCGCCACAGCGGTTGTTTGTGCGATTCATATATATAAGGATTGTTGTTTTGTTTATGTTAAGATTTCTTTAGTGGTTCAGACATTCTTTGATGGATGCTTCAAAAATATCAAGACCGGCTGCAAGCTGCTCATCTGTCATGACAAGCGGTGCAAGGAAACGGATTACATTGTTGTAAGTTCCTGCGCCTTCTACTAACAGACCTTTCTTCGCACAAGTCTGGATCAGGTCAGATGTAAATGCTGCATCCGGTTCTTTTGTTTCCTGATCTTTTACGAATTCGATACCGATCATACCGCCAAGTCCTCTGACATCACCGATAACCGGATATTTCTTCTGCATTTCCAGATAACGCTCTGTCACTTTTTTACCGATCTCACAGGAACGCTCTGCCAGATGATCTCTCTCCATAATCTCGATCGTCTTTAAGGATGCGGCACATGCCAGTGGATTTCCACAATAGGTTCCACCGATCGTTCCTGCCGGAACTGCATCCATAACCTCAGTTCTTGCAATAATTGCCGACAATGGAACACCTGCTGCAATGGATTTTGCTGTTGCGATGATATCAGGCTCTACACCTGCCTCCTGCCAGTAAACAGAAGCAAACATACGACCGGTTCTGCAGAAACCGCTCTGTACCTCATCTGCGATCAGCAGGATACCATTTTCATCACAGATCTTACGAACTGCTTTTACCCATTCGATCGGAGCAGGAATGAAACCACCTTCGCCCTGAAGCGGCTCAACAACGATCGCTGCGATCGTGTCTGCTGCTGCACACTGTTCAAATACATCGTAGATAGATTTGATATAGTAATCAACTGCCTTATCCTCAGGCATTCCTTCCGGATTTCTATAATAATATGGGAACTGTGCACGGAACACGCCGGCTGCTAACGGTCCCATATCCTTTGCATATGCTTTCTTGGATGTCATTGCCATTGTAAAATGTGTTCTTCCATGGAATGCACCGGAGAATACGATGATATTCGGACGTTTTGTATATGCCTTTGCTACCTTAACGGCATTCTCGTCTGCTTCTGCTCCACTATTTGCAAAGAATGCTTTCTTGCTGTCGCCCTTTACAGGTGCAATGCCGGATAACTTCTCTGCAAGTGCTACATAGCCTTCATGTGTTACAACATTGAACATGCCGTGAAAATATTTATCTGCCTGTGCTTTTACTGCTTCAACGACTTCCGGCTGGGAAAATCCGATATTCAATACACCGACACCACCGATCCAATCCAAGAACTTGTTGCCATCGACATCCTCGATCATGGCGCCTTCACCTCGTTCTATAACAACCGGATATCCACAACGGATCGCATTTGGAACTGCCTGCGCTCTTCTGTCTATAATTGCCTGTGCCTTAGGACCGGGTAAAGTCTCTGTTATTATTTCCGGTAAATCTGTTCTTAACATATGTATCATCCTCCATCTTCTTATACGGACGGCCTTTATATCTGTGCCGTTCATTTATTTGCTCTTGTAAATTTTCTACAGTATGCCATTCATAAAAACCGATCACCATATCCCGCCAGCACAAAACTTCCGCCCCGCTTTGTGCTGTTAGCACAAGTATATGTTTGACAGACACATATTTTCTATGATATTGTTGGGTTATTGTAATAAGTAGCACAAATCAATGGTTTAATATATTAAGTAGCAGTCGGCAAACGCCTTATATAATTAAGCATATTTCGGGCAGACATACACAAACTGCCTCAAAGCAACAAGCTGCAACCGACTCAATACACACATATCACATTTGGGTCAAACTGACTTCTTATCCATAGACGAATAATAATTATCAAACGCTGCCAAGAAAGGAATCTTAAACATGGCAATATTATTAAGAGATTTATATAAAGAGACAAAAAGCACCTATGGACTGGATCTGATCGCAGGAGAAGAAGGGCTGGATAACCTCATGAACTGGGTCTATATATCAGAAGATCCCGGCACACTGGAATTCCTGCACGGCGGTGAACTGATCATTACGACCGGCGTCCTGTGTGGAAATGAATACTGGTTATATAACTTCATCAAAGGGCTGATCGAACATAAAACCTGCGGCCTTATTATCAATATTGGGGGGCACCTGAACCGTTCCGATATCTCCGACCGTATCCGTATGCTGTGCGACCGGAAGCATTACCCGCTCTTTCTTATGCCATGGGAGACACGGATCTTCGATATTACGCACGATTATTACAATCGGATATTTGACGATACACAGACCAGTCAGGCTATCTCAACTGCACTTTCGCGCGTGATCCTTCACCCAAATGACAAAGCCCTGATGGAGATCAGCCTGCCTGTCTTATATGAACATGGTTTTCAGGGAGATGCACAATACCATCTCGTATATATATCAGATCTGAGAGCTACAGCATCCGTGGAACCATCCATTGCACTGACAAATACCTCTATCCCACACTCCGATCGTTTCTCCACCCCACCCGCTTATGCCAACACCGCCGGAAGTTTTCTTCAGAATCTGTTGACACGTCTGGTCAGAATCTATAATCTGCCATATACATTTGTCAACGGCACCAACTATACTCTGCTGATCTGCCCCGCGCGGTCAAATGAACGGCTCGAACAGGAGCTTAGCCGGCTTCTGTATCATATGGGAGAATCTGCCGGAACAACTTCCATGTATATCGGAATCAGTGCGCCAACCAAAGACCTGACCGGATTAAGTCAGGCATTTTTACAGGGACAGTGCGCCGCCCTGATGGCACAAAAAAAGAACAGTAGCCTGTTCTTCTTCGATGATATGGGATTCTATAAGCTTCTTTTATCTGTAAGTGATATGGATGTTCTTAGAGAATATGTAAACGATACTCTGGGATCCATCATTACATACGATGAGCAGCACCATACGAATTATCTGGAAACGCTCTATCAGTATCTGCTCTGTGATGGCAGTATACAAAAAATCGCCGGTGCCCTGTTCTGTCACAGGAACACCGTCAATTATCGTGTTCGTATATTAAGAGAGGACTTACATCTTGCCTTAGATGATCCGTCCACTCGTTTTGAACTGATGACCGCATTTCAGGTACGCAGTTATCTGGATTTGTTTTCCTGAACCTGCTACAGCACATTTTAATATCATGTACAGCATATATCCAGTCATTAATTGGCCTGTTATTTTCTGCGTCTGACCGCCAGTAATTCTTTCCATGCCGGCGGATAGAACAACAAGAGCAATGGGAACAGCTCCAGTCTTCCGGCAAGCATATCGAACATCAACACATATTTGGAAAATGTACCATATACATTAAAATTCTTCGTTGGTCCTACCAGCTCCAGTCCCGGTCCGATGTTATTGATCGTTGCCGCAACCGCAGTAAAGTTTGATGTCATATCTTTTCCCTCAAAGGAGATCAGCAGTACGGATGTTGTAAACAGGATGATAAATGTTATAAAATATACATTTACCGCACGTACCACTTCATGCTCTATCGGCTTGCCGTCCATTTTGATCTTCTTGATACTCTTTGGATGCAGATAGGAATTCAACTCTTTTATCACACTTTTTACCACGATGATAAATCGGGATACCTTGATACCACCACCGGTACTGCCTGCACATGCACCAATGAACATCAGAATAACCAGTATCGTCCTACATGTCTGGTTCCACAGGTCAAAATCCACACTGGAGAATCCGGTTGTTGTTATGATCGAAGCGACCTGGAACGATGCATGACGGAGTACTGTCCAGAATCCATCCATTGTATGAATCAGATTCAATACAAGAACTACGATCGCTGCCACAATAATGAGGAAATAGGTTCGCACCTCCTCCATCTTCAATGCCTTTTTGATATTGCCAAATAAAACCAGATAGTATGCATTAAAATTCACGCCGAATAAGATCATAAAGATCGTTACCACCCACTGCAGATATGGCGAAAAGCTGGCAAAGCTATCATTCTTTGTTCCGAATCCACCTGTACCCGCTGTTCCGAATCCGGTACAGAATGCATGGAATACCGGCATTTTCCCGGCTATTAACAAGATGATCTCTATAGCCGTTAATACAATGTAGATAACATATAATATTCGCGCCGTATACTTGATCTTCGGTACAAGCTTACCAACAGAAGGTCCCGGGCTCTCTGCTTTCATCAGATTGATATTTGATCCGCCACTAAGCGGCAATACCGCAAGCAGAAACACCAGCACACCCATGCCACCGATCCAGTGTGTAAAGCTTCGCCAGAACAACGTCGTCCGTGATAGTACTTCCACATCGTTTAAGATACTGGCTCCTGTGGTTGTAAAACCGGAGATCGTCTCAAATAACGCATCTGTGAAAGATGGGATATCTCCTGATATGCACATTGGAAGTGCACCAAATATACTCAGTGCTATCCAACTCAATGCTGTAGCGATACAACCCTCTTTCAGATAGAATACATTTACTTTAGGTTTATGTTTTACAATGATGGCTCCAAGCAGCATACAGATAACTGCCATCACCAGATAATCAATTCCTTCACTTTCCTGATAAATCAACGAAACCAGACATGGCAGAAGAAGCATAACCCCCTCCAGCATGACCACATGTCCGACTACGTATAAAATCATTGACCGATTCATAGCTTCCTATTTTCCCTTTTACAAAAATACTCGTTACTTATACCAGAATATCCCTGATATCATTAAATCCTGTATGGGTCGTTACTACCATAGCGGTATCCCCGACTTCGATCGTATCATGACCGGATGGTGTAATGATCGTACCGTTTCGATTGATAAACGCGATCAGCACATCCTTCTTTAACTTCAGATCCATCAGTGGCTTACCCGTTACCTCGGATACTTCATCCACACGGAACTCGATCGCCTCTACCCGGAAATCAAACATATGATATAACGTCTGCACACTGCTGTTCATGGAACGTGTATTTGATTTTGCACGAACATAAGCAGTAATAGTCTCCGCTGTAATAAAACTCGGATAAAATACACTTCCGAGGTTCAGATTATTAATTATTTCCTTGAAATTACTACGATTGATCTTCGTGATGGTCTTTGCATCCGAAACATGTCTGGCATGCAGTGTCAGGAGGATATTTTCCTCGTCAATCCCGGTTAAAGCAACAAAGGATTCTGCATTGCTTAAGCCTTCTTCCTTTAATACGTCCTGATCGGTTCCGTCTGCATTGATAATAACTGCTTTTGGAAGCAGAATACTGAGTCGCTCACAACGATCCTTCTCTTTCTCAATGATCTTTACATTGATTCCCATATTGATCAACTGACTTGCAAGATAATATGCAACGTCACCACCGCCGACGATCATCGCATCACTGACACGATTTGTCTTGAATCCGATAAAATCAAGAAATGCACGGCTCATCGGACGGGATCCTACAAACGAAAGAACATCTCCTGCATGCAGTTTAAAATGACCGGATGGAATATAGACTTCTCCATCTCTTTCAACCGCACAAATCAGAATATTGATATTCTTCGCTCGATCCATAAGCTGCTGACCAAGATGTGCCACAGACAGTCCGTCTAACATATTATGCTCCGGAATCTTGATCTTCGTCATCTCTGCCTGACCATGTGCAAAGGAATTGATCTCCAGAGCTGTCGGCATATAAAGTACACGCGCAACCTCCGTTGCTGTTTCAAGCTCCGGATTGATGACCATGGTAAGTCCCAGACTCTTTTTCAGATATTTTATCTCCTTGCTGTAGTCCGGATTTCTGACACGCGCTACCGTTGCGCAGTCACGTCCCTGTTTTGCGATCGTACAGCAAAGCAGGTTCAGCTCGTCAGAATTTGTTACCGCGATCACAAGATCGGCATTCTCCACACCGGCTTCCATCAGCACGCTGTAGCTTGCACCATTTCCGCAGATTCCCATAACGTCATACTGATTGACGTTCATCTCAACCTTATCCGCATTTTTATCAATGACTGTTATATCATGCCCTTCCTTGCATAACTGTCTGGTCAGTGCCGTTCCGACCTTACCGCATCCTATGATCAATATATTAAGACCCGTTTTCTTCGCGCCTCGTTGCTTAAACATCACTTACCTCCACCGACTTCGGCTATATATTATACATACTTTTTGTGCATAAAACGCTCACTTTATTATAGCGTCAATCTTGATTGTAACATCTTTTTTCTATATGTACAGTGATATTTGAAAATTTTATCTAAAGTTTAGTTTGATTCTGTGCTATACTCCTGTCTGGAGGATTTGATATGTTATTTTCTTTATTTATTAATTTTTTCAAAATCGGATTATTTACATTTGGAGGCGGTTATGCGATGATCGCACAGATCCGGGAAGAAGTAGTTGCAAAACGAAACTGGCTCACGGAAGACGAACTGATCGAAGTGATTGCGATCGCTGAATCAACACCCGGGCCGTTGGCGATCAACCTCGCTACTTTTGTTGGTTATAAACAAAGAGGCTTCCGCGGAAGTCTGGCAGCCACCCTCGGTGTCTGTATCCCATCCGTTATTATTATATTTGTCATTTCTCTGTTTTTTGATGCTTTCATTGCAAATAAATATGTAGCATATGCCTTCGTTGGCATTAAATGTGCCGTTGCTTTTCTGATCCTTACAACCGGAATCAGCATGATGAAAACACTCGACCGAAAAAAAATACCGGTTCTTGTATTTGTAGTTACTTTTATAATCATGGTGATCGGAGAACTGCTTTCCAAATCCGTTAATGCAATTCTTCTGATCCTCGCAGGCGGCATCATCGGAATTTTCTGTACCTCTTTTAAAAGGATCCGAAAGGAGGATGCAGATAAATGATATATCTGACATTGTTTATTGAATTCTTTAAAGTAGGACTGTTCAGCTTCGGAGGCGGCTTCGGCATGATACCGCTGATCCAGGATGCTGTCATCCGCCATAACTGGATGAGTGAAGATGCCTTTTACAATTTTATCGGTGTCTGTGAATCTACACCGGGTCCGATCGCAGTCAACATGGCGACCTATGTCGGATCGACGCAGGCAGGACTTCCGGGCGGTATCGTCGCTACTCTCGGTGTCATCACGCCGTCCTTTTTCATTATATTATTAATTGCCGCAGTTATAAAAAATCTGACGAAAAATACCTACGTGCAGGGCTTTCTGTATGGCATCAAACCGGTTATCCTGGCCCTGATCCTTGCAACCGGAATCAACATGCTGTTAAAGTCTACCGGGTATGTCAGCTTATCCGAATATGATGTGAATATCCCTGCTATCATTATTCTGTGCCTGCTTGCAGGAATCTATTTCTTCATCCGGCGCAAATGGAAGCAGAAGCTGTCAGCGATCTCTCTGATCCTGCTTTCCGCGGTTCTGGGAATCGTGGTATCCGTGATTGCCGAACACATCAGATAAAAAGTCACCTGATACAATGCAAAGTATCAGGTGACTTCATATTTTTCATTGGCAGTCATAATTATCCTTTTATATCAGATTGCTCTGCCTTTTATTTTCGATAGGATGGAGCAAGTGCGTATGCCGGAACATACTCCTCTGCTGCCAAACTGTTCATGGCAAATGCCCGTACCAGAAACGTACCGATGGTTTTTGATGCATTCCGAATATAGCGTGCATCCGTTTCATTATCTCCGGCCTCCGTCATATACAGTGCATGTTTTTTCTTCAGATACTCGACCGCTTCCTCCACGGAATGAACCATTTCCCCGATCCGGCTCGTTTCTTCCTGTTCTACATGTCCATGTCCAAATAAAAACTTCTGAAATCCACTTTCATATGCAACATGTTCAGAAAATCCGCCTTCAAAAATGGAGTTATGCGCATATGTGAAGAAATCCTCCACATAATGAAGTACATATCCGAGTTTCAGGAAAGAATATCTGCTGTTCTTCCCCTTTTCTTCCAGCTTCTGTATCCGGTTCACTGTATTATCAAATGAACTTTTCCAGGTATGCTTCTTAATATAGGTATGAACCAATATATCCGGCAGAATACTGCCTAACAATAACCACTTCCTTTTGTTCTGTGGAACCTGTTCTATGATTTCTCTGGTTACAAATAAATGACTTCTTTTTTTCATATCAGTCTCCTTCCCACTTTTAACTCGGCACAACTTTTCCGTTGTTCCTATCTATATTTTACCGCAGGAAGTATGAAATACAAGCCATTTCACAGAATTTTCTTGAAATTAGAAAAATTTTCTAACAATTTTTACACTAACCAAGACATCTTACACAGAGGTAACATACCTGACTATCATCCGTATAGTCTTCCGCAGCCAGGATCTCCATCATTGTATCCTTATACTCTTCGCCATATTTTCTCCTGTATATGATGCTGTATGACTTTCCGGTGCCATTGATATTCTTTTTTAGATTTTGAAGTGCAGTCTTCTGCAAAAATGCCTGTCTGTCATCCGGATGCAATTCATCTGAATTTGCAAATGTCTCAAACCAGTCTGAAAGCTTTGCCGAAAACACACTGTTCTTTAAGCTTTCTCTGTCAATACTTACAATCTGATATGAATTCTGTATAAGATTAATGATAAGTACTTTAGTATATAGCTTTGTAAGTGCATTATGTGCCGCCTGCAATTTTCTCTGGTCTTCTCCCTTTTTACTGTAGTATTCTGCCTTACAGACATACATTCTCTCATCCGCCTGCTCTGCAAGTTCCTCAAAATTCTCCCACTGCCTTTCGCAGCAATTATGAAATACACGATCATAATCACCATTATGATAACATCTGTCTTTATATTCGAAAGTAAATTGCAGGTAACCACAACGATATAGTCATCTGTCCGGTCGAAAGCGCACCGGCTCACAATACCATCTATGTTCCTGTAGCATATTGCAGGGACATCTGCCTGTTCAGTAACCTTATCACGGGATATACCGACATCATTCAGCGTTTTACCAACCATTGCTGCTTTTGTACTTCCAAGGATTTTGCCATCTCCACTATCCGCAACAAATATATTGATGCCTGTATACATCGGCATATTGGAAATAACTACCGATATCTGATTCTGATTCTGATTCATCTCATCAATCAGGCGCTTCGGTTCTATTCCTACCTGGATCATCTTTGTTCCGGAATTATTCCAGGTTATTGCATACATCATGCTTCGCCCCTCAGATGTATTTGGCGTAACATCCTGGCACATTGTCAGATCTTTATCATATATAAAACCGCTGTCTTGCATATGGGTTAATCTGTCTGTATTCATTATACCTTATTGTATGTGTTTCATACAGTTTTCTTTTTATCCGATTGTCTTTCATTAATACATATCATTATAAAAGTCTTCCATACCTTCCGGCATCTCGGTTTCATAAAAACCTCGTCCATTTCTGGTTCCCATTCGGATTGTCATACCAAGATCCTCATAGACACTGGTGCACTCATAGTCAATCGGCTCTGTCGTTCTGACAAGCTTCTCCAGCTCTTCTGCAGCCGCCATATATTCGTCACCATCAAAGCCACCGATCGCCGGTCCTGACGCCCCATAATATAAAGTCAGATAGATCACCTTACCATCCTTATCTTCTGCCGCGATCGTATAGTCCAGTAACTCCTCATTATTCTCGGTTGTCTCCTTATCGCCAAATAATGTAACGATCTGACCAATGAACAGGCCATGATATTCTGCAAGTGCTTCGTCCTCATACACATTTAACAACAAATAACTGCCTGCCAGGTCCACATCATCATTTACTCTATAAAATGTATAATTTTCGCACGAATATCTCGTTTCCTCTGTCCCATCTGTCTTTTCTGTTGTGCTGTCTTTTTTCTGTGTATTCATATGATCTGAACTTTCCCCCGCTTCTTTTTCTGATGCTGCTTCTGTCTTCTCCGCTGTCGCATCTACTTCTATTGTCCGGTAATTCTCAGTTGTTCCATCCATACTGTATTCGGATGTAGCTACCCATTCTCCATAATCTGTCGTGATACCTTCATCGGCACACCCTGTCATCATAAGCACTCCAACTGCCCCTAATAATAAAATCGTCTTTTTCATATCCGGTGTCTCCCCATATATTTATTTTACCCCTGTAAACCTGTCAGATCTAATTTATATATCGTTCGCTCTAACTTCATCCGATCCAGGAACATTTTTTGCAACTTTTCCAACCTTATTATGCCTTATTTTTGCAACTTTTCCAACCTTATTATGCTCCATTTTTGCAACTTTTCCAACTTTTTGCTGTACGACAAAAGGACGGCCGTTTTCACGACCGTCCTCTTATGTCTGTCAATTTTATTTATAATCATTCTCTAGCCCGTCTGCATCAAAGTAATTGATCTTCATAGCAGAACGTACATCATGAAGAGTTGCTGCTGCTTTCTTCTGTGCAGCCTCGCTTCCTGCCTTTAAGATGTCAAGAACATCCGGAATACGGCTCTCCCACATCTTACGACGTTCACGGATCGGTGTAAGCTCTGCCTGTAATACATTGTTCAGGAACTTCTTCACCTTAACATCACCAAGACCACCACGGCTGTAATGCTCCTTCAGTTCATCCAGATTCTTATAATCCGGCAGGAACTGTTCAAAATGCTCCGGACGACAGAATGCATCCAGATATGTAAATACGGAATTTCCCTCGATCTGTCCCGGATCCTCCACACGGATATGATTTGGATCTGTATACATGGACATAACCTTCTTCTTTACTTCATCTGCTTCATCGGAAAGATAGATGCAGTTGCCAAGAGATTTGCTCATCTTTGCTTTTCCATCAATACCCGGAAGTCTGAGACACGCTTTGTTAGACGGTAATACGATCTCAGGATCTGTCAGAGTTTCGCCATATACGGAATTGAATTTGTGAACGATCTCCTTGCACTGTTCCAGCATAGGAAGCTGATCTTCACCAACCGGCACTTCTGTTGCACGGAAAGCCGTGATATCTGCTGCCTGACTGATCGGATAGCAGAAGAATCCAACCGGAATACTTGCTTCAAAATTACGCATCTTGATCTCGGATTTTACAGTAGGATTTCTCTGTACACGAGATACTGTAACGAGATTCATATAATAGAAAGATAATTCTGTCAGTTCCGGAACCATGGACTGAATGAAGATCGTTGATTTCTCAGGATCGATCCCACATGCCAGATAATCAAGTGCAACCTGGATAATGTTCTGTCTTACCTTCTCCGGATGCTCGGCATTATCTGTAAGTGCCTGTGCATCTGCAATCATTATATATATCTCGTCATAGTTTCCTGAATTCTGAAGCTTTACACGCTCAGAAAGGGAACCAACATAATGTCCAACGTGAAGTCGTCCTGTAGGGCGGTCACCGGTTAAAATAATTCTACTCATCTTAAAAAGTCTCCTTCATTTCTTCGTTCGATAATCCTGCCCCCAATTATACCGCGAGATACTGTCATCGTCAAGGAAACCCTACTGTTCACTGATGATCTTTCTGCCACTGAAATAGGTGATCAGGAAATATCCGCCATAGATCACAACCAGAACAACAACGGTCATAAGCATGGCTGCTCCCATGTCATCGGTTCCCATCAGTGAAAGGATCTGTCTGCTGAATTTCAATCCAAATATTGAATGAATGACTGCAAGTGCAAGCGGAAACAGGAAGAACAGACCCATCTGTGCAAATAACGCATGATTGATCATCTTCTGATCCACACCCAACTTTCGAAGCATCTTATATCGTTCCACATTATCGGTGCTTTCTGACAATTCCTTTAATGCAAGGATCGCTGCACCGGAGATCAGGAAGATCATTCCAATATATAAGCCGATAAAGGATGCGATCGCGCCAAGTCCGATACTGGCAGCTTTTACATTTTCTTTCGTATTCAGACTCAGCCTGACATCCGGGTCATCATCCAGATTGATATGTTCATTTCTCGCCATGATCTTATCCGTATCGGTCGTATTATAGATTGCAAGCAAGCTTTCAGAGATTGGAGTTACTCCTGTAAGCACCCCATCCGGCACAATAATGATACCAGTATTAATCGCCTGCGTAGAGATCTGGACATCACCAGCCTGACATTTGCTCATTCCCGGCTTCAGTTCATAACCATTTACCTGAATCATCGTACCAGCCTGCAATGACATATCTCTGTATTTCACCATCTGCTTGTAATTTGCCACAACTCCGTATTCATCATCTTTGATCGACACAGTTTCAAAACCACACAGCTTTGCCACACGATTATAATCGGACACTGTCATGACATTTTCCATAACATCCATCATACCATACACCGGCTGGTCACCAAGGAACTCACCCTTCGCCTGCTCACTGAACGTATCCCCGTATGTGAAATCCGGCAATGAGTATATATACACATCTTCATAGGCTGAAAACATAGACCGCAAATCAATTCCATGTTCCTTATATATATCGCAAATATCGCGTTTATCCCATGTCGGATCATAATAAGCATCCTCATCCGCACCCTTACCGGCTTCAACATCATAATCGGAGCTTCTTACCTGTCTGGTAATATTTACATCAACGGTAGCATACCTTCTTAACCCCTCATTCAAACCATTTCGGATCGTAAGCGCCGAAGTCAGCACGCAGATCGTAACAAATAACATAATACAAATGATCGAGATTGACAGTACATTTGTATTTACACGACTGCTCATCTGACGGATGACAAATGAATTCAGCCCTTTATAATAAACACGTTTCATGGAAGAAACTAACCGGAACAACATACCGGAAATCGACCAGAAAAACAAAAATGTGCAGACACATCCAAGCCCGATACAGAAATAGATATCTTTCATATAGAGCTCTGTTGTATTTGAATTGATCTGGTAATATGCATATCCAAGTCCTGCTACGGAAAGGAGAAATACGAATACCGATATCCACGGATTTTTCATCTTAACAGTCTCTGATCTTCTGCCACTCTGGAACAGGTCGATCAATTTGCAGCGTCCGATCGCGATCGTATTAAACAGAATCACAACCACATAGATGATAGCAAAATAGAAACAGGTCTTTACAAATGCGGAACTTGAAAATACAAAATTATAAGAAGACATATCCGCTTCAAACATATTTGCAACTAACAGACTGGTAAGCTGGGAAATTCCGACACCGGAAAGAAGCCCAACACCAAGTGAAACCAGACCGATGATCAGTGTCTCGATAAACAGCATCTTTGATACCTTCCATTTGCCCATTCCAAGCAGCAGATACAATCCAAATTCTTTGTTACGCCGTTTCATCAGGAATCGGCTGGCATATATTATCAGGAAACCAAGCACAAATGCAATGAATACGCTGACACCGGAAATGATATTTGCCATCAGCTCTACAATTTCTCTGGTATCTTTGGAGATCCTCATCATCGCCGTCTGTGTCTCGATCGCATTAAAAATATAGAAGATTGCTACGCCAAGAACTAAAGTGAAGAAATAGATTGCATAGTCCTTCAGGCTTTTCTTCATATTACTAAGGGATAACTTAAATAGCGTCATTTAAGTCACCTCCAAGCAAAGTTACGACATCTATGATCTTGTTGAAGAATTCTTTTCGGCTGTCTGCTCCACGGCGAAGTTCATGGAATACTTTACCGTCCTTGATGAACAGGATGCGACCGGCATAACTTGCGGTAAAGGAATCATGTGTTACCATCAGAATCGTAGCTGACAGTTCTTCATTCAGATGTTTCAGACTTTCAAGCAACAGCTTTGCGGATTTGGAATCCAGTGCTCCGGTCGGTTCATCGGCAAGGATCAGCTTCGGGTTCGTAATGATCGCTCTCGCAGATGCCACTCTCTGTTTCTGACCACCGGACATCTGATATGGATATTTATTCAGGACTTCTTCGATCGCAAGCTCCTTTGCGATCTTCTTTATCTTTTCATCAATCTTCTTTGCAGGAGTGTTCTGTATCGATAACGCCAGTGCAATGTTCTCATATGCTGTCAGTGTATCTAACAGATTGAAATCCTGAAAGATAAATCCCAGTTCTTCCCGGCGGAAGCGGTTCAACTGGTTGCCGCGAAGCTTTGTGATATCATCTCTTCCTACATAGATATGACCGCTGCTGACACGGTCTATGGTGGAAATGCAGTTAAGCAGTGTCGTCTTTCCACTTCCGGATGCTCCCATGATCGCAACGTACTCACCTTTTTCTACACTAAATGAAATGTTATCAATGGCTTTTGTAATGTTAGATTTGTTGCCGTAATACTTTTCGATATTCTCAATCTTTAAAATTGTTTCCACTTTTATCTCTCCTTGCTATCCGGTGTGTGACTAAATCGTTCAGGTAACACTTACATGTTTTTTGTGACCATTGTTCCACCAGTGAGCATCCCGTAAAATCACGTTTGCCTTTCCTCATGTTCTGCCATCCTATCTGCACATGTCTCTGTCGCAATAAAACCATTGCTCCGACGACATGGCACAGGATAGCAGAACACTCAGTCGGCTGCTCTATGGATTTTAGGTATTGCTCACTGTCAGAACAACAGCCCCATAAAAACATCCACGAAATACTAAAACGATTTACCCACACACCATTTTCTATTAATAACTGAGTTAAGAGCTGTTGATCCTGTCAACACCACATCTCCTGTTTACAAGTGTGAGTATATCGTTTTCAAGGGAGAGGGTCGTTTTTCTTATGTTACAGAAGGTTACAGTTTTGTAAGGTTAAGATATTGGGCATTCTTTATCTGTCTGTCAGATAAGGGGCACATGGTAAAGTATAGTTTTATTCATCCACCAGATAATAGTCGTTTCCGCCAAAGGTTACAGCGACGTCTGTTCCGATATTTTCTTTGGAAGTGATGGTAAGATGGTGTCCTAGCTGGTCGCACAGACCTTTTACGATATATAAGCCCATACCTGTTGACTTGGCAAAACGACGTCCGTTCTCACCGGTGAACGATTTTTCGCAAACGCGAGGAAGGTCTGCTTCGGAAATTCCGATTCCATTATCTCTGATATGGAGTGTGATATCGTCGCCTGCTTTTGTCGTCCAGATCCGGATCTGCCGATCCTCATCCGGCTTTATATATTTGATGCTGTTGCTCATGATCTGGTTTATCATGAATTCCAGCCATTTGGCATCTGTCGTAACGCTGACATCAACGTCATGCACATCCAGACAAATGTCACTCTCCAGCAACATATCTTTATTCTTCAACGCCACTTTATTCACAACCGACTTGATTCGCACTGAATCAAACCGATAATCTTTGCTCGCATGCTCTGCCCGGACATAATACAGCACCTGATCGGCATATGCATCCAGACGGTTCACCTGATCTTCGTATTTCTTCGGTATCTTATCCTGATTATTGTGGCACATCAATACCAGACTTGCGATCGGCAGTTTGATCTCATGCACCCATATCTCGATAAAATCCTTGAAATCATCCACACTCTGCCGGTACTCCTTCACATGCTCTGTCATGGATTTGTTGATCTCATATAACGCCTCATAGACCAGCTTTCCCTCATAGAAACCCGGCTCCTCTAACGTATCCATGACCAGATATTTCTGATCCAACCGCTCCATATGTGCATAAAGGGAATTATAGAAATGTCTGCGTTTTATATAGTCTGTTAATATGACAGTTACCAGAAGCAAAACTGTCAGCACAAGAAAGATCACCGTCAACTCCCCTGGTGTCCGCATCGCACGAAAAGCAATTAACATAATCGCTATAAATAACAGATAACCGATCAGAATACCCGCTTTATCTTTTATATATTCCCAAATTCTCATATCAGACGATACCCCTGTTTCTTTCTTGTCTCGATCGCATCCGGCAGTCCAAGCTCCGCAAGCTTTGTCCGAAGCCTGCTGATATTAACCGTAAGTGCATTATCATTTACATATTCTTCATTATCCCAGAGATCTGTCATGATCTCATCTCTGGATACGATCTTGTCCTTACTGCTTAACAACCGTTGGAAAATGATCATCTCATTCTTCGTCAGAACCTGTTCTTTCTCACCAAGCCGGATTGTCCCTTTGCTGAAATTCACCTCTGCTCCACGATAGGATGCTGCATTCTGGCTTCCCTCCATCCGTTTCAGCACTGCTGCGATCCGCAGCAACAGGATCGTCGGATTATACGGCTTCGTGATATAATCATCTGCCCCATAGCTCATCGACAGAACCTCGTCCATCTCTGATGTACGACTAGTTACCATGATAACCGGGATATCCGATTCCTTCCGGATCTCCTTTAACAGATTTCTGCCATTTATGCCCGGAATATTAATATCCATCAAAATAAGATCTGCACCTGCTGCCAGAATCTCTTCTTTTGAATGTTCAAAATCAGTCAGATAGGATGCTGCATAGCCTTCGTTCTCCAAAATCTCAACAAGCTCCATGCATATGCTCTTATCATCTTCCACAATAAAAATCTTTTTCATAACGCTCTCTACCGGCTCCTTTTATCGCCTATATTTACCCAACAGGCAGCCACACTACCCAGTTGCCTGTCGGCATCATTATAGCATACCCCAAAAACTTTTCACCATATTTGTTTCAGGGCTTTCTGCCACCACTTCTATGCGCTATCTTTCTTTACGAGGGATAATCTCTATTAAACATATAAAATTCTCCCGACTACTGTAATTGAAAGACTCACTCCGTTTTCTATTCAGCTCGCGCACTGATTTGTCAGCAGTCGCCCTAACTCACCCTGACGGGTTCAAACAAGGGCTTGATGCTGACAGTTAGCGCAAGCAGAATTACGAAAACTCCGTGAATGTCTTATCAATACAGTAGTCGGGAAATTTTATATTGCATAACAAAGTATAAGCCCATCGTAAAGAAAGATAGCGAATATCATCTCGCAATAAAAAGCCCTGAAACAGATATGGTGAAAAAACATTCATGAAGGATTCGCGATAAAGTTTGTGCTAACTGTCAGCACCAAGCCCTTGTCTGAACCCGTCAGGGTGAGTTAGGGCTGCAACTCTTCCTTACGAGGAGATAAAAATGCAACGCAACAATCCAAGCTAAAAAAAGCCATTAGGCAAATAAGAAGAAAAATGTTCATAGTATTTTTGTAATGAAGCTTGCGCTAACTGTCAGCACCAAGCCCTTGTCTGAACCCGTCAGGGTGAGTTAGGGCGACTGCTGACAAATCAGTGCGCAAGCTGAATAAAAAATACATGAATTTTTCTCTTATTGCTCTAATGGCTTTTTATAGTTTGGATTGTTGCTAAATATTATTCCTCGTAAGGAAGAACTGCTCCATCGTAAGTTTCTTTGATGTAGTTCTTTACGTCGTCAGACTTTAATACGTCAACGAGTGCCTTGATTGCTTCGTTGTTTTCGTTGCCTTCCTTAACAGCGATAACGTTTACATAGGTCTTAGCTGCTTCTGAATCATTCTGCTCATATGCAAGAGCATCTTTTCCTACTGAGAAGCCTGCTGCAAGTGCATAGTTACCATTTAAAACGACATACGCTGTCTCGTTTACAACTCTGGCAACCTGTGCTGCCTCAAGTTCAACGATTTCTACATTGTGTGGGTTTTCTTCGATATCATTAACAGTTGCATTGATACCTGCGCCATCCTTTAACTTGATGATTCCGTTGTCCTGTAATAACAGAAGGGCTCTTGCTTCATTTGTTGTATCATTCGGAACTGCAATAGAATCACCGTCAGCGATCTCGTCTAAACTTTTCTTTGTACCCGGATAGATACCGAATGGCTCATAGTGGATCTTGCCGGCAACTACAAGGTGTGTACCTTTTTCTTCATTGAAGCTCTCAAGGTATGGAACATGCTGGAAGTAGTTTGCATCGAACTCGCCGCTTTCTACAACCTCATTTGGCTTTACATAATCATCAAATACTGTAACCTGAAGATCATATCCTTTTTCCTTTAATGCTGTCTTTGCATACTCGAGAATCTCAGCATGTGGTGTTGCAGATGCTGCAATCGTAATTGTCTTTGAATCTGTTTTGCTGTCTTTATCTTCTTTCTTGCCGCAGCCTGAAAGGGCTCCTGCTACTAATACGCCTGTTAATGTAAGTGCTAATAATTTCTTAAATGTCTTTTTCATGGAAGATTCCTCTCTTTCTTTATTTTTTCTTTTCATTTTTATATATTGGATGCCCGGTGTGCACTTTCCTGACATCTGTTTGTAAACCGCCAATAACGCTCCGGCACTGATCCGGCTGTCATGGTCAGGGTTTATCTGATTATGATTTTCTCCGGTCTAATCGGTTTGCGATCAGCATTCCGACTGACTGGAAGATCTGAACGATCACGATCAGTAAGATAACTGTCACGATCATGATATCTGTCTGGTATCTGTAATATCCATAGCGGACTGCGATATCACCAAGTCCACCACCTCCAACTGCACCTGCCATCGCAGAATAACCAAGGATGGTTCCGATCGCGATCGTTGCTCCGGTGATCAGCGATGTTCTTGCTTCTACAAGGAGCACACGAAGGATGATCCTCATCGTTCCCGCACCCATCGCACGGGCAGCCTCAACAACTCCGTTGTCAACTTCCTTCAAGGATGACTCTACCATTCTTGCGATAAACGGAATAGCTGCTACCGTAAGCGGTACGATCGTTGCTGTCGATCCGTAACTCTTACCAAGAAGAAATCTGGTAAATGGGATCAATAAGATCAACAGGATCAGGAATGGTACGCTTCGAACGATATTTGCGATAAAATCAAGAATTTTATACAAAACCGGATGCGGTTTCAGTCCGTCTTTATCGCTGATACAGAGGAGCACGCCCATCGGAAGTCCGAATACATATCCAAACAATGTAGAAACAACTGTCATATAAAGTGTCTCTAAGATACCATTTAAGATCATTTCTCTAATTTGTTCCGTCCACATGTTCCTCACCTCCATTCACATTGTCACTTAATTCTTCAAGCTCCAATCCCCGTTCTTTCAGGTACTTTTCCATCGCTGCAACATTTGTCGAACCCTTCGGAAGCTCAAGTATCATTTCACCCTTCGCCACTCCTCCGACATTCTTTGTCGCTGCTTTTAAGATATTGACCGGCTCCTTAAATGTCAGGATCATATTTGCAATTACCGGTTCAAATGCTGAATTCTCCGTGTATACAATTCGGATTCTGGTTCCATTCTTTATGCGGTCAGCCGTTTTTAACGTCTTCGGCTCTGTAGCATTTCCTTCATCCTTCTGTAACAGCTCTCTGGCTACTTCGGACTTTGGATGATTAAAGATATCAATCGTTCTACCATGCTCAACGACCTGACCATCCTTCATGATCGCTACCTGATTACAGATTTCTCGGACAACCGCCATCTGGTGAGTGATAACAACGATCGTGATTCCAAATCTCTGGTTAATGTCCTTTAACAATTCCAGAATCGATGATGTCGTCTGTGGATCAAGTGCACTGGTTGCCTCATCACAAAGCAGGATCTGCGGATCGGATGCAAGTGCTCTTGCAATCGCAACTCTCTGCTTCTGTCCACCGGACAACTGTGAAGGATATGCTTTTGCACGATCCCGCAAACCAACGATCTCTAACAGCTCATATGCCTTTTTTCTCGCCTCTGCCTTTGATTTTCCCTGAATGAACAGTGGAAAACATACATTATCAAGAACCGATTTCTGCATCAGCAGATTAAAATGCTGGAAGATCATACCGATATGTTCTCTCTGTTTACGAAGCTCTTTATCTGACAGACCACCAAGCTCCTTATCCTGTACCACGACCGTTCCCGATGTCGGTACTTCTATATGATTGATACATCGTACCAGGGTACTTTTTCCTGCACCGGACATTCCGATGATTCCATAAATGTCGCCAGCTTCAATATTCAGTGATACATCCTTTAAAGCATCGATCGTTCCGTCTTTGGTCTGAAACGTCTTCGACACATGCTCGATCTGAATAATTGCCATATTGTTCTCCCCTTTCAAGTTCTTTTCCTATTATAAATCAGACAGTCTTCTACTTTATCCATGTAATAGATACCATCCTGCCGCATAACAAAAGGCAGTCATCATATGCTTATGACAACTGCCCTTTGTTATATGATAAACAATACTATATATCTAACAAATCAGGTGTTCAAAGCATATGAAATAAACGCCATACAATCACGCATCATCCGGCAGCAACACATATTGTTCTTTGCAGTTGTCATGATTTTTTCTGAGCCCATATGCTTATCCTCCTTGTAAATTCTCTGTGATTTATTCTCAGGAACTTTTCATACTATGTTGATATGTTTTATCTATTTTGTTCCTTTCATGTTTCATGATTATAGCGTCCGTTTTTCCGGTTGTCAACCATTATATCCTATTTAAGTTATAGGATATATATTTGACTGGCTATAAGTTTTTCTTATAGCCAACAAATATGCAGTATGATTTATACTCCCAGCTCTTGTTGAATCAGTAGAAAACTACACTTGTCTTCTCTTGTTGCACGCAATGATGTTGACACATATTACGTTTTCAGTTAAACTATACAGATGTAAATACTATTGTTAGGAGGAAGATTGGTTTAACATTACATATTTACTTCCATGTTTTACTAATCTAAAGTTATTGCCGGTATAACTGCATGTCATTTCATTCATTATTAAATTCAATCATCGATTCACAATCCGTAACGAAAAATTCTCTGATCAATGAAACCGGGATCGACCGTTCAAGCTTCTATCAGATCTTGAGCGGCAAACGTATTCCCACAAAAGATCAGATTACAAGTATTATCCGCCAGCTTGATATATCTGCTGCCGATGAGATGGCTTTATATGATGCCTTTTATCTGGAACGGCTTGGTGAGACCAATTATCATTACCTGAAATTCACAGAGAAATGTCTGAGGGTGATCGGTTCTCCATATATAGATACCAATGCATCTAACAACCAGACACCTTCCCGCTCACAGGAATTACAAAATAAACTACCTGACAATCCGATTGATACAGATCAGTCACAGGCTGCCACAGAAACTATACTTTATCACTCCACGGATGAGATCATCTGTGGTCTGACTAAATTCTTAATACACGCCAGCAAAAAAGAAAACAATCATTTACAGGTATCACTTCCGTTCGATCTGTCATCACGGATCAAACTGTTTTCCAGCATTCAATCACTTATCACTTCTGGGAAATTTCAAAATGCAACAATTTCCCAGATACTGCATTTTCAAACAAAAAATCCGAATGACATCACTGAAAAACTGGACGGATTTGCCACGCTGTTAGAATCGATTCTTACAAAAGAACCCAACATCACCTATAACATTTACTATTATTCCAATGAACAAAAAGTCAGCAAGAACTCCGGTGTACTTTTCCCGTTCTATATCATAACGGATGATGCCAGTCTCCTGCTAAATGCCGATGCCAACAAAGGTTGTCTGTTGACCGATCCGAGCCTTATCGGATTAATGCGGGAAGAATTCGCTTCCGTATTTGACCATGCGAAACCATTTCTGTCCAGCTTCAGCCAGAAGGAGCTTCCACAGTTTCAGGCAAGATCCATTCCTGCAGAAGAAGTGATCTTTATCCAGAAGCATCCCGGTGCCTGCCTGATGGTGACCGATGATCTGGTTGAGAAATATGTTCCTGAAGAATTCAAGGAAACCCTAAAACAGCATTTTCATTTCATGCAGCAAATGAATGCCAGTGAAGGCATCACACTGGACGGCATCCGGGAATTTGCAAGAAATCATGTGATTTCCGAATCCGGATTCTATGTGGAAGCAAACACGTCAGATATTATCAATGCTCTGGAACAGTTAGAGGCACGGCTTGACAGGAACCTCTTTGTCCTTGATACCGAAAAAATTCCGGTATCGGATAACTGGGCATTTCTTTTATATCCAGATCAATATGCCCTGCTTGTTCCAAATAAAGAACTGGATTTTATTATCTGTGTATCTGATCCGGATATTATTCATGCTTTAACCTATACCTTTCACTCGGTAGATTTTGAAGATTATATTTTAGATAATACCCTTGTCAGAAATGAGATACAAAAGCTGATTTCTGAAAATGAAAATCGAGTGGCAGATTCAACTTTATAAATGCCACTTCTGGTTTTTTGTACATCAGCATGGTAATATTTAATTGTTTTTATTGTTACATCATTTGATGTTCACTTTATTCATATGAGGGGTAATTTATAGACAGGCGGCGGCTTCTTACAGGTCAAAGAAGCCGCCGTCTTTGTGATCTTACTATATTATCATAGTAGCATTACAGGATTTTATTTCTCTGTTTTGCGCTATTCTGTCATGTTCAAAATCCCTAGATCGTGCCTTTTACAACCAGAGTACTGACACCCGGATCCGCCGTCCATACACCGGTAGCCGGATTCTGTGTATAGGTTGCAGCCGGGACTGTGATCTGACCCGCAATCGTTGTAAACACTCCTGTTGTCTCATCATAGGTATAGTTTGTTGTCTCTGCCCATGCCGTTCCATTAAAGGATACTGCAAGGTTTGACAAAAGCGGATTAAAGGTATCCACTATCACCGCATCGGTTCCGATATCTGCCGGTGCACTTCCTGCATTCTGGATCAGGAAAGTATAGGTCAATGTTCCGTTTTCTGTTACAGGAACCGGACTTACAGACTTCGTGATTGTAAGGATCGGCGTACTCTCTGTACCGATCGTCTCTGTTACCGTGATCGGAGTAATGCCACCACCGGATACAACTGCTGTATTCGTGATCGTTCCTGCTGCATCCATCGGTGCAAATGCATTCACCTCTGTCTCATAAGCAACTGTGATATTGCCCCCTGCAGGAACTGTCAGCCCTGAAATTGCAAGTGATGGTTCTGCAACAACAACTGGTGTTGACTGAAGCACTCCATTTACATAATATTTCACACTATCAGCCATATAAGTGAGCGGAGTCAGTGTTTCTGTTCCAAATGTGTATGCGCCCAGATTATCTGTAACTGTCAGACCATTAAATGCAGTCGTACCGGAATTTACAATCGTTATAATATACGTTACGGTATCATTCTGACCATATGTCTTTCTGACTGCGGTCTTGCTTGCTGACAATACCTCCAGCAGTTCTCCGACTGCTATATTGGAATTTGCTATGGAATTACCATAGCGAAGCTGTGCCTGATTGGTAAACTGTGCCATAAATTGCTCTCTTCCTTTCTTATATTCAGGTATAGTACAATATATGACAGAATTATTATTTTGTTATTTTTATTAATTATCTTTCTCCCGGAGTTTTACGACCAACTCATAAACCTCAGGATGTTTTTCTTTCAAATGCTCATCCAGCAAATGTCTTCGTTCTTTAAACTTCTCCGCAAGCTCCGGATGTTCCTTTGCAATACGGTCATGGATCTCTCTACGATGCTCCTCGAAGCGTCTGGCAATCGTTTTCTCATCCTTACCTGATATATGAACGATCTCCTTCAGATGCTCTTCCAGATGCTCTAACCACTCATCCTCATCCATAGCTTCCATATGTGACCAGCTTCCATGCAAAAGCTCATCAACATCTCCGGTCTGTTTCAAATGCTCGATCTGAAGTCTGATCTGCTTCTCTATCTCATCTTCACTCTCCGCTCCAAACGCCCAGACAAATTCCTGAACCCTGTTATCTGCACGCTTTCTGGACGCACTTCTCGGCTGATTGTCTACATCACCCTCTAATGGATATGGTCGCTTAATTCCCATATCCTTTAAGGCAATATGTACTGTTCGTCTGACACAGCCTTCCTCAATCAGATAACCAAGTCCCAGCTTACGCAGCTGTTCATTCACATCTGCGATATGCTCTGTCATGTAGAAACGGATTCCCTTATCCTTTAACGACTGATATAACATGGCGATCCTGTCAGCCGCTGTTATATCGATACTGCCGATTCCACTGGCATCTATGATAACCGCCTTTGTCTCAGGCGTGATATGATCTTCAATATCTCTCTGGAGGATCTGTATATTCGCAAAGAACAGATTGCTGCTGAACCGATAGATCAGTACACCGGAGATTGCATGGATCTGGCTGCTCTCCTTCAGATCCCGGAAATGCTTGTGCCCCGGCTGGATTCCAAGGAAACATCTTGCAGGCTTGGCTGTCCGTATGATCATCTCTGTAAACGAAAGAAGAATGCCGATCAATACACCGTTGATCGTGCCAAGTAACAGCACACCAAAGAATGCCCCGAAAAAGATCAGGCATTCTGTACGGCTGACTTTAAAGAGTCTTGCCGCAAGATCAAATTCCGTTGCTCCAAGCAACGCTGATATTACAATAGCTGTAAGCACAGGAACCGGAAGATAACCGATAAATCCGGTTGCACAGACCAGAACAACGATCATGGAAAGACCTGCTATGATAGCGGTAAGCTGTGTCTTTGCCTGATACTGTTCTCCCATTGCCGTTCTTGATACCGAGCCATTGATCGGACAACAACCGGTAAATGCCGCAAGGAAATTCCCCATTGAAAATGCCAGAATCTCCTGGTTATCATTGATCCGGTAACCATTCTTCTGCGCAAAATTATTCTCCGCCAGAAGTGTCTCTGCCATTATAACGACTGCTACCGACAGGCTGATCGTTACAGCCTCACGGATCGATATCACACTAAAATCCGGAACCGCCCAGCGTGGGAGTCCGGTATCAACAGATGCAAGTGTCTGTACACCCCAGTCCTCTATAGGAAGCAGGTATGTCATGCCTGCACCGGCTATCATCAAAAGAACCGCCATCGGAAATTTCGGGATCAGCTTCTTACATACCAGCAATAGCACAAGAGCCGCAAGTCCCAGTACCACCGACTGCCAGTTGATATCTTTGGCTGTCTTTATAATATGTTCTGCCAGCTCAAAAAACTCTCCGGTTCCTGCCGATCCTCCCATCAGCTTCGGTACCTGCATTAGTATAATAGTCGTACAGATTCCGGTAATGAATCCGCCCATAACCGGTGCCGATATATAGTTGACCAGTTTCCCTGCTTTCATAATATAAAACGCCAGAAGCCACAATGCCACAAAGAAGGTCAGTACCGGAACAACCGCCATTGCCTCCTCTGATCCACTCTCTATATGAAGGCTTAACAATGCCGACCCAATAAGGGCTGCCGGAGCTGCATCCACTCCAAAAATAAACTGAGGCGATGTCGAGAACAGAGCAAATATCAAGATCGGAAATACCGAACCATACAGTCCATAGACCGCAGGAAGTCCGGCAATCTGCGCATATCCCATGGAGATCGGAATGGATACTGCCATGATAATAATACCTGCAAGAAGATCCTTTATGAAATTTTTCTTATCATAATGACGTAATGTAGCCGCTAATGTTATCTTCATCTCTGCCTCTTATATCTGTATATTATTATACTGCCATTATAAAAGAAAAGTGGAGCTATGCACAACCATTATCTTCGCCTTTCTTTTATTCAGCCCCCTGTTATCAACCATCTGATATATGACATATATCAATTTCACCATCCGCCGTCTATCTCCGGCCGGATCTCCGCCAAATCTTTCTTGCTTCCGCTTCCCTGATCAATTCATCTCTGAAATCAGGGTGTGCGATCGATACCAGAGCCTCTGCCCGCTCCCATGTTGAACGGCCTTCCAGATTCACAACCCCATATTCTGTTGCCAGAAAATAAACCTGACTTCTTGGAGAAGTAACGATATCTCCATTAAACTGTGGATGAATTCTTGAATGAACCACCCCTTTACTGTCCTTGTACACAGAACTCATGCAGATAAATGCTTTACCTCCCTTAGATGCAGATGCACCAACGAGGAAATCCAGCTGTCCACCGGTTCCGGATATCTGTCTGACACCTGCACTCTCCGCTGCCACCTGACCATACAGATCAACAGCAACACAGCTATTGATGGAAACCATGTTATCAATCTCACCGATCACCCCAGGACGATTCACGTACTCTAACGGATATGCCGCAACTCCCGGATTATCATCAATCCAATCATATAGGTTCTTGCTTCCGACCGCACAACCAAATACTCCTTTTCCGCGATCGATCTGCTTGTATTTGTTCGTGAGCTTTCCCGCCAGATACATTTTCAGATATGCATCACTGCAAAGCTCCGTATGCATACCAAGATCCTTCAGATCAGACTCCGCAATAATATCACCCAGTGCATTCGGCATACTTCCAATACCGATCTGCAGGGTTGCTCCATCCACGATATAAGGAATGATCAGTTCCGCAATCTTACGATCAACTGCAGTCGGCTCCGGCATCAGCATATCCGGATACGGTTCATGCTCTCCTTCCACGATATAATCAATATCCGAAATATGGATACACTCATCATAACCGCCGCGAACCTTCGGAAGATTCTCATTGATCTCTACGATCACGATATCTGCCGCACGCACGATTGGTGCTGCCACTCCGGTATTGACCGAATAATTAAAATATCCATGCCGATCCATCGGTGACACACTGAGCATAACTACATTTACCTTAAGAAAATACTCATAATATGCTGCATTATTATGAAATACCATCGGAATATAATAGCAGAGTCCACGATCACATAACGATCGCTCATATGCTGAACAATGCCAGCTGTGATAAGTAAAATGCTCCTGACTCTCATCACATTCTGCAACTGCGATCGGCCCTGAGATCAGATTACCACGGATCTTAACATCAAACAGCTCGTCTCTACGTTTCGCCAATGCACGATCCAGGATCTCCGGCTTTCCAAGTGAACAGGTATAATCCACCCAGTCACCATCTTTTACAACGGAAACCGCTTCCTCCGGTGTGCGGAGTTTTCGTCTGTATTCCTCTAAAAAATGTTCGTATGTCATACTGTTCCCTCCTTCGCTTATCCGTCCCTGACACAAATTATGCCTGTAAAACCTCCGACAGCTTCGTGTCTGACTGCAATACTTCTATCGCTTTCTTTTGGTACTGTTCTTCGTGAAGATAAGTATACCGGAATGGTTTTATAGCCGGTGCTTTTTCGATCGCACGGATGAAATCTTCCCGCTTCATGCCGACTGTCTTCACATAATCCCAGAATCCGGTATCTGTAAATACCGTATTGATCCGCTCATATCTGTGATCCTGAACAACACTCATCAGATATGTTGCAACTCCGACCTGAATACCATGAAGCTGCGGACGTTCCAACATCTGATCCAATGCATGTGATATCAGATGCTCACTTCCACTGGTCGGCGCACTGTCTCCTGCAATCTCATTTGCCACACCGCTCATGGCAAGAGAATCTAATAGTTCTTTGATAAACCGTTCATCGTGAATGTCTTTAAACGGTGTCCGCACAAAGCTGTTGACCGCCTTCTTCGATATCATCATCGCAAAGTCATTTACCGAACCATGTCCATGTGCTTCTTCAAAATTCCAGTCATAAAGTGCCGTGATCTTCGATACCATATCACCGATACCGGAAAACAGAAATGCCTCCGGTGCCCCCTTTATCACATCGATATCTGCAAAGATTCCATATGCGATCCCTGCCGGTACGGATTTGCGTCGTCCCTCCACGATCAGAGATGCGCTGGCACTGGAAAATCCATCACTGGATGCCGATGTCGGCACACTGATGAATGGCAGTTTTCTTAAGAAGCCACAATATTTGGCCGCATCAACCACCTTACCGCCTCCGATACCAAGCACTGCCTGTGCTGTATTCGGGAATGAAAATGCAAGCTGCACCAGATCGTCGATCCGAACGGTATCCATCTCCATATATTGGAGTACCTCAACACCGCTGTCTGACATACCCTCCATCACCGTATGTCCAAACATATCGATCAACCCATTGCCAAACAGGATCACAACCTTGTAGATTCCCTCATCTGCAAGATAACCCCCGATCCGTCTGAGCAGATCTTTCTCCACCTTTAATATCGATGGTATCTGTATCTCCCTGGTATCAATCTTCGCCATAATCGCCAACCTCCTATAGTCCTGTAATTTATTATACATTCTCTTATTCAAAATTTCTGCATTACTCTATATTTTGCACGATTCTATATTCAACATACCCTATTTTAACCCAAACTGCAACTTATTCCATTCAGGCCAACACTAACATAGAGCAGTGGAAATACAAATGAAAGTGCTCTGCGTAATAAATATATATATCCCCCTGCTCCGCAACTACGCCATCCTTCAACACAACGATCTTATCAACACCATCTACCGTACGCATTCTATGTGCAATGATAAATATCATAAAATGGTATCAATGCGATCCAAGCAGCAAGGATCGCAAGAACACAGGACGCACAGGTAAAATACTTATGTCCTCCTGCTATGCCCATGAGTCTGGACAATGCACTTTGTTTCTTTTCTTTCATAGTTAACCTCCTGTTACTAAAGTTAGCATTTACTAACCCATGTTTATTTTTATAGGACTGATGCATGTTGTATTTCATGCAGCAGTCCCTATTATCAGAACTTCATTCCGATCACCGCCTGCCAGCCCGCATAGTTAAATGCTCTGACATTTGCCATAAATTCTTTTGCCTCTTCATAGCTCTTATCATGTGTGATGAGTTCATACACATACTGCCATCCGTTCCTGCAATATACATGGATAAAAAAATCATCTATCGGATGTCCTCCATCCGAAAACTGCTTCACAAACTGTTTATAATAGTATTCTTCCTTTGCCGCAAGCCTGTCAAAATATGTCTCATATTCTGTTCCCGCCGAACAGCAGAAGATCAGTTTGAATTCTTCCTGATGTCTGTAAATATATTCCAGTACAAGATCCGTTCCTTCATCTCCGGCACCCTCCGCCTGGCTGATATCTGTCGCTTCTCCTGCTTTTTTTATGCTGTCAGAATAAATCGCCATTAACTCATCTGCGGCTTCTTTTACGATCGCTGTAAATAAGCCACTCTTGTCGCCAAATCTTGTATAGATTGAATTCGTGCTGACTCCACTATCTGCCGATATTCTCCGCAGGCTGGCATCATGGAATCCATATTGTAAGAATTCCTTTCTGGCACTGACAAGTAAATTTTCCGTTACACCTTCTGATTCTTTTCTCATAAACCACACCTTGATCAGTATTTGCATTTATATACAATATAAAATAACAGTGTTATTGTAACGCTGTTATTTTATAAAAGTCAAGATTATTTACACAATTTGTTCTACATTATTTTTCAAATAAGAGAACTACTACTATACCTGTTACCAATACCAGATTACCGTTTTCGGATCGTATACAGACATCCCATTCCTGATACTGCAAGCAGAATATAAAGCACAGCCAGATTCATATCATCTCCTGTCTTGGGTGATGCTGTCCTATCATCTTTTTTCACTTCTGTTGTATCTCCATCACCACTCTGTGTCGTGCTGCCTGTTCCATCTTCTGTACGGTCTGTTGTTGTGCCCTCTGAAGAATTTTCCGTCGTAACTTCTGTTGTCTCTCCGGTTGTGGTCTCTGTTTCCGGTTCTGTTGTTTCTTCTGTTGAAGCTTCTGTTACATCCCCGGTCGTATCCTCCGATGGATCCTCAGTCGTTGCTCCTGTCTGATCCTCTGTTGTCGTCTCAACCTTCTTATATGCGATTGCATAATTTGAAAATCCATCTGTCTGGAACATCACCATTTTAGTTGCCACATCAAAAGAAGCAGGAATAATCTCATAGGTTCCATCCTTTTTCTCATGAATAACTGCCAGCTCACTGTTTGCAGGTTCCCAGTCGGCTTCTATCTGAAGGGATACCTTTGCCGGTTTCTTCAATGTCTCTATATTATTTACCCACAAATTTGCTACTGTATTCTTATACAGGATCTGTGCCAGCTTGATATCAAAATACCCGGTGATGTGATAATCACCTGCTGCCTTTTTAAAAGCCTCAAGCTGTTGCTGTGTGAGAACTGCATCCTTGATCGTCAGTCTATTGTTTCCTGACGTGATCTCATTTTCTGCAAGCTGGATCAATGCTTTTTTCACTTTATCTGTCTTAAGCTCTACCTGATCTTCTGCCTTTGTAAATATGCCGCTGATATGTACATTTTCATCCGGCATTGTATATGAAAATGTAGATGCATCTGACAAAGGCGTTAAAGACTGACCATTTATCGTTATCGATCCAAGCTGATATCCATATTCCGGTACTGCCCGGAGAATAATTTCTGAACTCGGTATAACACTTGCCCATCCATAATTGGTGTCCTGCTTAACACCATCTAAACCAATCGATGTTCCGTCCGGATTTTTGATCTCAAGGATCTCAAGCGTTCCATTCTTTAACAGCTCATAATCTTTCAATCCATTATTACCTGTTTTATCTTTGGCCCATATAATAGTTCTTGGTATGATCGTCGGCTTCTTTGTAACTTCGATCACATATTCACTGGCAGGCGCAATCGTGAATTCCACTGTATCCTTCGTTCCTTCCGGCAATGTGATTGCCTTTCCATTTACTGTGACCGTCCCGATATCTCCATCTCCAAATGCCAGTTGGATCCTGAGCAGATTATAGATTTCACCGGACGCATATCCCTTGCCAGTTCCCTGTATCTGACTGCTCTCAGCTCCGATCTTCGCTGAATTCAGATAAATTTCCATTCCAAATCCATCATAGGTTCCCATGATCTGAATATCATCCGGGTAACCGGGGTTCGGAGGCGTTGATACTTTTTCTATTCTGAAATTCAGATTACCGCTAAAACGGTTTGTATCCAATTTTACATAAGGATTCGAGCTGATATCATACGATTCATCATTGATATATAACTGAAGTTTCACACTTGAGATTCCAAGCAGGTCATCTGGCGAGGAAACATCCAAAACGGTAGTTGCTTTCAGATAATATTCTTTATCTGACAGATCGATCTGCATGTTATTTCCATTGATCGGACAATTTGTGTAACTGTCCATAACAATATCTCTCGTACATAATGTCAGCCTTACTTTATAGGCATCATCAACAGCAAAGGTCGCTTTTCCATTTTCAATAGATGCCCCGATAAAATTCAATGTTGCCATGTTGGTTTCTGCAGCCCTTACCTGTGTGCTGGCAAATGGCAACCATATCATACTGATACACAGCCATAAACTTAGAAAAATCCCTAATTTTTTCCTCATAATTTTGTCCTCCATCTGCTTCCCTCCCCAGGGAAGTTATTTGCAGTCATTCTATCAAAAAGCACCTGATTCCACAAGCGTTTCAGACAAGAAAAATCATGAAAAAAGTCAGGAAAATAGCGAGTTTGAGGCGTTGCGGCAAACACCGGAACGCAGTGCTATATTTCCTGACTGATATAATTTTTATGTCCGTAATTTGTCTTAGAATTTCTTCTCCATACAAATGAAATGTTTGTCAAACAGATCACATTCCCCGACAGTTCTAAACCCGATCTTTGCATATGTCGAGAGTGCTACCACATGGCCTTCCCGAACCAAAATATGGATTCCTTTCATGCCCCTGTTCTTCAACACATCACCGGCATAATTCATCATCTGCTTTGCGATTCCCTGTCCCTGCATATCCTTTCTTACACAGAGTCTGGACAATTCTCCCGACGGTGCCTGATCCTCATGCCAGCAGGTGAGCGACTCCACGGCATCGTCATGGTCGATTGAGATCGTCGCAATGATCTCTCCCGCATCGTTCTTCATCACAAACAGGTCTTCATTCTTAAGGTCAAATGCGATCGTGTTCTCATCCGGGTATGTCTCGCTCCACTCACATGGTCCCCCGATCATCGCATGGTATAAAGCCAGCAGTTCATCTTTATCTTCTTCTGTTGCATTCATTATCTGC
This sequence comes from Clostridium sp. L2-50, assembly GCF_000154245.1. Taxonomy (NCBI): domain Bacteria; kingdom Bacillati; phylum Bacillota; class Clostridia; order Eubacteriales; family Clostridiaceae; genus Clostridium; species Clostridium sp. L2-50. The sequence goes on along the minus strand of NZ_DS480323.1, from coordinate 88,324 downwards.
ATGGTAAGTCCTCTCTTTTCTGTCTTTCTTCGTTTACTTATTCACTCTGCATCAAACAGGTCTTCCATTTCCTCTACGGCTTCATAGTATTTGTTCATCCACTCGCTCATCCGGTCAATTTGTTCTCTGTCCGCTTCCACCTGTTCAATATCCTCCGGCCATTCATCACCCTCATCTATGCCCTGTTGCAGGAGCCAGTTCTCCGCACACTCAAACCGGCACATTCTGCCATCGTCACTTTCGATTGTTACCAGCACCAGAAGCGGTTCCCCGGGCATCCGCTCCTCGCAGCCATAATCTGCTTCATCTATTCTGGTCACAGACCACATGTTATGCATCTCCTTTTTCTTTTGCAACTATAAATAAATTAATATTCATTATAACACAGGTCATCTCAAAACTGAAAACAGGTTCTACCAACATTTCATTGTCGGTAAAACCTGTTTAAATTTATTCTGTAGTATTCTTTATATTAACAGATATTTTTACTTGTTATGTTTCCTTTTCCTGTCCAAAGTTACCACAAGGTCAATGTTGGAAACCTAACCAACCTTCTAGATCTGCTGTGTGTCATATCCTACAAGAGCCAGATAATTAAGAGCCTCTGCACACTCTGATGCAGAGAATGCAGTTTCTGCACCCATCTTCTTTGCCAGTTTAGAAAGGGTATCCATTGTATTCACTGACTGACCGTTTACCTTTGACATAGAATCTTTTGTGATTCCCATTGTTGCCTGTACCTGTGACATGGAAGATTCAAAATTGGCAGCCGTAGTAACCGATGCGGTTCCAAGAGCAGTCACCCCTGCTGTAACGGGTAATAGTTTCTGTCCGGCAGAGGAAATGTTATCTCCTGTGGTCTTTAACTTTTCTCCGGCTGTGGCTATCTTCTGGACTGCCGTAGCTGACTGATTTGCCTGTGTTTCAAGGTTCTTCAAATCCTGCTCCGTCTCTACGGTTTCCCTTTGAAGGGCATCATACTGTTCCTGTGAGATTTCTCCATTGGCAAGTGCTGTATTTGCCTGTTCTGCTACCGTCTTTAAGGTTGCCAGTTTTTCTTTCGTTTCACCAACGGCCTCAGCAAGCAGTTTATGTTTTTGTGCCAGAAGTTCCGTATTGCCCGGATCCAGTTTCAGCAGTTTGTTAACATCCTTCAGCTTCGACTGGGTGGACTTGATCTGTCCATTCACACCTTTAAGGGCATTCTGTAATTTGGTTGTATCACCACCAATTTCTACGGTAATTCCTTGTATACGGCTTGCCATGAATTCTCACCTCCTCTCTCCTAAATTTTGACATAAAAATGCTCGGATTTCTCCGAGCAAGAAAAAGCACCAACCCACTTAAGGATTGATGCTCTCAACTAAATATCAATATTCTTTTCCTTCAAACTTGATCTTACTTTATCTGCATTTGCATAGCCAAAAAACTGATTCGCATAATCTAGTAACAATGAATTCAAAAAGATAACATCTCTTTTTACTAACTGTTTAATTTTATATTGATACACCATCGCACCAGATTTTAAAAATTTATTTGTAGGTGGTTCTATCGTATCTTCACTCCCAAATCCCAAACACGCAGATAAAGTTGGGGCATGTGGCGGATATATTATCCTTGTACCTGAACCCTTTAAGTGCTGTTTATATGCAGGACTCATTGTAATTATTGCCATATTCCTTGATAAAGGAAATATACCATAATCTTGCGGTGATACCATTTGAAGCAACATAGCATCTTCAATCCGACCACTTTGCATTAGTGCGTTCATCTTTCTTACACCAATAGGTCCCATATATGCAGCCCATCCTCTATCAGTAATAATTAAATCCTCTTTACTATTGTTTGTTCTTACAAATACATTATACGAAAAAACAACATCTTTCACATAATTAAAAAGATTCATGTTCTCGCCTTTATTTGCTATCCTAACCAACTCTTCCTTATTTTGACATTCTAAAATCTTATTCATGTTTTCGTAGAAATCACCACTGAATATATCCTTAAATGGGTCATTCTCAAAAATAAATCCATCTCTTTTTAAGGTCTTATACCAGAGATTATGCTCCATATTTTCATCCTTAACTCTTAAAGTCGTAATAATTAAATACTTCTTTATTGTTAATAAGTCCTCTGATGTTAAAGCAATATTGTAGTTTTCTTTAAGAATTTTGTTGTTCAATATATTAGCAAACTGAACCTCTATCTTGTGACATAAGTCTTTCTCAATATTCTCAGGATAATACCCTTTTTCGGAAAATACTGATTTGGTACTCTTGGACTCTATATTCCCTGAATTCAAATCATAATACTGGATTTTTTCGTCTTCACAAAAATGTCTCAAAATGAGTTGAGGAATAAAATGGCTATTAACCATATAATCACCTCTTTACTGATTTGAGTATAACATATTATTAATAATTATTACCATTAAAACTTGTCGAAATCTTCCTGCGTTGCTAGTTCTGCATATTTGCAATCATCGTTTCTGCTCTCTGCATACATATCATTGATAAGACCTATCGACAGCATATCAAGATCTGCCATCGATAAGCCTAACTGCACACATCGAAGCAGAAACAATGGGGTTGTCATTTCACGCTCAGTTGGGCGAACTTTTTTTAGATTCAACATCCGTTTTTACATTCAGTCCCCAGAGTTCAATCAGCTGTGGAAGAACCTGGTAAATAGAGAATCTAAAATTTTATTAAACCGACTAAAGACTCCATAGTTTGTGTGTTTGACTTACTGTTTATATCTATCTTCTCCTAAATATTTTTCTAGTCATTGCAATATAAAATTGCTTATACAGTCTCTCCCTTAAGAGTCCTGGTATTCTGGATAATATACAGAGCGACCGATATGACCATCATTATAGCGCACAAACCAATCAATAGATCTGATACCATCGGTGTAATGTGGAACCATATAATATGCACCGCTGCAGTTCCATATAATAAAAAGGTTACTATCTTTCCATGCCAGTCTGCACCATATACTTTTCCTGTCTTTCGTATCACAAGACATCCACTGACTACCATATACAACTCTTTACCTGCCATTATTACGATTAAAAGAAGCACATGCGGAAAACGAGTAAACAGACAGATTAACATCGCTGCCTGTGTCAGCTTATCAGCCACCGGATCAAGTATTTTTCCTAAATTACTAATCCTATGGAATCTTCTTGCGATATATCCATCAGCAAGATCCGTAAGACCAGACAGCAATAAGATTTCACCAGCTAACAGAGGATTTTTCTTTACACAATAACTCCATATAATTACCGGAATCAGACAAAGCCGAAAAAAAGAAAGAAGATTAGGAACCGTAATAATTCTATTCAAATTTTCTTCCTGATTCACTTCACTCTGCATGTACGGTCACCTCACTTTCCTTTTTTTTAGACATAAACCAATAAAATATAACACAAAATGCTAAAGCAAACACAACACCAAAAACATTTTGAATCACTCTAAGACTAACCGCTCCTTGTAGTCCATAAGTCTCTGCAGCAATGGCTAAAGCACCAAATGTGTTAAATACTGCCTGCCAGCCATATTGTGCTGAAAATCCTACACCGATTCCACCAAGAATTCCTATATATGCATAGATTGACGAAGGAAGCAGAAAATATAATACTGTAAAACATATAACACCTGCAATATTTCCGACAATCCTTTTACGGACTCTGTAGTGCATATCTTCCATAAACGGCAAAATCACGGACATGGCCGCAATACCAGCCCACATTGCACGTGGCATATTACAAAGTTCTGCAATGCAAAGGACAATCGGTACGCATAAAATCTGACATATCTGCCATTTTGTTCTGGAAGAAGTGATATCAAATTCTTGTATCAGATCTTTCAGATTTCTTTTATAAGTTCTGTTTTTATGATTTCGATAAAATACGAAGCAGGTAAGTGCTGCACCTAAAGCCATTCCGACTAATCGCATCTGATAGCTTTTTCCCGTAACATCATAACCATATAGCAGCAGATACCCAAGAACCAATGTAGATTGATTAAACATGAGTGGATTATGGCATCCGAACAGAATCAACACAGCCAGTGCCGCAATATTTAACAGCATTCCCAATACCGGTGAAAACTGATTTGCTAAATGCGGACATACAGTCATAATTACAAAGAACAAAGCCAAAAGCATCGTAGATTGTCCGGTGTGGATCCCCAGATCCGCATTTCTAAACACCATGAGACATAATAAGACTACTACACCTACAATGCTGTTCTCATTTCCAAATAGGATGCTGAACATACTAACAAAGAAAAAACAAAATGCCATTGTAACAGCTATCTTCACCAGATATACCCACATATGATATAATTTTTCTTTTAGTGTTTCACTCTCTTTCAACAGTTTTTTAGAACCTGCCTGATTTAACTGCAACTCCTGATAAAATGTCATATAAATCCTCCTATCTTCTAATTTATCTTAAAACTATATAATCTCATCTTTCTGCTTTGGCAGCTCTATAACAAATCTGCATCCACCATATTCACGGTTTTCTGCTTTGATTGTTCCTCCGGCACTATCTACAATCCGTTTTACAAGTGCAAGACCTAGGCCATTTCCTTCTGCTTTATGAGATCCATCTACCTGATAGAACTTGTCAAATATTCTGGATTTTACATCATCCTCTATTCCTGGTCCTTCATCTTCCAGAATGAACTTAACAGAATCCTGTTCTTGTTTCAGAAACATCGTAATTGTCCCCTTTGAAGGGCTGAACTTAATCGCATTATCTAAAAGATTTATCCAGATATGCATAAAAAGTCCTTCATTCCCAGTATATTTAACTTCCTCCAATTCTACCTGAAAACCAATTTCTTTTTCTGTCCATTTTGTTTCCAATGAAAGAAATGCCTGGCGGATCTGTTCATCCAGACGATATTCCGTTTTTTTCATTGGTATATTCTGATTCTCTAACTTGGATAACAGCAAAATATTACCAACCAATCCGGAAAGCCTTTGGGTGTTAAATAAGATTTTTTCTACATATTCCTCTTGATCCGGAGACAGTTCTTCTCCCTGAAGCAGCATTGTATATCCTTCAATGGCATTAATCGGGGTCTTAAACTCATGAGAAACATTAGATACAAAATCCATCTGCAGCACCTCTGTTGCACGAAGTTCTTTTGTCATAACGTTAAAACTTTGATAAGATTCTCCAACTTCTGCTATACGGCTGTTCGTTTCCAAATGCTGTTCAAAATCTCCCTGAGAAACTTCCTTCATTGCTTTACTAAGTCTGGTAATTGGTTCCAGTAACTTTGCATTGATAAAGGAAGTGATCAGCCCTGCAATCAATGTATTGAAAATCAAAAGCCAGCCAAGCACAGGTATGCTGCCCGGCAGATTAAAAAAATGATTCAAAAAAGCAAATAATAAAGCAGATATGACTGTTGAAAATACAAGTGCAAGCCAGATTGCACCAGTCAGACAGGATCGGATCCGCAATCCTTTTTTTTTCTTTTGTTCCATTATTTTTTCACCACCTTGTATCCAATTCCACGCATTGTTACGATTTCAAAATCTGGGTTATCTTTAAAACGCTCTCTGAGTCTTCCTATATGTACCTCTATTGTATGTGGGTCTGCCTCCGTCTCGTATCCCCATACTTCATCCATCAACTGTTGTTTTGTAAATGTTCTGCCTGGCGAAGCTGCAAGCTTATATAAAAGCAGGAATTGTTTTTTAGGTAAAACAAGACTTTCCTTATCAGTTGTAACCGTCATTGCATCATAATCAAACTCTGTTGAACCGATCACAATTTTGTGTTCATTCAATATCTGTGCACGGCGAAGCAGTGCTCCGACTCTTAAAACCATTTCATTCACATTTACCGGTTTTACCATATAATCATCACTTCCCGAAAAAAATCCCTGACGCATATCATCAAAGGAACCTTTCGCAGTGATCATAAGCACTGGTATCTGATATCCTGCTGAACGAAGTTCTGACACCAGTTCATAGCCATCCATAACCGGCATCATAATATCAGAAATGATCAGATCAATATATTCCTTATCCAATACTTCTAATGCCTGTGCTCCATCCGATGCACTTTTGACTTGATATCCATTCTTCTCAAGCACTTTTTGGAATAGCTGGCTTAATTCTTTATCATCTTCTACAATCAATATTTGAAACACGTTTTCCTTCCTCCTTATTAAAACAGATACCTTGCCCATCCAAGCAGATGCTGTACCAAAAATATTTTTCTCTGACGTTTCTTTGTTAATTCGATTGGCTCTACATGATATGGATCATTATAAGTTCCGCCTTCTAATATCTGGCGGGACACTTTTTCATATTCCATCATGCCCTCTTCCAACTGTTTATTAATATCTTTACTGCGTATTACAAGCATCAGTTCCGTATCCAGATATACACTTCTCATGTCCATATTAAAGGAACCGATTACAGACAGATCATCGTCAATCAGAATACTTTTTCCGTGGTATGAATAACCGCCTTCATATTCCCAGATATTAATTCCTGTACTTAAGATTCTATTTCTGTTTTTCGCATAATCGGCAGACCCAAATGGATTCCTATTATTCGCAACTGAATTTGTCATGATAGAAAAATCTGAAACGTTCTCTGCAATCTCCTCCCATGTATTATACATCATATCATTACAGATAATATATGGCGTGTGGATCTTCACACGATTTTTTGCATTTTTCATCAATTCTCCCAACTGATACCACACTACTGGTTCTTTGGAACCTGTGTGAATAGGATTTGACACTAATGTAATCTTTTCTGTCTCAAAAGTTTCGTCCGTATAATCGGTCTCGCAGATTCTTTCCTTATTCTCCTCAAAATATTTCTGATAGCTGTTCTGCAGCTCTAAAACTGCGTTCTTTACAGATTTTCTATTTGCCAGTTTTTTATTGTTATGAAAATAACCACTGTCTTCCTGATTCCATATGGTTTCAAAATACTCTGACAACTGGTTAACTGAATTTTCTTTCTCAGGTTCATCGCAAACCACTAACACGTCTCTGTCATAGTTCTTATGTCCCGGAAAATCACCCAGGAAATAATTGTGTATATTTCTTCCCCCAAGAATATATCTCTTTCCATCTGCAATCAAATATTTATCATGCATTCTACCCATCATTTTCCACGGTTTCAACGGATTGGCCTTATTATACAGTTTAATTTCAACATTCTCATGGGAAGATAATCCATAGAAATACGGATTTCCTTCCATATCAATCCAGCTCTCCATTCCATCTACTAACAGACGAATATGTACACCTCTGTCTGCCGCATCATGCAGTGCTCCTAAAATCAATTTTCCACTTTCATCGGATTGAAATGCAAAAGTAGAAAGAATAATTTCCTTTTTTGCATTCTTAATCAAACGCACTCTTTGTAAAAGCGCTTCTGGATTCTTTTCTATGATTACTGCCCGTTCTGTATTTTCACTGCATTCGTTCCATGACCCATTTATTGTTTCTTTTTTGGTTGTATTGGACACTTCCGGCTGCTTTTTATATGCAACGCAGATTCCGAGCAATTCATAAAAAACCACACATAAAAAAATTGCCAGTATAACAAGAAGGATTTTACATATTTTATGCTTTATCATTGTACATCACCTGATTCCTTTTTATTTCATACTTATACAATACAAAGTCAATCTCAATTTAACCTCAACAAAATTTATTTTTCATGCGTCATTTCATCTGTTATGATTAGATATGGCGTCATAAACCAACAATATTTTTCAGCTTTATTTATCATACTGATATAAACTTCTTCTCCTACTTGTATAAACTTCAGGATAAAGTTCCCGAAGGTTAATTTTCTTCATTATGTACCTCCATTTCGATTCACGGATGATTGACGGGTGAATCGAATGGAGGCGGAGACCGACACCGGCAGGCAACCGGGTCACCTCCGAAAAAATGGCAACAAAAAACGCCAGATTTCCGTGAGGGAAAACTGGCGCGCCAAGAACAGCCATTATTATACTGAATTACATGGAACGATAATGCCGATGCAATGTTATACTTGCCCGGAGGAGGAGGGCGGCAGAAATGTTTGGTTTCAACCGCCGCGACATCTCAAGCGCAAATCATCGCTGTTAAATAGCAACGGTTTTGTGTTTGGAGTGCTTATTCCTAAAAATCAAAAAATGATTAGGGCAATCCGAAACTCAATCGTCTATTTTTCATAGAGAACACTGGCCGTCCTTATAGCGTTATTCTATTTTCATCATACGGTAGCCCACACCAATATGTGTTTGAATATATTGTGGAGACTCCTCTGTTGGCTCCAGTTTTTTTCGCAATGTTGCCATAAATACCCGCAGCGAAGCCACATCGTTATCCCAACTGCGGCCCCAGATATTTTGTGTGATAAAGGTATGGGTCAGTACCTTGCCGACATTCTTGGACAGCAGACACAACAGCTTATACTCAATGGGTGTCAGGTGAAGTTCGTTTTCATCCAGATAAGCGCATCCCCCGGCATAATCCACTTTCAACTTACCATTCACAAATACAGAACTGGCAGTAAACATCTCTGCCGTCATCAGAGAGAGTCTTCGCTGCGTCACCCGAAGTCGTGCCAGCAGTTCTTCTACCGAAAAGGGCTTTGTCAAATAATCATCCGCTCCGGCATCCAGCGCCTTGATTTTATCGTTATCCTCGCTTCGGGCGCTGATTACAATAATCGGAACATTGGACCAAGAGCGAACCGTTTGAATGACTTGAATGCCATCCATATCCGGCAAGCCCAAATCCAGTAAGATGATTTCAGGATTGTGCGATGTGGCCTCCATAATGGCTGCCGAGCCATTAGGTGCTACCACATAACGATAATCATTTGTTTTTAAAGTGGTCGTAATGAGATTTCGTACAGACGGGTCATCCTCAACCACTAATATCAAAGGTTTATTCATGAAGTTCTACCTCCTCTGCAGGTAATGTAAATTTAAAAGCAGTGCCATTTGGCTGATTGTCTGATACGGAAATCGTGCCGCCGTGGGCGGTCACAATGGACTTACAGAGGGACAGCCCCAATCCAAGGCTTCTGCGGCTGTCGACCACTTTATTGGCCCCACTATAAAACATATCGAAAATACGGGGTTTCTGCTCATCGGGAATCCCAGGGCCGTTGTCGGAAACGGAAACCGTGACCCATTGCTCTTTTTGATCGGTGTGTATTTCAATTACTGAACCGACAGGGGTATATTTGATGGCGTTGTCAACCAAATTGATAATCACCTGAACGATCAGCTTCGCGTCAATGAGGGCAAGGATAAAGTCTTTACCGCTGGTCACACGAATGGTGTGTTCTTTACTTTTTCTGTTGATGTGCTTCAGCGCTTCAGAAACGACCTCATCCATGAGTTCGATACTCCGAGTTAGATTGACCTGTCCGCCCTCAATTCGTGTGACTGCTAACAAATTTTCAACCAGATTGATTAGCCACATGGAATCGTCATAAATATCAGTAAAGGTCTGCTCCCGTAGTGCATCGTCCATTTTTTTATAATTTGCAAGCAAATTGTCTGCGCTGCCGGAAATCGCTGTCAAAGGCGTCCGAAGATCATGGGAGATTGCCCGCAGCAGGTTGGCACGAAGTTGTTCATTTTGTGCCAGGACAGCCGCTTCCTCCTTCTCCTTGGCATTTTTGATGTTTTCCAGCGCCAATGCGCACTCGCCAAGAATGGAAAGAAGCACGCTATTTTCAAAAGAGTCCAATGGAGTACCGTTCACAGCAATACCAGCTACTCCATATACATTCTGGTTAACCCGAATCGCAAGGTATAAACACTTTGCACTGGATAATGTATCTGTTGTGGCACCGGCGTGTTTATTGTTTCGGAAGGCCCAATCGGCGACTGCTTTCTCGTTCTCAGAAATTAAATCTTCCTGAATGCTATTAACAGCACGAAAAACGTTAGGGGTGGCAAGTTCTTTACCATCAGACAGGTAGACCACAATATCTTTTTTCAGCAGCTTCATGAGCTGCCCTGCCGTAGCGGTGATTACCGCATTCTCATCCTGCTCTTTTTGCAGAAGCTGGTTGGTTTCAAAAAGAATCTTTGTACGGTAAGCTGTATGGGCAGATTGTTTCGCATTTTCTTTCAGCCGGGTAGCGAGAGATCCGGAAAGCAGTGTTACTATAAACATAATGGTAAAGGTAATAATATAGTTCGGATCGTCAAAATGGAATGTCAGTCTCGGAGTGGTAAAAAAGAAATTGAAAACCAGCACACTGACAACCGAGGTCAGAATCCCGCACAGTCGGTTGGTTGTGATTACAGCGGTCACAAGTACGCCTAATATATAAACTGCGATAATATTACTCTCCGTGAACCCAAGAGCGTCAAAGCCACAGCCAATTAGTGTAGCTACCAGCAATACAGCTATACTCTTCAGAACATCACGCAGGGGCATCGCATCTACCTGCGCCTTACTCTTTTTTTCCTGATAGCTGGTTCCTGTGCTGGCATCCGGTATCACATGAATATCCAGATTAGGTACGCTGGAAATCAGGCGTTCCGTCAAGGTGGGCTTGCTGAAAATATTCTTTCGTGCAATGGTACTTCGTCCAATTACGATTTTTGAGATGCCGGAAAGACGGGCAAATTCCGCAATCTGATAAGGCACGTCATCGCCATAACTTGTCTCAATCGCAGCGCCAAGTTGCTGAGCCAGACGCTTATTATCCTGCAAACGTTTTTTATCATCGTCACTCATCGCCGCTGTATTTGTCGTTTCCACATAAAGAGCGGTAAATGTTCCCCGAAAGGCTCTTGCCATCCTTGCAGCAGTCCGAATGATTTTTGCGTTGGATGGCGACGAGGAAAGACATGCCAGAATGCGCTCGTCTGTATGGTAATCGCCTCGGCTCTGTACTCTGGCGCTTTCCGTCAGCAAGTTCACCCGGTCAGCGCACCGACGGAGGGCGATTTCCCGCAATGCGGTGAGATTTTCCAGCGTGAAAAAATTAACTGTTGCCCGCTGCGCCTGATCTTCCCGGTACACATTTCCACTTGCCAGTCGTTCCAGCAACTCCGCAGGCTCAATATCCACCAGTTCTACCTGATCTGCTTGATCAAAGGTGGAATCCGGAATACGCTCCCGCACAAGAATTCCGGTGATAGAGGCTACTGTATCGTTGAGACTCTCAATATGTTGGACATTTACAGTCGTATAGACATCAATTCCAGTATTTAGCAGTTCCTGAACATCCTGATACCGCTTCGTGTGCCGACTGCTTTCGGCATTGGTATGGGCCAACTCATCCACCAGTATGAGCTGAGGATTTCGCTTGAGTGCAGCATCAATATCAAATTCACGAAAGGTCATTCCTTCGTAAGCAACTTGTTTCACAGGAAGCTGCTCCAAACCGTCCAGAAGTGCCATCGTCTGGGGTCGGGCATGGGGTTCTATGTATCCAGCAACCACATCGATGCCACGCTCCTTAGCCTGATGAGCCGCCTGAAGCATGGCATAGGTCTTTCCGACACCTGCGGCATAACCGAAAAAGATTTTGAGTTTTCCGCTTTTCTTAGTGGATGCATCGTTACGGATCACACGAAGACGCTGATCCGGATCTTGTCTTGGCAGTTCCATTTTAACCCTCCTATCTGTCACTCAAGTAAAAGCGATTTCCTTTTTCAATATTATAACACACAACGTCAAAGCCTACATCTGCGACTGATCCACGGCAAATTTGTTCAGGCATCCAATGAAAAAATCGACGACAGGTAATTTTTTGGAATCCCTCCATAGTGCTATTTGTGTGATTTGATTCTGGGTAATCGGCTCAAAATTGTTTTCCAGAAAAACATCCAGTTTATTCATCAGAAAATCCCCAAAAATAAATATGGCTGATGTACTTACAAGTAAAATAACATCCTGCATGGATTCACCCCCAATTCCTTTGATTTTTCTTAAAATCAAGTATGAAAGCACTTTTGCAAATTTCTGTTACTTCCTAACGCCAACATGGTATCTCCTGCTTTCAGCACTGTGTCTGAAGTAATAGATAACTCCAGCTTGCCGCTTTTCTTGATTCCCATAATGTTAATATTGAATTTTTTACGAATATCAAGCTCTCCAATCGAATGGTCCGCCCAATCTTTGGGAATGGGAATCTCAAACATGGCATGATTTTCATCCAGTTCTATGTAATCGAGAATGTGATCCGCACTGTAACGGATTGCTGTCCACTTTGCGAGCTGTTTTTCCGGGTAGACTACTTCATTTGCACCGTTACGCAGCAAAAATTTTTCCTGAACATCAGTTGCAGCTCTGGAAACTACAAACCTCGCTCCTAATTCACTGAGCAGAGAAGTTGTTTCCAGTGAACTTTGAAAGTTGTTGCCGATGGCCACAATGCATACATCATAGTTGCGAACACCGAGAGATTCCAAGAAATCGGCATTCGTACTGTCTCCAATCTGTGCATTGGTAACAAGGGGCAGAACAGCCTCTACACGTTCCTCCGAAGTATCTACCGCCATCACTTGATGGCCCAAATGATTTAAGTGCAGGGCAATATGCTTTCCAAATCGCCCCAGACCAATTAGAAGAATTGATTTCATAATGTCTCCTTTATCCTACTGTTATTTTTTCCTTTGGTAGTTTTGAAACTTTCTTTTGTGCACTGGACAAGGCCGCAAAAATTAATGTAAGGCCACCGACTCGTCCAAAAAACATCAGCAGAATCAAAACACTCCGTGAGAGCAGATTCAGTTCCGGCGTAATTCCCAGGGACAGGCCGACTGTGCCAACAGCTGAGGCAGTTTCAAAAAGGCAGGTAAGCATGGGAAGTCCTTCGGAAACGCTGATGATAAGCCCACCGGTACAACATAGCGTGATATACATAAGCGAAATTGTCGCTGCATTTTTTACGACATCATCATCAATGCGACGTCCAAAGAGGTTGGCATTTTCTCTGCGCCGAAAGGTAGAAATCGCAGTAGTAAGCAAAACAGCAATGGTTGTTGTTTTCAAACCGCCTGCGGTAGACCCGGGACTACCGCCGATCAGCATCAGCGCAATGGTGATAAATTGTCCGGCCTCACTCAAATCAGTTAAATCCACCGTATTAAAACCCGCCGTTCGTGGTGTCACAGCTTGAAAAAGAGAAGATAAAAGCCGTTCCTTTCGGGTAAGATCAGCAAACTCAAAAAAATAAAAGTAAATTGCCGGAACGATCAATAAAACCGCTGTGGTACAAAGAATCACCTTACTCTGCATCCGATATTTGTGCAAATGCAATCGATTTGTCCGAATATCATCCCAAGTCAGAAAGCCAATGCCTCCAAACACAATTAAGAACATAATAGTAAAGTTTATGACTGGATTTGCTGCATAGCTGGTCAGGGAGGAAAAGGGAGTGCGCACACCCAATAGATCAAAGCCTGCGTTACAAAAAGCGGACACGGAATGAAACAGTGCCATCCAAAGTCCCTTTTTCCCGAAATCACGGCAAAACACCGGCGCCATCACGGCTGCACACAGCAGTTCCATCACCAGTGTCACCCTGACGATAAAGCCAGTCAAGCGAACGATTCCCCCTACCTTTGGCGCTGAAATCGCCTCCTGCATGGTACAGCGCTGCATCAAAGAAATCTTCCGACCGGAAATCATTGCAAAAGATGCGGCTATGGTAATAACCCCCATGCCTCCAATCTGAATCAGCAGTAAAATGACAAACTGGCCGAAGGCCGACCAGTATGTTGCCGTATCATGTATAATGAGTCCGGTTACACAAACTGCTGAGGTAGAAGTAAACAATGCATCCGAGAAAGGCGTTGCCAGTCCGCTTCGGCTGGAAAACGGCAACATTAAAAGGAAGGTGCCGAAAAGGATCACACCGGAAAACCCGAGGATGATAATTTGAAACGAAGTCAACTTCCTTTTTAACAACACTACTCCCATAACTGCAATCCTCCTTTATACCCCTTTATGTGCCCTTAATTATAAATCAAAGGGAGTAAAGAAAGTAAAAGAGAATGCGCATCTGTATTAAGACCGTCTAAAGATGCAGGACTTATTCTTTTTTATCACGAGCTTGTGCCAGAAATTCAATCAGCCGTTTCCTTGTCAGAATCCCGCATAGAGCATTCCGGCCATCAACGATGGGGACAAAATTCTGATTCAGCATTGAAGTTACAACCTGCTCGGAATCTGCATCTATTTGTAACGCAGGGCAAAAATCTCTGCGAACAATGCTGCCAAGTCGGTATCCCTCCTGTACTTTCAAGTCTGTACCTCCATTTCTATCGAATCACCATGCCACTTCCTACATAGTGGCATTTTTCTTCTACCTGCATAACGTTACTTGGTTTCTTACCAGAATCCTTTTTCTTTCTTGATACTTCTGCATACACACGTTTATATTTATCTGTTCCAACATTATCGAAAAAAGTCGAAACATTATTCACGTCAAATCGCTTATCTCTCTGAAGTAAACGTACAAACCAGCGTATGTCATTTTTTGTCCCTTGAAGCCTTATCTTTAACATATAGGCACCTCCTTGAATAGAAAAATAAAAGGCAGGGATATTCAATATTTGTAATTAAATATCCCTGCCAAATTGGCTATTTTATTCACTTTTATTCATCAAAGAATATTGTGTCCCTCGTGTCGACTCTATAGCCGACAACGACATGAATTCTGTCCACTATCTGCTTTTTATTCCTTTTCACATCGGTTCTGCCGAAATTGAAAAAGCTGCAAAAGTGCGTAAATTCAAGGATTTTCACGAATCTGTACGACGTAGCCCTATTATAGTCTCCACATGACACGATACGTCCTACTTGATGTTAGCCGTCGGGAGAGCTTTCGACTTGGCCTATTCAGAAATCATCACTCTGCCTGTGCATCAAAGGATTGTTTCACAATTTCCATGATTTGCTCTAATTCATCCTGATGCTCCATAAACAATTCTACATCGCCATTTCCCCAACGTCCTAAGCCAGTAATATCTTTGCAAATACCATTAGGGTCATTAATCTCTGAAAACTTCATATTAATCGAGATACGCAATCTTTGTTTCTGAAAAACAATATCAACAAAATTAGTATCTAGTTTATAGGCAACATACAACTTTTTATATTCCTTCTTAACCGCAGGGGATAAGTTCATAATGCGCTTATCTAAAGACTCGAATAGTATTCTTGTAAAAGCATTCACATCATATGTTTCCAAGGAATATTTCTGCACTGTTTTATCTTCTACTTGATATGGCGCAAGTTCTGCAACTGTTAAAGTTGGATATGGCCAAATAGATTCTGCTTTCTTTGCTAATTCGTTTGCCCTCTCTTGGATATGTTTTTCATTCCACTTATTTTGCAAAACCACATATTTATTAAGCCTAAGTGCACTTTCTTTGAATCCACCCGGCATATCCATCTTTTCCAAGAAAGGCCTGTCACTCATTTCAGAATTATATGCAGTCAAAGTAAGATTGCCAATTGTATGTAAATACTTTTTCTGAACCTCTTGCCACTCAGTACCAAGATCAGCTTGCCACTCTAAAGAAAGATTTTTGTTCTGCGGCATAATATGCTCAATGGTGTAATTCTCTATTATAATCGGAGCTTTGTTTTCAAAGTTTTCCAAACGACTGAGAATATAATTTCTAGCACGCATATTATAAATATCACGGCTTACAAATGCATCTTCAAACTTATCGTCATCTGGGAATTCTTTATATGTATCCTGCATCACGAAAAATGCCTTAATAGAATTCAGATAATCATCTGGTCTAATATAATTCTTCAATGTTGCAAAGGTTTTGTTCATTGAGTTGGTCGGGATCTCACAAATTGCACGTCTCAGAACATAGCTAATACAAAGCTTCAAAATTTTCTTCAGTTCATCTGATGTAATTAGTCCTTCTACGCAGTCATGATGAATTTTCAGCAAGAACGGGTAAGATACTTCCATTCTTAAATCGATAATGTCCTCATATAACTTCTTTAAATCCGTGTCAGTATTTCGCTTGAATACAATATTTGTATAATATTTTGCATATTCAAGCAAATCTTGACATAATTCTCTGATAGTTCCAAATTCACAATTCAAATGATACAATTTAAATTCTTCATATACACGTCCTTGCTTTGGAATACGAGAAAGTTTCATGGTCAAGTAATGGCGGAAGAAAGCATCCATTACCGTTCCTTGCGTTTCATAGATAAACAGCTGTTCCATAGGCCGCCAAAGATGTTCATATACATAAGTTTGTTCAGATGGCTCTAATCCCATCAAAACATAGTTACGAATCAAATCAGATTCAGAAAGTTCCTTACCAGTAGAATTCAAACTTTCAAAAATTGCCTGTGCATCGTCAACAGCGCGATCTAATGTGATATTAACAATTTGTAATTTTCCAATTGACTCATATACCTCTGCAGGCTGAATTTCTTTATCAGCAAGTTTTCCAGCAAAAAAATTGTAATTTTCAATCAGTCTTGATCTAGTGCCTTCTGCAATTGGCTTTTCCTCAACAAGGCTTATAAGAATATCTCTATCTGTTTCAGTCAGCAGTAACTTATATCGTTCATCACCACTTTCATACTCGTTTTTTAGAAGCATATTATCTATACGACGAGCATTGATTGTTGTGTCATTCGGATTCTTTATTGCATAATCACGCAAAGCCAGAAGAAGCAGTGTTAAGGTAGTCATTCGCTGTTGGCCGTCAATAATCATATATTTCTGAACACCTGTTGGCATTGCCTGTTCAGCAATATTAACAATAGAACCTACAAAATGGCCCACTTTACCTTTTCTCTGCATCTCTACAATATCGTTCCAAAGTCGTTTACACTGATCTATATCCCAGCTGTAGAATCTCTGATAAACCGGAATCAAGAATTGCTTATTTCCGTTCAATATCTCATAAATATTGCCTTTACGTGCATCCATATCGCACCTCCATTACTTCTTTTCTCCATAAGAAACCGTATCCTCTGCCACCTTGCTTAGTTCTATTTCAGATACATATTTATAGAGTTTTTCCTCTTTTCGTGGTTCCACATTATCCGTCCAAAGCTCACACTGACTAATTACTGTGCTTATTGCAAAATCATAGTCTTCCGGCGGATACTTATATTTCTTGAGGAGTCGCTTAACCATCTTACGCATCTGCGCTCTAGCAGTTTCTTTCTTCTGCCAATCGATAGTGCGATTCTTACGAAGCATTTCTGTAAGTTCTCTTGTCAAAGCAATCAACTCATCATTCTTATAAAAATCCTTAATATGCTCTGGTTTTGTAAGGGCATCATAAAATGCAAGCTCTTCTTGTGAAAGCCCCAGTTTCTGACCATTCTTATAGAGATTTGCAATTTCCTCTGCAGTTTTCAGCAGTTCTTTAATAACTTCTTCATTGGTGATTAGTCCGTTATAATAAGAGTTCATCAGTTGTGCAATCTTTTCCGAGAATTTTTGTGACTGTACCACATTTGTTCTCTTGTAAAGAGCCACTTGCTCGGCCATGAGTTTTTTCAAGATCTCGACAGCTATATTTTTTTCCTTCATCCTAGAGATTTCATCCAGGACTGCCGGATCAAACAAGCTGAAATTTTCACCACCACTTTTGCTGCTGTCAAATAAGCTGATGACACCTTCGCTCTGTACTGCCGCTTTCAAAAGTTCGTTGATTTGATCGTTAATCTCAGTAAGCGACAGGCTCTTTCCACCGGTACCACCGTAAGTGATCTTAATAACCGTAGATCGCAAAGCTTCCATATAAGCTGCTTCATGCCTTTCCTGTTCTGTTGTCATACTTGAACAAAGCGAATGAGACTGTTTCAAAAGCATAGCTTCCTTCAAGAACAAATCTTTTCTTTCTGGTACACTTGCATCGAGAATAAAGTTTACACCACCCGTAATAAGCTTAGCCATTGTAAGCGGAGAACCACCTACAAAGCCGCTAAAATCAAAGCCATGCAGTAAATCCTTGCATACCTGCAGCTTTTCTTGAAACTTCGGATAGGCCATCTTTGCAATATTCATGTCACCATATTTAGACTGATCGCGTTTCGTATATTCTTTCATCGCCGCCTTTAGAGCTGACGCAATTCCAACATAGTCTACGATCAAGCCACCTTCTTTGTCCTTGAATACACGGTTAACACGAGCTATTGCCTGCATCAAATTATAGCCATGCATTGGCTTGTACACATACATGGTAGCTAAAGAAGGTACGTCAAATCCGGTAAGCCACATATCTACAACAATGGCTATTTTCATTGGATCATTATTATCTTTAAATTTCCTCGCGAGTTCTTCTTTGTGCGCTTTGGTTCCGATAATCTCTTTCCAATCTTCCGGGTCATTGTTACCACCAGTCATAACCACACCAACTTTATCTGTCCATGTAGGTCTAATTTTTAAGATGCGGCGGTAAATTTTCATTGCAATCGGGCGAGAATACGCCACAATCATGGCTTTCCCTGTCAGAAGATTTGCTCTGTATTTTTCATAATGTTCAACGATATCATCACAAAGAGATTCAATCGTAGAATCTGCTCCCAGTACGCTTTCCATCTGGCCAAGCATCTTTTTGCTCTTCTCGATCGTTTGCGCATCGGATTGTTGCTCCAAGACATCATAAGTGGAATCAATTAACGCCAGCGTATTCTCATCCAACTTTAGATGAACTACACGGCTTTCATAATAAACCGGACGAGTAGCGCCATCTTCCACGGCCTGTGTCATATCATAAACATCGATATAGTCACCAAAAACCTCACGAGTATTTCTGTCCTTAGCTGAGATCGGTGTACCAGTAAAGCCAATAAATGTAGCATTCGGCAATGCGTCATGAATAACACGGGCATTACCAATTACCGTATGTGCTTCCTTTTCACCGTTTTCATTCTCTGACATAACGATTTTCTCATCAAAACCATATTGTCCACGATGTGCTTCATCCGCCATAACAACAATATTTCTGCGTTCCGATAAAGCTTTCTCTCCACGCTCAAATTTAAACATCGTAGTAAATATAATTCCATTTGCACTTCTGCCATCAAGAAGTGACTTCAGATGTTCCTTGCTCTCCGCCTGTACCGGTGTTTGACGCAAGAAATCTGCACATTGTGAAAACTGTGCATAGAGCTGATCATCCAAATCAATACGGTCTGTCATAACTACGATGGTCGGGCTATCTAATGCATCTTGCAATAAATGTGCATAGAATACCATCGACAATGACTTACCAGAGCCCTGTGTATGCCAGAACACACCACCCTTACCATCGGTCTTTGTTGCTACCTTTGCTTTCTCAATAGCTTTACGTACTGCAAAATACTGATGGTATCCTGCTAATACTTTAAAACGATTACTGCTTACGCCTGAAAAAAGAATAAAATTCTTCAAAATATCAAGCAAACGTTCCTTTTGGAACATACCCTCATAGAAAGTTTCAAAGGACGCATACGCAGTATCTTCATAATTACCGTCTTTTGTTTTCCATTCCATAAAACGATCTAATCCGGAGGTGATAGTTCCAGCCTTATTCGTAGATAAATCACTAATTACACAAATCGCATTATAATAGAAAATAGATGGAATATCCTGCATGTAATTTCGAATCTGATGAAATGCATTTTCTGCTCCAACTTCATCCTTAGCCGGGCTCTTCAATTCCATCAAAACAAGAGGCAATCCGTTAATAAATAGAATAATATCCGGACGACGGTTATTTCCATTTTCTAAAAACGTAAACTGATTTACCACATAGAAAGAGTTGCTATTTACATTTTGGTAATCAATCAAACGTACAATCGACGATTGCTCCTCGCCCTTCACAAAAAACTTAACCGTAACGCCATTTTGCAGATAATCCATGAATATCATATTCTTCTGCAGCAGGCTTCCGGTATCAAAATTCTTTAATTTAGACATTGCCTCATCAATAGCTTCTACAGGCAGACCACGGTTGATACGCACCAAACTATCTCTCAGAATAGAATCCAGAATCGGACTGGTATAATCTCTATCAAAATCCGGAGCGTAGAGGTGGTCATAGCCCATGTTTTCAAACAATTCAATGATTGCCTGTTCATATGTATCCTCTGTAAATAAATTTGGCATGTTCAACCTCCTGTATTTTTCGTTATATTCCAATAAGAAAAATATTTTCTGTTCCTCATTTGTAAACTTAATTACTCTTCATATATAATTTCTTTTATCTTCACAGCATCTTCGTTATTATCATCCTTACAAATCATGCTATAAAATTTCTTAACATCCTTATCTTTCAAAATATACATGACTTGTGTGTTTTCTAATGCAATTTTATATAACTTATTTTTTTGCTTTACCGACCAGTCTTTAATCTTTGAAAGTTGTCCTATAACCGTATGCGTATTAGCAAAGCTTTCACTATCTTCAAGTTTATCTATTAATTCTTCTTTCTTGCGTTCTTCTTCACTTTGACCTTTCGTTTCAGATATTTTCTCTGATACACAATCAAAATGAATCTCTTCAAGAATTTCATTAGAGATAGTTCTGTCAATTATTTTTTTAACCAATCGTTCAAGTGTTGAATCTTCTTCATAATCAGCTGGAGCAAAATATTTTATCCTGTTCTCATCAAGCATCCTGAAAACCTTTGATTTATCCTTTGAATCAGAATCATACACTCCTATGGAATGTCCTCCATTTATATTTACAAGCTTCATGCACGGAATATCCGTATCACTATCCCCAATATAAATCATATTTCTAAATGGCACTCTATACTGATTAGGTTCAAAGAAAGAATTAACTTCTTGATCATTTACATCAAGCACTCCCTTTTCTATTCTAAACAAAAATTGTGTTTTATTGGTATAATTAACTACCTGTGCCGGCCATACTGCTTCTCCTGCATCATTATAATAGAATGAACTTGCATATATTTTCTTAAACTCTTTTGCTACCTCTGTACCTTCAATCATTTCTTTTAATCCAGATGAAATAATGTAATGTTCTACAATAACCCCCTTACTTTTACCATATTCGTTAATTCTGTCAAACCATGTGCTAACCCCTGGAAACAATCGTACCTTACCACCATCTTGACGTAATGTTTCCTTTGTGAATAATACTTTTCCTCTTGATTTGTCACGCATCATATACATATAAGCAAGATTTTGATCCATATCATTGTCTGATGCTAACTTATTTGATTCCTTCCAGAAATCTGCCACTTCATACTCAATCGACTGTATATATCCTTGTGCTTGCATATCTTCTGGAGATAAGGTTTTGTCAAAATCATAACAAATTGCTAAAATAGGCTGTTTTTTCATATATTTTTCCTCCCTTTTTCATTCATTTGAAAATTATAAACAATAATTTAGAGCAACAAGCTCAGGCTATATACCGTTCTTGGTTTGTTAATTATGAACCTTTTGACGGAACGAAGCCAGATGACTGGTCAGATGGTACAATTGATGATCTCGGAACTGAAATCATATGTGGAAAAACACCCTCTACCAAGAAAAGTGAATATTATGGTGGTAATACTCCATTCATAACAATTCCTGATATGCATGGCTGCGTTTATATTGTTTCTACCGAGCGTTATCTTTCAGATGCAGGTGTTGCTTCTCAACCGAAGAAAACACTTCCACCTAATACTGTATGCGTAAGTTGTATAGGGACAGCCGGTCTGGTAACTTTGGTATCCGAAGAGAGTCAATCTAATCAACAGATTAACTCAATAATTCCCAAAGAAGGTATCTCTGTATATTATATCTACCTATTAATGCAAACATTAGCCGATACTATCAACAAACTTGGGCAAAGTGGTAGCACAATAGTCAACTTAAATAAAACACAGTTTGGCAAGATACAGGTAATGATCCCATCCGAACTTGTGTTACAGGACTTTGATTCCCTATGCAGGCCCTTGTTTGATACAATACTTTCAAATCAAAAAGAAAATATTAACCTATCAGAGCTTCGTGATGCATTGTTGCCAAAACTTATGTCCGGGGAACTTGATGTGTCCGACATTGACCTTTAAGCCACTAAATTATTGTTTATTTCTTCATTTTCTTCAATTTTTTTATCGATAGAATTTAGTATCTCAACTATTTTCCTTTGAGTTTCTATCTTTGGTAGCATAAGCGGTATCTGTTCGATAACATTTCTTTTGGCAATATTTACTTGTACAGAACCACTTGAACGTGAAACAATAGCATTATATCCATCTCTTGATGTAAA
Source organism: Clostridium sp. L2-50 (assembly GCF_000154245.1). Classification (NCBI taxonomy): domain Bacteria; kingdom Bacillati; phylum Bacillota; class Clostridia; order Eubacteriales; family Clostridiaceae; genus Clostridium; species Clostridium sp. L2-50. The sequence continues at coordinate 66,082 of NZ_DS480323.1, read as the reverse complement.
GAAATATTTCAAATACAACGGCAATATCTTATTTTGATCTACTCTTAACAGCAAAAGTGCTTGGCTAATAATCCCCTTGGGATCATCACTTCTGATAATAGAAACTTTTCCTACTGTCCCTGAACAACTTATTATTAAGTCATCAGTATTTACCTGAAATCGCTTCATCTCATTGAACTTTTGCTCATCAATATAATATCTAAAATGTCTACTATTATAGATAGCATGTTGTTGTTCATATACTGGTATACCATTATCTTTCATATCACCTCTTTTAAGTGCTGATCCAAATGGTCCTCTTATATAGCCTTTATCTACTAAAACGTCAGAAAGATATGTATTGTTCCATTCAGCCATATTCGTTTTCCTCTCTATCCAATATATTTACGATGAGCAATCTTAACATTGCTCTGCTTGACCATTGCATATTGCAAGGTTGTATCTATCTTTCTATGCCCCAAGAGCTGTTGAAGCTGCTCAATGGGCATTCCTTTATCTATTGCCATAGTTGCAAGTGTACGCCTGAATTTGTGCGGGTGTACCTTGTTAAGTCCTAATTGCTTTCCAAATTCTCTCAGACGGACTTCAACGCCGCCTATTTTCAATCTTTTGTGCGGTGATTTCAGTGAAACAAACAGTGCCGGATTATTGTCCCTTCTGCTCTCCAAGTAATTCTGTAAATGTATCTTTGTGCGAGCATCAAAATAAACCACTCGCTCTTTACTGCCTTTACCAAAAACAACACATTCTCTTTCATTAAAGTCAATATCATCTCTGTTGAGCAGCACCATTTCGCCAACACGCATACCCGTTGAAGCAAGCATATCAATAATCGCCAAGTCTCGAAGCTCTGTGCAGTTATCCCTCATAAGCTCCAAAGCTTCATCAGAGTATGTTTCCTTAATATTAGTACCAGTTTTTACTCTGTGTATGCGCCTAACCGGGCTTTTCAGTATGTAATCTTCATCCTCTAACCAAGAGAAAAAGCTGGACAGAATACGACGAATATTGTCTATCGTAACCTTACTTGACTTCTTCTTTTCTTGATATTCTGTCAGGTATCCGCGTATATCGTCTGTTACTATGTGTTTAACATCTTTTTGAAGTTCATCAAGCATGGCTTCAATAGTTGCCTTATAGTATTTAAGAGATTTCTCGGAACAGCCCTCTATTCTCTTTGCCGATAGAAATAACTCTACATAGTTCTGCTCCGAGTATTTCTCTTTGTTTTGATTTTCCGTTACCTCATACTTTGCAAGAGTATATCGCAACACCTCTTGCAATTTTTCATTTTGCGCGTTGTTCAGGTAAGGCAACATTCCCTGAATAACATCTTTGATTAAATTCTGTTTCACAGTCAATTCTCCTTTGAAATATTTTAGAGAACGACTATGGGGCGGAAGTCCCCTGATATTAACTCCCGCCACCCACAGAAGTTATGGGATATGTTATAAACAATAATTTAGAGCAACAAGCTCAGGCTATATACCGTTCTTGGTTTGTTAATTATGAACCTTTTGACGGAACGAAGCCAGATGACTGGTCAGATGGTACAATTGATGATCTCGGAACTGAAATCATATGTGGAAAAACACCCTCTACCAAGAAAAGTGAATATTATGGTGGTAATACTCCATTCATAACAATTCCTGATATGCATGGCTGCGTTTATATTGTTTCTACCGAGCGTTATCTTTCAGATGCAGGTGTTGCTTCTCAACCGAAGAAAACACTTCCACCTAATACTGTATGCGTAAGTTGTATAGGGACAGCCGGTCTGGTAACTTTGGTATCCGAAGAGAGTCAATCTAATCAACAGATTAACTCAATAATTCCCAAAGAAGGTATCTCTGTATATTATATCTACCTATTAATGCAAACATTAGCCGATACTATCAACAAACTTGGGCAAAGTGGTAGCACAATAGTCAACTTAAATAAAACACAGTTTGGCAAGATACAGGTAATGATCCCATCCGAACTTGTGTTACAGGACTTTGATTCCCTATGCAGGCCCTTGTTTGATACAATACTTTCAAATCAAAAAGAAAATATTAACCTATCAGAGCTTCGTGATGCATTGTTGCCAAAACTTATGTCCGGGGAACTTGATGTGTCCGACATTGACCTTTAAGCCACTAAATTATTGTTTATTTCTTCATTTTCTTCAATTTTTTTATCGATAGAATTTAGTATCTCAACTATTTTCCTTTGAGTTTCTATCTTTGGTAGCATAAGCGGTATCTGTTCGATAACATTTCTTTTGGCAATATTTACTTGTACAGAACCACTTGAACGTGAAACAATAGCATTATATCCATCTCTTGATGTAAAGAAATATTTCAAATACAACGGCAATATCTTATTTTGATCTACTCTTAACAGCAAAAGTGCTTGGCTAATAATCCCCTTGGGATCATCACTTCTGATAATAGAAACTTTTCCTACTGTCCCTGAACAACTTATTATTAAGTCATCAGTATTTACCTGAAATCGCTTCATCTCATTGAACTTTTGCTCATCAATATAATATCTAAAATGTCTACTATTATAGATAGCATGTTGTTGTTCATATACTGGTATACCATTATCTTTCATATCACCTCTTTTAAGTGCTGATCCAAATGGTCCTCTTATATAGCCTTTATCTACTAAAACGTCAGAAAGATATGTATTGTTCCATTCAGCCATATTCGTTTTCCTCTCTATCCAATATATTTACGATGAGCAATCTTAACATTGCTCTGCTTGACCATTGCATATTGCAAGGTTGTATCTATCTTTCTATGCCCCAAGAGCTGTTGAAGCTGCTCAATGGGCATTCCTTTATCTATTGCCATAGTTGCAAGTGTACGCCTGAATTTGTGCGGGTGTACCTTGTTAAGTCCTAATTGCTTTCCAAATTCTCTCAGACGGACTTCAACGCCGCCTATTTTCAATCTTTTGTGCGGTGATTTCAGTGAAACAAACAGTGCCGGATTATTGTCCCTTCTGCTCTCCAAGTAATTCTGTAAATGTATCTTTGTGCGAGCATCAAAATAAACCACTCGCTCTTTACTGCCTTTACCAAAAACAACACATTCTCTTTCATTAAAGTCAATATCATCTCTGTTGAGCAGCACCATTTCGCCAACACGCATACCCGTTGAAGCAAGCATATCAATAATCGCCAAGTCTCGAAGCTCTGTGCAGTTATCCCTCATAAGCTCCAAAGCTTCATCAGAGTATGTTTCCTTAATATTAGTACCAGTTTTTACTCTGTGTATGCGCCTAACCGGGCTTTTCAGTATGTAATCTTCATCCTCTAACCAAGAGAAAAAGCTGGACAGAATACGACGAATATTGTCTATCGTAACCTTACTTGACTTCTTCTTTTCTTGATATTCTGTCAGGTATCCGCGTATATCGTCTGTTACTATGTGTTTAACATCTTTTTGAAGTTCATCAAGCATGGCTTCAATAGTTGCCTTATAGTATTTAAGAGATTTCTCGGAACAGCCCTCTATTCTCTTTGCCGATAGAAATAACTCTACATAGTTCTGCTCCGAGTATTTCTCTTTGTTTTGATTTTCCGTTACCTCATACTTTGCAAGAGTATATCGCAACACCTCTTGCAATTTTTCATTTTGCGCGTTGTTCAGGTAAGGCAACATTCCCTGAATAACATCTTTGATTAAATTCTGTTTCACAGTCAATTCTCCTTTGAAATATTTTAGAGAACGACTATGGGGCGGAAGTCCCCTGATATTAACTCCCGCCACCCACAGAAGTTATGGGATATGTTATAAACAATAATTTAGTGGCTTAGATGTCTATATCAGAGACATCAAGTTCACCGGACATTAAACGAGGAAGCAAGGTATCACGAATATCCTGCAAGCGGCAAATTTCATCGTAATTATTGCGAATGGTTAAATCCATCGGTGCTACAATCCTTTCAAATTCGTCCAAAATATCATCAGATGGTATAAGAATTGGCATATCATTCAACGAATTACGATTGATAGAACCAAAAACCGTTCCCTCGCCATTGAAAACATCTAACTGCTTTTTTAGCGAAAACATCGTGTAAAGAACAAAGGATTGATGGTTGGATTTAGAATGAATGGCAGCAAGTCCACGACCAATGCAGCAATCCGTATGAGCGACATTTAGGTCGCCTACCGGCGCTCGAACGCTCATCAAAGTATCATTTGACCGTGCCATTCGTTTAGGTTCAGTGGTGTATAGACGAACTGACGGAAATCTAAATCCAAATTCCGCACGACCTTGAAAGAAAATTGTGCCAGTTCCGTCCTCGTTATAGCTACTGCCACTTGGCGACTGACCAATTGTAATATCAGCAATATCACTTAAAGTGCCTTCTGCCCAATCAGAACGAGCATTATCTATGAACATTTGCTGATAGATTGCCTGAGCTTGCTGCTCTAAATTATTGTTTATCTCTGTGTTAAGCTGTATTTTTTTGTCGAGTGCATCCAGTATTCCTGCAATTTTCTCCTGTTTCTCATATGTAAAATCAGGAACGTCATATTTCATAATGGCTGCTTTATCACCACGAGGCATCTTTGTGCCTTTTGAAGTCGACATCGAATAGTCAAAAAATGTATCGTTTGCAAGCACATAGTACAGGAAGCGCTTGCTCACGCCATTCTTTGCTCTAAACACAAGAACATCATTAGAACACCCGCCATTGAACTCAGCAAACCATATCTTCTTAAAGTATGGCCTGATATTCGACACTAAAATATCACCGGCAAGGAATGCCTGTGTTTGCGCTACAGTCGGCAAGGAAGTCGCACTTGTGATGCCCCTCTTATTGGGCATCATATTCTCCGTAGATATATAAGTATCAGCATCCAAGATGGCGACATCAACTTTTCCCTTGGCATATTCGCATATATCTGCAAGATTATACTTCATACCCAATCGCCCCCAGCTTCTTCCTGATTTCGTCCTCCAGCTCATGCGACTTTGCAAACATTTCCGCCAGTTCAGATGTTAACCTATCCATCTTTTCCTCAAACGGCTCATCGTCAGCTTCTTGTTCTTCGATACCAACATATCTGCCCGGAGTAAGAATATAATCTTGCTTTTCAATTTCAGCCGTATCTGTAACAGCACAATATCCTTTTACATTTTCAAGAGTTCCATCGACAAAAGCCTCATAGGTATCTGAAATCTTCTTGATATCATCGTCCGTCAACTCACGAAGTTTGCGACTTACCATCTTGCCCATCTTGCGAGCGTCAATAAATAATGTCCTTCCTGGTTGCTTCTTCTGCTTATTAATAAACCAAAGTGAAACCGGAATCTGTGTTGTATAGAAAAGCTGAGTAGGCATTGCGACAATGCACTCAACCAAATCAGCATTGATGATATTCTTACGAATTTCCCCCTCTCCGCCTGACTGAGAAGAAAGAGATCCATTAGCAAGTACCATACCAATTCTTCCTGCCGGTGCAAGGTGATAAATCATATGCTGCAGCCATGCAAAGTTGGCATTTCCTGCTGGTGGTATTCCATATTTCCAACGCTGATCTTCTTTTAGTTTATCCAATCCCCAATCGGAAAGGTTAAAAGGAGGATTGGCCATAATATAGTCTGCCCGCAATGTTGGATGGCGATCATCTAGGAATGTATCTGCAGCATAGGTTCCAAGATCTGGTTCAATTCCACGAATAGCCAGATTCATCTGTGCCATCTTCCATGTAGTCGGATTTGAATCCTGACCATAGATAGAAATATTGCTGATGTTCCCACTGTGATTCTCTATAAATTTTGCAGATTGAACAAACATACCACCTGATCCACAACAAGGATCATATACTCTACCCTTAAAAGGTTTCAATACTTCCACCAAAGTACGCACTACACATGACGGTGTGAAAAATTCACCGCCACGCTTGCCTTCTTGTTCAGCAAACATAGAAAGGCAATACTCGTAGGTACGACCCAAAATATCCTTTTCACTACCATGTTCGATCATCTGGATATTAGTAAATAAATCTACCACATCTCCTAATCTTCGCTTGTCCAATTCTGGACGTGCGAAATTCTTAGGGAGAATGTCTTTCAATCGTTTATTCTCTTTTTCAATAGCCCGCATAGCATTATCAATAACCGTACCGATTTCCGGAGTATGTGCTTTTGCTGCTATCTCACTCCAACGTGCACCTGCAGGTACAAAGAAAATACCTTCAGAAGTATATTCATCAATATCTTCCTCGAATCCGTCGCCTTCTTCAACAAGTTCTTGGTACTTATCATCAAATCTGTCTGAAATATACTTTAGGAAAATCAATCCCAGAACGACATTCTTATATTCTGATGCATCCATGTTTCCACGAAGCACACAAGCCGCATCCCATATTTGTTTTTCAAATCCAATATTGGCTGTATTTTTATCCGCCATTTTAGCTCTCCTCCTCTGATGATTCATTTGGGACTATTTCCGCAATATCAGCAATATCACACTTGAGATACTCGCATATCTTTACAAGCACATCTGTAGTGATATTTGCCCCCTTACCAAGCTTTGCTACAGATGCAGAACTAATTCCCGCCTTCTTAGCAAACTCTGTTTTCTTCATATCTAATTCTACAAGTTTCACCCATAATTTTTTATACGATAGTTTCATTTTGTCTCCTTTGTGAGGTTTCCCTCTAGCTTGGCATAATCCATGATCAGCCACGATCAAAACTCAAGAATCCAATTTTACTATTATGGATTCATACTTAACAGCAGGTCTCAAAATATTTTTTAAAGTATAACACATATTTTTCACGTTTTTCAATCTTCTGCAAGCTATCGTTTATAAATTATTTACGAACGCAAATAAATTCTTTTTTTCCGGAAGATAAAACATCTGTCCCATACATGTCTTTAAACTGTCTGACCTAACCGGAAGCTCACACGTGACCACAAAGTGCGTAGTATAAATAAGATTGTCCATGAGCTAGAACGTGATAGCATTCTCCCCAGTACAAGAGGAAAAAGACGGCATACAAACACCATCAACAAAATTCTTTGAAACGAAAAATACATCGGCGATGCTTTGCTCCAGAAAACCTACAACACCAACATTCTTAACAATACCCGAGTTAAGAATAACGATCTTGTCCTACAATATTACGTAAAAGACAATCATTAAGCCATTATTCCAAAGGGCATTTATCCATAAGTACCAGAAGAACTCGGTCTCAATCAATAAACTTCTCGAAAATAAGTCCATGCATCCAGCACAGTTACAACAGAACATCGCAAGAGTCAGCTAAATGACTCAGCAAAATACCGCTGATAGCATTGATAAGAAGCGTTAGGAGTTCCCGGGAGCATTAAGCAACAACCTACACGCCTTGAGTTCTTCGACGACACTATGGTAAAATGCTGGCTTGAGTGAATCATCGTCTGGGATGACCACTTCACTGTGGAACTTAAGTCCGGACTGAAAATTGAGATTGAAGGATAATACTTGCAAATGCATGAAACCCTCTCGACCTTAGTTGGCCAAGAGGGTTCCCTTTGTTATTTGCCACCTCTGTGATATGGCGCTTTATCTTTCCATACAACACCGTTTTTCGTATGATAGCGTTGTTTATGACCCGTTACATCGTTCTCGCTTGGTAAAGACCTGCTTGTTTTTTCTACTATATTTGCTACCTTCTCTGCGACTAATGAATTTGAAGAAGTAGATGCTGTGCTATGCGTACTTCCAGAACCTCTACCTTTGATGGAAGATACTGCTTTCGCCACACCACCAATTGCTAATCCAGCTATTTCAAGTGCCTCGACTGGGTGCTCGACAATAAATCTTCCGACTGATTTTAGTCCTTTAACAAAAGCATTTTTTGCTTTTTTAGAAGTCTCAATCTGTACTTTATGAGTCTTTGGTGTTTCAGGTTTACTGTACGTTTTTCTACTTGTTTCTGTAGATTGTTTCAAGGTCTCCTCAGCCTTACTAAAATTCTCTTTTTCTTCAATAACTATTTCCTGTATAGTCGAATCATCCGTTAAAGAAATAATAGGTTCCGGCAGTTGAATTATCTCACACGGAATGAATGGACCGTCACCAAAATCAAACTTTTCTTTTGTGATCGGATTATAATACCAGTTCGTTGGATTTTGCCAATTGCCATCATGTGCCTCTAAATGTTCTGCTCTTGTAAGGAATTGTATATTTCCGGCTTCACCCTGATATTCAGGATACATTTCGGCACTCTTCATATGCTGCCCTTCAAAAGCTTTGCCATTTTCATCATAAGCTCGCCCTTTTTCAAGAATGTCCTTTTGCTGCTCCAGCGTCCACTCTCTTGTGCCTTTACCTTCTTGTACAAGTTCAAGTTCCTTATTCCATGCTTCACGAACTGCTTTGTTTCGTTCTACAAAACTACTCTTTGCCATAGAATCACTCTCCTATGCCAAGTAGTTCGTATAAATCATTTAGGAAAGCTACAAAGTCCGGATATACCAATTCTTCATCAATTTCTCCAATTTTCTGATTGTATATAGAAATTGTTTCTTCTGCCTTTTTGCATAGAATTGGGTCTCCTGAAGCAAATGCACCTATAACAATATAGTCATCACTCGGTCTTGAATTATCATTTACATCTATAAGGGGCTTATGCTCAATTCCATATAGCTGAACACCTGCCGGAAGAAACAGCTCTCCTCCGTCAGAAAACAACATCCATTCTTTGTACTTTGATGGAAGTGTAATTTCTTTTTCTTTTTCAAATTCCAGTATCTTTTCTTCAGTTGTTTCATCAAAGAAATTCATCTTTCCTTGCTCTTTAAACTTATCTACTATTGCTTTTAATTCTTCTGAAATCATAGTTCATCCTCCAGTTTATATTTTTTCAAAATTGTTAGGAACATCTTCTAATCCCCACAAAAAAGGTTCTTCCTTAATGTCTCGTCCCATTAAACAATCCTTCAAATTCGGATTTATATTTATGCTATTTATATCGAAAACAGCCGGTTCGCCTACTTTGATATTTGCTTTAAGATTAACATCGTAACCATCTTTATCAAAGTTATTAGTAACCAATACTAAATTATGGCCTCCCAAGCATTTGACCTCGTCTGATGAATTGCAAGATTCATATCTTATTCCATCGAAATCACGGTCATTCAATACCCATTGTAACAACAGTTGCGGAATTGTATATTCTTCAACAAATCTGCTCCCCGGATGCTCAACTACTATTGAACAAGCAGCTCTTAATGGATATGTACATATATACTTAAGTAGATATTTTCTTACTTGTTCTACGTCTTCTTCATTATGAAACCAGCAGAAGAAACTGTGCATAAGTGGCATTAACTTTTCTGAAAAGTCGATAAACTTCATGTAATTATCCTCACTCTGAGGAATGTCAAATCTTGATAAAGCAAATTTTTCAGGCTTTCCACATTCATACCAACATAATTCTGCTTGAGAAGCAAGGTATAAACACGGATGCCCCGGCATACTATATCGCTCAGTACCCACTAAATAGTTTTTATTGAATGGAATATGGAACAACTCTTTTCTGTTCAATGTAAAAGGATTATTGTCATTTACTGAACGTATTCTAAAATAGGCTTCTTGACGATAAGCGCCAGAATACCTCTGCATAAGTTGCGGTTTCATATTTTCGAATACTTCAAAGGCTTTTTGCGAAGCTAGAACAATCCTACCCTTATTATATAATTCCAATACTTCAATTAGCAGACTTGCATTTTTCTCTATAGTATCTATCTGCTCAGAAACCATTTTGCACATTTCCGCTCCTACCAGCTGATTATCCTTTGGTGATAAAGCCGCTTTTACATCAGAAATATACTCTGAATAATTATCTCGAAGAAAATCTACACTTGATTTATTTCCACGATTCAAATGACATCTATACTTTTCAAGAAGACATAGTAGCTTGTCCATTTATATCACCTTCCTTAACATCTATTCCACTGTCCGAAAATGCCCTTAGTATCGAGTTGCCGAATTTGTTGTCGGCTATTTTCACTTTTCAAAAACCACTCCAAAATCCCTGACATCTAATCCACTCACTCAATTTGCGTTATCTAATCCGAGGTCACAACCTGACACACATTTTGCAGTAGATATGTTTCCATATAAGAAAACCGAGTCTTTTCAGAGGTTGGGCTTCCAATCCCAACTTCCGAAAAAGCCCGGAAATACGCCACTTTCTGGCTGTTATTTATCTTTTCGTGACAAGGTTCAAGGAAGTTCTGCTCTCGCTCCGCTCGCCAGAACAACTGCGTTTCTAAGTTCAGACTGCGTGCGTTGCACTTGTCTTCTCTAAGAGAACGCAAGTTTCCACATGCCCGGTATTCACAAACTGATCCACTGCACATGCCTTTTTCACATAATATCCATGCTCCTGCAAGGTCACAAGATCTCTTGCGAGGGAGGTTGGCTTGCAGCTGATATAGACGATCTCATCTACACCGTAGTTGATGATCTTAAGGAGCGCCTTTGGATTGATGCCATCTCTCGGTGGATCGAGGATGATGAGATCCGGTTTTTCCTCGATGGTGTCGATGACCTTTAAGACATCGCCTGCGATGAATTCGCAGTTATCAAGTCCATTGCTCTTTGCATTTTCTCTTGCAGCTTCGACTGCTTCTTCCACGATCTCTACGCCGATAACCTTGGAGGCAACCGGTGATAACATCTGGGCGATCGTTCCGGTTCCGCTGTATAAGTCGAAGATCAGCTTGTCCTTGGTATCTCCGGCATATTCACGGGCTTTGCTGTACAGTCGTTCCGCGCTCTTTGTATTTGTCTGGAAAAATGAGAACGGCGAGATCTGGAAATGCAGTCCCAGCACCTCTTCCTCGATATAATCTCTTCCGTATAACAGCGTTACCTTCTCCGGCACAACAGCATCCGCCAGAGAATCATTTGCCGTATGGAGAATACCAATGATCGTTCCGTCAAGCGGAAGTGCCAGAAGCCCTTCTACATATGCATTCAGATCCAGATTCTCTAATCCGTCCGTGCTGGTTACAAGATTTACCAGAAGTCCGCCATTTGTCTTGGACTGGCGAAGCACCAGATGACGAAGCAGTCCTACATGCTGCATTTTCTTATGATAAGACAGTCCATGCGCCCTTGCGAATTCCATCGTATAAGAAACGATCCTGTTATAATCTTCGCTTACGATCACGCAGTTGCAGACAGGAACGATATCGTACATGCTGTTCTTCTTATGAAGTCCTAGTACCAGCGGACCATCCTTATATTCGTCGCCAAATGAATACTCCATCTTATTCCGGTATGCAGTTGTAACAGGCGAGCCGATGATGCCCTCCCAATCATATGGATGTGCCTCCAAATCGATCACACCGTCTAACAGCTTCTTCACCTGTCCTGCCTTTAATTCCAACTGATGCTCATAGCTCATGGTCTGGTATGCACAGCCGCCGCAAATGCCAAACTGTGGACATGGTGGTACTGCATCTTCGATCTCGGAGCGTTCCAGCACATCCAACAGACGTGCTTCTGCCTTATCCTTCCGCACCTTGGATACCATACAGGACACCTTTTGTCCGGGCAGTGCTCCCTTCACGATCACTTTTTTGCCATCCAGTTCAAAGCTTCCCTTATTTGGGAAATCATAGTCTTTTATAACACCTTCTATAATCTCTCGTTTCTTCACAGCCGACCTCTTTCTTGTCTCTAATAATCTCTACTCTTCCCGGTCGCCCCACATATCTTCAAATATGCTGCGCATCCGACGTTTCGGTTTCAGTTCATTTTCTGCAAAAAATGGTGTTCCATGCTGATCAAATTCCAGCAGCATGTATTTGCCATTCATGCCATCACGCGGATATGCCAGACTGCCCGGATTTACGATATAAGCACCGCCATATCGTTCCAGATTCTGGACATGCGTGTGTCCATACATCACAATATCGTAACCATCATATTTGATCAACTCCTGTAAGCGGTCCGTTCCATAATGGACACTGTACCGGTGTCCGTGCGTGATAAATACCTTATACCGGCCGATCATGAATTCCTCCTGCATCGGAAGATCGGAATCCCAGTCGTTATTCCCGGCAACCATGTGTATCGGACAGGTTACGTTATCATAAATATATTCTTCATCTCCGCAGACATCTCCCAGATGGATAAACATATCGATGTCACCCACCGTATCTAAGACATCCCGAATCGTATTGGTTCTTCCATGTGTATCACTAATTATCAGTATTCTCATTTATAACTTCCTTTATCAAGCGAAGTGCGTTTCCTCTGTGGCTGATCGTATTCTTTTCTTCCGGTGACAACTCTGCTGTGGACTTACCATACTTCGGCAGGAAGAAGATAGGATCATATCCAAATCCATTCTCGCCGCGTTCTTCATATCCAATGATTCCTTCGATCGTGCCACGTCTGGTAATGGTCTTTCCATCCGGGAATGCAGCCGCGATCGCACATACGAATCTTGCAGTACGCTTCTCATCCGGAACACCGGCAAGCTTGTCAATGATCGCTTTATTCTTGATCCGGTATGAGGTGTCTTCCCCCATAAATCTTGCAGAGTAGATTCCAGGTGCTTTATCGAGATAGTCTACCTCCAGACCGGAATCGTCCGCAAGCACCAGACAATTTGTCATCTTACGGATTGCCTCTGCCTTGATAATGGCATTTTCTTCAAATGTTTTTCCATCTTCTACGATGTCAGCCTGAATTCCGGCCTCCTTCATCGACAGGATCTCATATCCACAATCCGCAAGGATCATGCGGATTTCTTTCATCTTATTCTCATTACCCGTAGCAAAAATCAATTTCTTCATCTTGTCTTCTCCTTTTCTTTCTGTACTCCACCTGCCATATCGAGTGTGGCATGGCAAAGATACATATTATTCCGCAAGACGCTTTCGCTCTATCCTCATGTAGCGGTACTAAGTTCGCTGCATATAGCCGCTCACTAAGGACCGACATGAGTAACTGAGACCTTAGCGAGGTTTGACCGAGGTTAGTTCGAAGTTACACAGCGTGGACAGGCTTGCTGCATAACAGTATCATTTGCCATGCCACGCCCGATATGGCAGCACTTTCTCAATCCCCCACATCCGTGAAGGCTTTCAAACAGACATTACAGTCATTCTCCTGCTCCGCACTCGACCACTTCGTGCCATACAGGCTGATATAGCCCTCGCCATCCGTGATATCGAAGTTCGCCGTTTTCTCATCATTATTATATTCGATTGCGATTGGCATCGTGGAATCCTGTGTGTTCACATGCACAACCACCGCAAATTTCCGATCATCCGGAAGCGGTACTGCCTCATTTAGATTGATCGTATAATAACCCTCGTACTGCATTTCACCGGATGCCACCTTTGTCCGCTGCTGCAAGTCGGATACATCGGTAAAATCCGTCACAACATACACATCATATGTCGTTTTCGGACCTGTCGCATAGAAAGAAACCGCCTTCAATGTCTCGTTCTTTCCAGCCGTATAGACATTTGCAAAATAAGCCTCCGGCTTGTCGTCAAATCCCATCGTTCCGACCTCGCCCATCAGATCTGACTGATAGATCTTGTCGTAGTTGTCACTATTTCCAAGCTTCGTATATACTACGCTGTTCATACCGATATTGGTATCATAATAAGAGATATAAAAAAATCCCTCGTCACCAAAATCCTGCCCCCAGCTATTCTTGCAGATAAATGCGCCGTCTCCCGCCGGTTCTGTATTAAAATATTCCTTCGGATAGTTGTCATCCCAGCCAACGATCACCACGTCATGATTCGGTGTCTGATCTCCATTATAATAATAGGAACTGCGGTTTCTGTTATAATAATAAGAACTACTCGTCGCATTCTTCATATCACAGTAAATAACCGTTTCCACGCCACCATATTTGTATACGGATGATTTGATCGCCTCGTAATTCTTGTCCTTCAGGATGATGGCTTCTTCCAGATGCTTTACCGCTGACAGCCCATTTACCGTCTGGTTATCTCCGTACGGATCATCCTCCTCAAGTACCGGTCCCTGCCATGCCGCAAGATAGGCTATACTCATATAATATTCGCCACCGTCAAATGGGCTGACATTAAAGCTGTTATTCATTGCCATATGATCAACAGAAAATACCAGATTTTCAGCCGGACGGATCGTACTTTCCAGTGCCGCAAGTGATGCAAATGCCCAGCAGGTTCCATAGATACCCTGATCTCTTACAAGAGATACACGATCATGTTCTCTCATATCATATGCTGCCGGAAGCTTTTCTTCCTCGGCAATCTTTTTTAACACCACGGCATTTGTCTCCAGATTGATATTACAACTGTAGTTTAATGCCTCGCAGATCTCATTCACCGGCACATAGATGATATCATCCTTTTTCTCTGGCTTGTCGATTGCCTGTATTGCATTTCCATTGATATTTACCACATCCGAATCACCATAGACCTTTACCAGACTGTCTCCTTTGGAAAATGTGATCGTCCCATTTTCATATGCATTCACATGGCAATCCAGTTTATCGGTAAATGTCGCGATAGGGAGCATCAGCTGCAAATGGTCACTGAAATACGGCTGATACTCCGCTTCTGTGATCCTGCTGTCATTTATATATAATATAATGCCCTTTCCATTTGCATTCGTCACAATCTCTTTCAACATAGTTTCTGCGGCAGCACCCGCTTCTTCCGTCTTCTCAATGCTTACATCCGGATGTCTCAGAAAACCCAGATACAGAAATACCCCCAGAATAACAACCGCTGCCACGATCAAATACTTTTTCAACTCTGTCTCACTTTCTCTTTGGCGGCTTCGGTCCCATGAACTGATAGAAATATGATTTGATCATACCATTGTAGATCTTACGATTCTTATCCGCCTTTCTTCCTATATATTTCTCCGCCTCACTGTATGACGTGATCAGGAACATCGACCAGTCATCCAGTCGTCTGAAGCTTTCCCCGATCGTCTTATATAATTCAGGAAGGTCCTCCCGATCCTCGAGGCGCTCGCCATATGGCGGATTCGTGATGATAAATCCATATTTTTTCGGATGCCTGAGATCCTTTACATCTCTCTGCTGAAAATGGATATGTTCATCCACTCCTGCTGCTCTGGCATTCTCCATCGCACACTTCACCATCTCATTATCCAGATCATATCCCTGAATATTCATCTTCACATCATGGTCGATCATATCATTTGCTTCATCGATTGCATTGTACCACATCTTCTTGTCGCCGACCTTCGCCCACTCAGAAGCCAGAAAGTCTCTGTCAATTCCCGGTGCAATCCTTGCTCCGATCATAGCTGCCTCGATCGGAAATGTTCCGCTTCCACAGAATGGGTCAACCAGTACACGATCCTTATTCCATGGTGTAAGCATGATCAGTGCCGACGCCAGAGTTTCCGATATCGGTGCTTTGCCAACCAGTTTCCTATAGCCACGCTTATGAAGGGATATTCCTGATGTATCAAGTCCTATCGTAACAATATCCTTAAATATAAATACACGAACCGGATATTCTGCTCCATCTTCCGTGAACCATGATACATGGTAGGTCTGTTTCAAACGTTCTACCATAGCTTTCTTCACGATGGACTGGATATCAGATGGGCTGAACAGTGCGCTCTTATTTGATGTAGCCTTGGATACCCAGAATTTTGCATCACGGGTCAGATACCGCTCCCATGGAATACTCTTGGTTCCTTCAAATAATTCATCAAATGTTACAGCCTTAAAGCTTCCGCACTTGATCATGATACGTTCAGCTGTACGAATAAACATATTTGCTCTTGCAACCGCATCTTCTTCTCCTGCAAATGTTATTCTTCCGTCTTCTACCTGAACGATCTCATATCCAAGATCCAGGATTTCTTTTTTCAATACTGACTCCAATCCAAAATGACATGGAGCGATCAATTCGATTCTGCTCATATGCTTCCTTTCAATCACAAGTGCCAGATTCAGACATTTCTGTCCAAATCCAGCACTATTATTTTCTGTCTGTTAATTTTCTTTCTTATTTTCTGCGCTTTCTTATAATAACCACGCATGCCATTCCAAACGAAATGAGCATACCTGCAACTGCTGCCTTCATTGCAAATGCATCACCGGTTTTTACACCGGTTTTCTTCTGATCATTTTTGCCTTTATCACCGGTTGCTTCTGTCTCATCCTCATGAAGAACCTCTGTTGTCTCATCCTCGGTATCCACATCTTCCGTTTCTTCCTCATCCGTCGCATCTTCTGTCGTGGTATCTTCACTGGAAGCTGTTTCTGTTGTAGTATTCTCCGTTGTAACACTTTCTGTAGTAGCACTCTCTGTTGTAGATGCTTCTGTTGTATTAGAAGCTGCCAGACCGACTGTTACCTTTGCGGACGGTGATGCATAATAGTTTGCGGACTCTTTATATCTTACAAAATAATCGCCTGCTGCAAGACCATTTACAACTGTTCCTGTTACAGCCGTCCATGTAGTCTGGTCTGTAGAATATTCCATTGTCGCTGCGGCATTCGCAACAGATCCGTCTTTCTTTCCTGTTGCACTTTCATTAACTGCTGTCAGCCCTGTCGGTGCTGCCTGTGGTGCTTTCTCGATCGTATAATTCTTTACGATCTCTCCGTGATAGGTCTTGCTCTTTGCTGTTATCTTAACACTTGCTGTTCCGACATTGATATTATCTGAAAATATACAGGTATAATCCGTTCCTGCTATCAGCTTCTTGCCGTCATATGCCACCGTCACTGTTGGTTCCTTTGCTGTTCCATCATACACATACGAAGTCGGATCGATGGATACGGATACTTTCGCATCTGTCAGTCTGCGGTAACGAAGCTCTACACTTCTCGCCTTTGTGCCTGTTTCATCTAATATCGTATTATAGGAATTCGGCTGTCCATCCAATGTGTATCCGGCCGGAAGAAATTCCTCAATACCGCCCACAGCTTCATCTAATGAAAGCAACCCATAATTGCTTAGTCCGCTTGGCGAATTTGTAATCTTATAAACAGATGTCTGATCCATCTGCAGCTTTTCAAGCCACCATTCTGTAAATGTTGCACCATCATGTTGCTGTTCTATATTACTGTTTACCAGTTTAAGGCCACCCTTTGCATACCATCCAAGCTGCGTAAGATCTGCTCTCACATTTTCAAATGTTAATGTATGTTCATTCCCTGTCGCTGCATTCCTGATATAGCCACTATATTCTCCATTTTCTATCACAAGAGAACCCATAATCTCAAAATGAACAGCCTTTAATTTCTTTTTATTCAGATCAATTGTAAGATTCTTATTTCCCGCATCAATATATGCTGATGTACTCTCACAATTATATAGAAGCTTCAGTATATCACCATTTCCGGCTGCCGCCGCTGCATCTTCCAGTTTAGAATAGGTTCCCTTTGCTGTTCCGCTTGCATCCTCTACCTCAATGCATTCTACCGGATCATTACAATCCACACAGGTTCCATCCTTCACCTGTGAATGTTCACATGCCGCCTGTGTCTCTGTCAGCCCATTTGCCCCTGCAAATGCTGCTACTGCAACAAGCCCTACCGCAACGATTGTTGCTAAAAATTTTTTTCTCATTTACCCTATATCCTTTCTTTTCTGAAATAAATACCCAGGGATATCTTATGCTATCCACCAAATTTCCCTGACCATATTATACATACTTCCCCCTGCCACCACAAGTAAATTAAATAAAAAATCCCGGACATGTACTTTTCTTAATATACTCCGTCATGTCCGGGATCTATTTATTCTGTTATTCTCATATTCAAACCACGTTTTCCTGTTTGCCATAATGGTTTGCCTCACCTCTGTCAGCGGTTTTTGGTCAATGCACCCTTATACTGTACAATTCCACCAACTGTATTGATCACTCTGTAACCTGCCTGTGTCAGTATTCTTGCCGCCAGTGCGCTACTGCCTCCGTACTGACAATATGTGAGTAATACTTTATGTTTTGGAAGATTATAATTGCCACACTGAATCTCGGATAATGGCACATTAACAGCCATCGGTATATGCCCTCTCAGGAATTCTTCTTCTGTTCGAACATCCACGATCACCCCGCCATAACGAACTGCCTCCTGCATGATATCGCGAACGGGTATATTGTGAAATCTCATGCTTTCACCCCCTGATAAGCAAGCGATTTAACTTCTTACGAGCAAATAATTTTTGTGCTCATTATAGCTTATGCGATTTCCGTTAAAACGTTCGGCATATTCGGTCTATCTCATATTATAGTTATCTTCCTGTTCATTATATGATGAATACATCTGTCCATTATATGAATTCACACTGTATGGTGTTGTTGAATTTGGTGTCTGATCTGCTGCTGTGTCTGATCTACGATATGGATTTACTCCGGCATTTTGCGGATATGATGTGTTTCCGATATATCCGGTATTCTTTGGGTTCACTGTATTACCCGTATAATACTGATTCGACACATATGCATTATTTCCGGTATAACCCTGATTCTGTGGATTCATCGCATTACCCATATAACTCTGGTTTTGTGGATATGAGGTATTTCCTGCATATCCGTTATTCTGTGGATTCACTGTATTACCCGTATAATACTGATTCGACACATATGCATTATTTCCGGGATAACCCTGATTCTGCGGGTATGCGGTATTTCCCGGATAACCCTGATTCTGCGGATAGCCCATCGGATTTGCCTGCTGAGTCTGATAATAATAGCTTCTGCCCGGCCTGCGGTATTCGGTTCGATAGAATCCATAATCAGCTGTCTCAGGTCTGCCGTCAATTCTGTGATCATGATTGGAACATACCAGAATCAACACAACAGATATAATATATGCCCCTATCAGAATGACATAAATCCATCCTTCTGCAATTAAACCATAAGAAGCCGCCATGATCGCGTAATCATATGCCCCATGAATACATACCGGCACAAGATACGCCCATGCCATGTAACCGATCATTCCGCCTCTGTCACCGGCATATGCTTCTTCTCTCGCCTTTGCATATAATGCTCCCATCACAACACCGACCGTACAATGAAGGGGAATCGCTGTAAACGCCCTCATAATTCCGGTCAGTAGTCCACCCTGATATACATATAACACATTTTCCAGAATTGCAAATCCCAATGAAGAGCATACGGCATAAATCACGCCATCATAGCTATGCTGCATCTCCTTACTTTTCCATGTGATACATATCGTAACCAGATATTTACCTAATTCCTCGGCTACAGCTATAACAAAGAAACAGAAGATAAGCAGACGAAGTCCCAAATCATCTGAATCACCCATGACAAATGCCTGACCTATAAACTCTACGATAGCTGCCGGAACAGTAGTTGCTGCACCGGTCGCCAAAAGTAGAATCATCAACTTAACCGGCGGTTTCTCTTTGCGATCCCTGTAATATATAAATCCAAGCAACAATAATGCCGGAAGTGCCGCTACGATAAAAAGCACTCGTATATTATTCATCTTATTCTCCCCATTTATCTTACTTTGTCTCTATATCATCTATAACCTCTTTGATCGACTCCAGCTTATCCGTATCATAGCCTTCTGTTGCTGCCGAACTGTCATAGACTTGTGCAAAGTCAGCATTATACTCATCTTCGCTGACATCTTCTCCGTTCCAGTCATATGTGTAAATCGGCATCCCATTCTTATCAAATCTCAGCCCGGTTCCATCCTTCGCTCCATAATGCCCCTGTGCAACCAAGGTCAACTCTCCATCAACAATACTGTAAATATAGTCATAATAGGAATCCATCAGCCCATCCGAATTGCAAAGGAGATTCTTTCCTTCTATGTAAGTAAAGTACAAACGGTTCAATCCGTTTACATGAACGGAGCCATTTGAATAGTTTACAATACGGACACCGGATGCCTCCGACTTTCCTACTTCTACCAGCTCCGGTATATCATCATTGTCCAGGTAAATCAGCGTATACCCTTGCTGTCCCTCTGTATCTGACACATGTTCCAGATAATCAACATATGCAGTCTTCCAGTCATCACTTTTCTTTGATACCGAAGTTTCACCTTCTCCATCCAGCTCTGCCTCATCTGATTCTTCTTCAGATACAGTCTCGGTCTGTGTTTTATCGGAAGCAGGTCTGTCCGGTACTGCTTCTAATCTCTGTTTTCCAAATTCCGTCTTCTCTGTCGTTACTTCCTGTTCTTCTGTGGTCACATCTTCCGTGACATGCGCCGCTTCTGTCGTTCCATTGTTCATAGCTCCTGCTGACTCCTTCTCAGATGAGCAGCCGGTAAGCAATGTACCAAAAAGTACCCCGAAGAACAGTAAAAATTCAATTTTTTTCATCTATAATACAGCCTTTCCAACCGGCAGTTTTCTTCCACTATTCCAGTCTGTAAATTCTCGGTAATATATGTTTTACACTGATAAAAATTATACCATTCAAACAGCAAACACGCTATACGCTAATTCCTTTTTTCTTCTAAATCGAGATTTATTTTTTACCGGAATTTATCTGCTATTTTCAACATTTCGCCTAATAAAGAGTCACAAGTGACTCTTTCGCACCTGCGCGGAAACGCGAAGCAATTAACTACTTCTCCACAAAGTGCGATAAAAAATATAGGAGACGCAAAACTTACGTCTCCCATACCATTTATTCATATTTTTTTTGAGGAAAATATATGACAATAATTATTTTACATTGAAGGCTTTCATACCCGGATATACGGCTGAAGCACCAAGCTCTTCTTCGATTCTTAAGAGCTGGTTGTACTTAGCTACACGCTCAGATCTGGATGGTGCACCGGTCTTGATCTGGCAGGTATTTAAAGCAACTGCAAGATCTGCGATCGTTGTATCTGCTGTCTCGCCTGATCTGTGAGATGAGATAGCTGTGTATCCGGCCTTGTGAGCCATCTTGATCGCTTCCAATGTCTCTGATACAGAACCGATCTGGTTTAATTTGATCAGGATACTGTTACCACAGCCAAGCTCGATACCCTTTGCAAGTCTCTCTGTATTTGTAACGAAAAGGTCGTCACCAACTAACTGTACTTTGTCGCCAAGTTCTGCTGTAAGCTTCTTCCAGCCTTCCCAGTCTTCTTCATCCAGACCATCTTCGATGGAGATGATCGGGTACTTCTCAACCAGTCTCTTCCAGTGAGCGATCAGCTCTTCTGATGTATATACTGTACCGGCCTTTGGCAGCTTGTACTCGCCAACCTTGCCTGTCTTCCACTCGGATGAAGCTGCATCCATAGCAATCTTGAAGTCCTTACCCGGTTCATATCCGGCTTTCTTTACTGCCTCGAGAATTGTCTCGATTGCTTCTTCATCAGATGCAAGTGCAGGTGCAAATCCACCTTCATCACCAACTGATGTAGCAAGTCCTCTTTCCTTTAAGATAGCCTGAAGTGCATGGAATACCTCTGCACACCATCTGAGACACTCTTTGAATGAAGGAGCACCAACCGGCATGATCATGAACTCCTGAACATCCAGACCGGATGATAATGCATGACATCCACCATTGATAATGTTCATCATAGGAAC
Organism: Clostridium sp. L2-50; assembly: GCF_000154245.1. Taxonomy (NCBI): domain Bacteria; kingdom Bacillati; phylum Bacillota; class Clostridia; order Eubacteriales; family Clostridiaceae; genus Clostridium; species Clostridium sp. L2-50. Next base: position 44,544 of record NZ_DS480323.1, on the reverse strand, counting down.
CGGAAGTCTGTTTCCGCTTACACCGCCTAAGAAACGATATAAAGGTACATCCAGTGAAATAGCTGCTGCTCTTGCTGCTGCGATTGATACAGCAAGGATTGCATTTGCACCCAGATTTGACTTGTCCTTTGTTCCGTCTGCCTTGATCATTGCCTGATCTACAGCATATGTATCAGATGCATCCATTCCAACTAATACGTCATTAATTTTTGTGTTGATATTTTCAACAGCTTTCTGAACGCCCTTACCGCCAAAACGATTCTTATCACCATCACGAAGCTCTAATGCTTCAAACTCACCTGTTGATGCACCACTTGGAGCAGCTCCACGTCCGACAGTACCATCTGCAAGAATAACTTCTGCTTCTACTGTAGGATTTCCTCTTGAGTCAATAATCTCTCGTCCAATTACTTTTTCGATTTCTAAATAATTCATCATGCTTTGATCCTTCTTTCTGGTGACAGCTTCTGTCCCGGATCCGTCATTGCATCCGGGTACATACCCTGTTTTCAGCAGTCAGGGATGCATACAGAATGGAGCCACACGATTTATTCACAAGATTTTTAGTTAGTTCCTGCTAACCATTTATAAAAATACCATGCAGAAGCCTTTTCCGTCAACAAAAAACGGTCGAATTTATTGAGAATTTCTATCACATTTTTCGCTTGATTTTTACAGAATCAGACCGTATAATGCACCCATGAGTTAGATGTGCCTAACCTGTAGATTGAATGATTTACAGAGTTACGGTGCATACTAAAATTTGATATGCAACGCTGCTTTGACGCGAGCGTACCAGCACTGCATATAGCTTTAGGATTTTTGAATATAGCAGAATATTTGTCGGAATCGATGCAAAAAGGAGTTTGTGATTATGTTTGAAGAATATTTGATCACACATTGTTCGCCTACATTGGCGTCCTTAAAACCTGCCAGCCTGTTTCTTTATCGTTTTTCTTCCGGAGAAGAATTATACGAAAGTGTGGCTGTCTGGGATGCACAATTTCAGAAAAAAGGGATCCGGATCACGATCCTGCGAGAAGATACCGAAACTGCTTTGATCTATGTCTACAGACCGGATGCTATGGTTCGTGAATTATCAAGACCGGAGATCATCTCTTTTCTTGTAAGCACAGGATATCAGGCAGGAACGATCGATCAAATGCTTGAACAGCTTCGTAGCCGTCTTCATGGTTCGGAAGAATTTCCGCATGAGATCGGTGTCTTCCTTGGTTATCCGTTAAATGATGTTCTCGGATTTATCAAAAACCACGGAAGTAACTGCAAAGGCATGGGCGACTGGAAGGTATACGGAGATCTGGGTGAGGCCCAGAAAACATTTGCCAAGTTTAAAAAATGCCGTGAGATCTATGCAAATCTCTGGCATCAGGGACGAACGATCTGGCAGTTGACGGTTGCCGCATAAGTATTTAGAAAATTGCATCCGCATAACAAAATAAGTATTTATGCAAACGACGTTCACATAACAAAAATGAATATAGGAGATTCCCGCAGGCATTTCCATACGGAGATCTCTAAATATAAAATACATGATTATAAGGAGGAACCTACTATGAGTAAGGTTGCAGTTGTATATTGGAGTGGCACAGGTAACACAGCATTAATGGCACAGGCTGTTGCAGAAGGTGCAAAGGCAAAAGGAGCAGAATGTGATCTTTTAACATCCGCAGAATTCACTGTAGATATGGTAGATAACTACGATGCGATTGCATTCGGATGCCCTGCTATGGGTGCCGAAGTCTTAGAAGAAAGCGAATTCGAGCCAATGTTCGCTGAATGTGAACCGGCATTAAACGGTAAGAAGATCGCCATCTTCGGTTCATATGGCTGGGGAAGCGGCGAATGGATGGATACATGGGAAGCTCAGTGTCAAGCTGACGGTGCTGTATTTGCAGCAGCTCCACTGATCTGCCATGAAACACCGGATGAAGCAGGTCTTGCTGATTGTACCGCACTTGGCGAAGCACTTGTTTAATAAATATACACATCTCTAAACGCAACCAAAACACAGGAATCTGCCATGTGGCAGTCCTTCCGCTTGTACATTATCGTACAATCCCAAAAATGCTCTGGCAAACCACACCTCTGCCAGAGCATTTGTTATATTTATTATTCTATTTTTCTCTATATCGCTCCATGCTCCCGGAGAAGTTTCTCGACATCGGTTCCTTCTACCGCCTTTAAAAGCTCCTTCATTGCGATCTTCTCTTTCAGTCCAAGCTTCATATCTGTGATCTTTCTGCCATCGCGTATTGCTACGGTCGCATTTAACAGATCCCGTACATCATAGACACTGCCCCAGACCTCCGGCACACCACGGTCAATATTCAACAGGGTATATACTGCCTCCATACCGGTACGGATCGAATACTCGGTCGTAAATATCGTATCTCTTGCTGTCTCTGCAAACTGTCCGAGGAATGCAAAATTTACTGCTCCCTCCGGTACAACATCCGGGCGGTCACCTTTCTCACGCGGCATGAAAAATGCTGTAATATACGGCATCATAACCGGCACTGTATTTGCGCTGTGCTCAGCAAGCTCCGGTATTTTCTCCTCCGGTACTCCGATATGGTAGAGCCACTCTTCGCAAATCTCCTTACCGGTGCATTCCCGCATGGTCTTCTTTACATAATCACCCGGTTTATTCGAAAATAATCCATATACCCATACAAGCACCTGTCCCTTTGGCTGATTACGGAACTGCGGCTGACGATTGATCGTCCATGAAAGCAGCCATTCGGAATCTCTCGCAGTCACGATACCACCTGTAACTACCTTGCCGGAGAGTGGATCTCTCTTGCAGATTTTCTTAATATATGGAAGGATCTTTTCATCTAGTGTCGTTACCGTTGCACTCATCCAGTTCGACTGTTCCGGATCATAGCAGAATTTGTCCGGATGTCCGAAGGATGGATCCTGTGCAGCGATCTTCCGCCACATATCCCATCCACCGCCTTCGCGGATCTCGGTCTTAAACTCAGCCGGTTTGTTCTGGCTTCCGTATGAAGAATTCTCCACGCAGCCGCCATTTGTGATAAATACCAGATCATTCTCGGTCAGGTCGATCGCATCTGCTTCACCGTCACGGATAATATCAATCTTCTTTGCCAGCTTTCTTCCTGCTTCGATCTCGAATTCCACATTTATAACCTTAGTATTATAATGGAACACCACACCGAATGATTCCAGATATTTTACCATCGGAAGAATCATGGACTCATACTGGTTATATTTGGTAAAACGAAGTGCCGTGAAATCCGGCAGTCCTCCGACATGATGGATAAAACGCTTAATATAGAGCTTCATCTCAAGTGCAGAATGCCAGTTCTCAAATGCAAACATCGTCCGCCAGTACATCCAGAAATTAGAATTAAGCACTTCTTCATCAAAATACTCATCGATCCGTTTATTATATAATTCTTCATCCGGGGTAAAGAACAGCTTCATGATCTCCATTGCACCCTTATCGGACAATCCAAACTTCTTATCGGTATGTGCATCCTGCCCCCGATTCTCAGTTGCCCGACACAAAGAATAGTTTGGATCTGCCTTATTCAGCCAGTAATACTCATCCAGTACACTGACACCCTCTGTCTCGATGGACGGAATCGAACGGAACAGATCCCACATACACTCAAAATGGTTATCCATCTCACGTCCGCCACGCATAACATAGCCGATATCGCTGTACTGATAACCATCACATGCACCGCCCGGAATCGGGTCTTTCTCCAGAATGTGCACATGCGAGCCTTTCATCTGTCCATCTCTTACCAGAAAACAGGCTGCCGCCAATGCACCAAGTCCCGAACCTATAATATATGCCGATTTCTGATCCACACCCGCCGGCTTCTTTGGTCTGGCAAATGCTTCATAATTTCCACTTGCGTAATACATACGAATTACCTCCAATCTATACAGCCTGCCTGCAAACAGACCGGTTATCTCAAAAACTGTCTTTATTATAAGATTCCCCGTTTTTGCCCTCAATAAACAAAAAAAGTACCGTGATAAAAATATATTCACGGTACTTGTTCTGTCTAAAATTTTATCATTTCCCCTGTTTTGATGGGATAACCGGTCTGAAAAATAAGACACATTGTTTTTTCAATGTATCTGTCAGCTCTCTGTTTTTTTGTGAAAGACATCCGTCCGAAATGCTTCCAGTGCTCTGGTAATATTATCATGCATCACCAGTCCCATCTTATCCACGACCACATGTGGATCCTGCTTCATGCCATTCTCAATCCATTCAAGCAACACACCGACAAAGGAGCATTTGTAAAAATCAGCAATGAACTTCTTATCTTCATCCCGCACCTGCATATTCTTCGCCTTATCTTCGATGACCTTGATCATCAGATCATACGTCAGACTGTACAGATATTTTTCTACCTGATCTCTGCTGATCGAATGATATGCATTCATCATAAATGTCTTATTCTCGCTCACCGCTTCAAAGATACGAAGGAAGCCTTCCTGCCAGGTATCATAGGTTTTATTCTCACCCAGTATCCTCGTTGCATCCTCCACACACACCCACTCTACCAGATCATAGATATCTTTAAAATGATAGTAAAATGTCATTCGGTTGATGCCGCAGTCTTCCGTGATATCCGTTATCGTTATCTTATCAAGCGGTTTCTTTGTAAGAAGCTTCTTCAGTGATGCTTCCAACGCACGTTTCGTTATCTGAGACATTTCCTTGTAACCTCCACGTCTATTGTTCATCAGAAAAAAAGTTATCCTTACTATACCACACCCACCAGAATTTTGTAAAATTAAAAATAAACTAATGGCATGAGAAAAAACAATCTACATAATTCAGGATGTGAGAAAAGCCCTGCAGAAGGAACTGTTTCATATTGAAGCTTCTCTGTAAACTTCTGTTGACTTTCTTCGGATCGATTACTCATAATTGTTGATTTAAGACCAAACAACATTTCTGTCGTAAAACCTGCCAGACGATTCAATTCTTTGGATACCATATACATAGCTGCAACCGGCTGTTCGATCACATTTTCATTCATTTTCTTTCTCTCTTTCGTTCATCATTACTTTTTATAATATAAGTTTATCAATTAGAAAAAACGCCCGCTATCATACACAGGTAAAATCATCTGATGAATCTGTAAAGTTGTGTATAATTAATGTAAAATACTGTTCTTTTTATATGTCAACATCACTATTGTAAAATACTTTTACAAATATTTACCAATCTCCAATTTCCATATTTCTTCCAGTCGTTCCAGCGAAAACGCTGCATTTGCCGGGCTTGTCGATGGCAGTTCGATCATTGGAAGAGCGATATGTTCTGCCTGATATTTTTTGTATAATCTGCCGGCAGTCTTACCATTTGTAAAAACTGCCCGGATCGGTGTATGTGCTACAATGCTTTTAATATCTGCAGGAACAACATTTCGGATACTGCTGTCACTGGAACCGATGATCTCACAAGCCCGGATCACATCATAGACCGCCACATGACCGGCAAGCAGCATCCGTTTTTTCTCTTCTATCGTCAAGGGTTCCGGTACACCAAGTACAGCTGCCACAACCTTCCAAAAACGGTTTCTCGGATGTCCGTAGTAGAAGCCCTGCTCTCTGGATTTCACCGATGGCAGACTGCCAAGAACCAGCACCTGTGATTCTTCATTATATACCGGAGCAAATTCATGCTCTACATACTGATATTCTGACATTTTTATTTCCTTTCAAATAAAGAATTGCCTACAAATCTTACACATTCAAACGGAATTACAAAATAATTAACTTCCACTCCGTAAAATATGCATCCCAAACAAAAAAACCAGAGACTATCGCCCCCGACAAGTCTCTGGTTATATATGTATCCCAAACCTCATTTAAATCCCCATGTTGGAATTACGGATATATTATATACTGCCTCCCCCTTGCCTGTACAGTAGTCTTGCAAAAATGACTTGTTTTCTGTTTCAAATAACCTTTGTATTTGAACGGTCATTTCCTGCATATAAATCATTTTTCACTTTATATGATTTCTCCATCTAAGATCTTTATTCCAAATCTCTCCATATCCACCCGTCCATCGACAACTGTAACTCCATCTGCCGTCAATCGATCTGCCTGTACATTCTTTCCGCCGAATGCAAATGCTCCGGATAATTCACCCTTTGCATTTACCACACGAAAGCAGGGAATGTGCTCCGGATCCGGATTCTTATGAAGCGCGTTTCCCACTGCACGCGCCATCTTCTTATCCCCGGCAAGCTCCGCGATCTGACCATAGGTTGCAACCTTTCCGGCAGGAATCTTTTTCACCGCCTCATAGATTCTCTTTGATGGACTGGTTGTCACCAGATCATAACTCTCTGCGATCATCCGTTTCACATCCTGATCCGGAATACTTCCATCCAGAATGATCGTATTCCAGTGCTCCTTATTCTGATGCCAGCCCGGTATCACCGCGTCAAATGCGCTCCGCCAGAAATCCCGCCATTCAGGATCGACCTTTACATTCAGATTAATATATCCGTCTCTCTCATATGTCCACAGGAATACCTTCTTGCTTCCTTTCACACGCACCAGTTGCCAGTTCGGATCATGAAACGGCGCCTGCTGATATGTATCAGGAAAAGACAGTCCATATGCCAGCGCTTCTTCTCTCGTTGTCATTTATCTTCCTCCAACATGCTTTACATAGTCTGCGATCAATTCCGCCGTCTTATCAACACCCAGTCGTACCGCGTCTATACACAGATCATAATTCTCTGCATAGCCCCATTCTTCTCCGGTATAATATCTGTGATAACCACGCCGTTTCTCATCTGTCTTTTCAACAAGCGCTATAGCCTTTCGCTCCGAGATCTTATGCTTTCCCGCGATATGATGCGCCCGCTGCTTCTTATCTCCGCACAGAAACACCCGGACAGCATCCTTATCATCCCGGTAGGCATAATTCGAAGCACGTCCTATAATGATAAAACTCTGTCCTCCAAACATTGCTGACAATGCCCGTTTCGGTGTATCATACTGATTCCTCGGACAGAAATCATCCGCAACCGAACTGATCATCGCATTTACCGGCTGCTCACCAAAATACATTGGATACTTTTCATAAATTTTCTTTTCTTTTGCAAGCGCGATCAGCTCTGGCTTCGTATAAAAGGGAATCCCTAACAGCTCCGATAATTTTTTCCCAACTTCATCTCCGGCACATCCACATTGTCTTCCAAGTGTTACGATCATACTCTCTTACCTCCTTCTTATATATTACCTCTACTCACCTACAATGCAAGCATCTGGCTGATCAGATGATAATGCCCATCTACCGCCGCTTTCATGGCTGCTTCATCACGTTCTAATACACTATTATAGATCTGCTTGTGATAATTAAGCAAGTTTGCCTTTTCTTTTGTATTCACACGGCGCAGCACCAGATCGATCCATTCCCGATAAACGATCATAACCGCCTCCATGATCATCGAAAATAGTTCATTCTCTGTTGCCCGGATCAGCAATTCATGAAATTCCTTATCCACGCTAACCAGTTCGGAACCATCCGCCTGCTCCATCCTTGCCAGATTATCCTCCAGAAGCACCTGACACTCAAATGGTATTCCTTTCTCGATCAGCATACTGCATACAGACTTTTCCATTGTACAACGGAACTCACAGACCTCGGATTTCGTGATACTGCCAAGTGCCAGCATCATCATAAGCATCTGACGGATCGACTCTCCGGCATTTTTTGATATATAATTTCCCGATCCCTGTACGCGTTCGATCATTCCCATGCCATGCAGGATACTGAGTGCCTCCCTGGTCGAATTTCTTCCGATTCCTAACGTTTCCGCTATCGTACGTTCGGTTGGAAGCTTGCTTCCGTTCTGCAAGGTTCCGTCCTGCATCAGGCTGTAAATATATTGAATTGCTTTTTCATATTCTGATGTAACATGTTGTTTTTCCATACTCGTCTCCCTGACTATCAATAAATTTCGTTATTTCTATATTTTGATATCTGCTACCAGCGGATACCCGCCTATGAGATTATCAACTAACTTCATTATTTCTATATCCGATCTGTAAATTCGAAATAAATCCTTGCATTTTATAAGCAGCATATATATTTACATAAAATGCGCAAATAACGACGAAAGCACAACCGTAAGAATACCGGAAACCGCAATCGCCAGACTGCTCATTGCACCTTCCACTTCACCGATCTCGATCGCCTTTGCCGTTCCGATCGCATGAGATGCAGATCCAAATGCCAGACCCTTTGATATCGGTTCGGTGATTCGAAAAATCTTGCACACTAATTCACCAAATATATTTCCAAGAACACCCGTTACGATAATAACCGCAACCGTAATCGTTACATATCCACCCAGTTCTTCTGAAACACCCATACCGATCGCAGTCGTGATAGACTTCGGAAGCATCGTTACATAATCCTCATGTGTAAGTCCCATGATCTTTGACAATACAAACACCGTACAAAGACTTGTCACCACACCGGCAACAAGACCTGCCATAACCGCCTTACAGTTATGCTTCAGCAGTTCCCACTGTTCATAGAGCGGGATCGCCAGACATACGGTTGCAGGGGTCAACAGCCAGCTTAAATATTGGGCGCCTTCATTATAAGTATCATAATCCACCTTGCTCACAACCAGTACCAGGATGGTAACTACAATCGAGATCAGCAACGGATTAAATATTCCCAGTTTGAATTTCTTCTTTAATATTGACCCGATCAAATATGAGATCAGGCTAAGTGTAACTCCCGCAAACAGGGAGTTTTCAAAAAAATCATGCATCCTCTTGTTCCTCTTTCTTCCTATCCTTTCTGATGATCCACTGTGACAGTCTGCCTGTCATCGCCATAACCGTAATGATCGTAACGACCGTGATCACACATACCGGAATCAGCACCGGCTTCAGCGTTCCCCAGCTAACCATCAGACCAACACCGGCAGGAATGAACATCAATGGCATGATCTCAATTAAAAATTTCCCTGTCTCTTTCACTGCCTCTAACTTGATCCATCCAGTCATCAGGCATACAAATAAAATCGCCATTCCATAAATACTGGCAGGAATCGGCAAAGGTAATACATATTTGAGCAGTTCCCCGATAAATGAAATTGCAAGAATGATTAAAAACTGTCTAATATACTTCATTCAAATATCCTCTCTACATTTTTTATCCTTTTTCGTTTGAACTATACTTTTTCATATAAAAGAAATTGGTAGCACCAATTCAGTGCTACCAATCATTATACTGCCATCTTATTATTTGTCAATTTATTATTTTACCAAATTGGCATCAATATATTCCCAGCATGTTTTCTTGCGGGCTGCAACTTTCTGCGACTGATGCTATAACTTTCCAGATGAATACTATTTATTCCTGTCAGCGGTATCTCAACTGCCAGAAGACCACCCTTTCCTGTCGTCGACGCACAATCTTTACAAACGGATACTACTCCTGCCGCTGATGTCCCAGCTGCCAGAAAGCTACCGCTCCTGCCGCCGCTACGTTAAGTGAATCTACACCATGTGCCATCGGAATCATAACCGTATAATCGCAGTCAGCTATCGTATCTCCGGCCAGCCCATCGCCCTCTGTACCGAGCACAATTGCCAGCTTTTCCTCACTATTTAACTGCGGATCATCAATTCCTACACTATCTTCTCGGAGTGCCATTGCCGCCGTCTTAAAGCCCATTTCTTTCAATGTCTTCATTGCCTGCTCCGGCCAGACACCATCCTTCTTTGACAACATTGTCCACGGAATCTGGAATACTGTTCCCATACTCACACGACTTGCACGTCTGTAAAGAGGATCACTGCAGCCACCGGTCAATATCACTGCATCCATACCAAGTGCTGCGGCACAGCGGAACAATGCTCCCACATTTGTCGGATTGACCACTTCTTCCAAAATAGCGATCCGCTTCGCTCCCTGACATACCTCCTCTATCGTTGGCAATGTCCTGCGGCGCATCGTGCACCAGAGCCCCCTTGTCAGATGGTAACCGGTAAGCTTCGTCAATATCTCATCCGGTGCAACATAGATTGGGACATCCTCCATCCGATCCAGAATCTCCTCAGCCTCTGCAAGCTGTCCCTTTTCTGCCAGAAAAGACACCGGTTCATATCCACCATCTAATGCCCGCTCGATCACCTTCGGACTCTCGGTAATAAACAATCCTTCCTCCGGTTCATAAATTGTTGCAAGCTGCCGTTCCGAAAGCTCCGCATAAACCGCCAGTTCCGGACGATTCAGATCCGTTACTTCTATTATTTTCATCGTAATTTCCTTCCCGATACACACGCTTGTCATCTTATTATGTCAATTACCTTTATACCAAATTGGTATCAATATACTTCCAATATGGCTTCTTGTTTACCTCACCTTCATGCTCTATATACCAATTTGCAGCCTCCTGTAACCCGGCATCCATTGACATCGTCTCCGGATATATCTTCTTCTGCCGGGTCACATCAAGACAGTATTCATAATTATAAAAGCTGAAATAATTTCTCTGCTCTACTGTTTCCGGTACAGATACGAATTCCGGCACTTTATCAAAGCAAGCATAACATTTGATAACCCAGTCTCTTATCGATATTGACTTTTCATTTCCGACATTCAAAATATGATCCGTTGGGCACTTTGTAATTATTACTTCCATCAGCCTACACAAATCTTCCACATGGAAAAACTGTAATTTCATCTCACCGGCTTCCGGCAAATAAAATTTTCTGTCTGCCATTGCACAGTCAAATACAAACGCCTCCCGATAGACGTTGTCCATAGAACCATATAAATATGGCGGTCTTAAAATATAAGCATCCGGGACTCTCTCCAACAGTGCATTTTCTGCTTCGATCTTATCTGTTCCATATTTTCCCCAGAATTTATTTACTGCTCTTTCAGAATCCTCAGGAAATGGCTGTACACCATACTCCGGATATACCGCACTGGAACTAATCATTATATATTGATCAAAAGAGTCCAGCGAATTATGTAAATCAATTATGTCTTGTGCATCATAAGCGGTTATGTCGGCAACAACATCAAAATGCAGATTCTTCAGCTTATCCCCTAAATTATGCCTGTCGCTTTCAATCAGCGTCACGCCCTTAACCTGCGGTTTTGAATTACGGTTCACTACATAGACCTCATATCCATGCTCTACAAAATACTTTGCTGCATACTTACTGACAAATGTGGTTCCACCGGTAATCAAGATTTTCTTCATTGATATCTCCTTTTCTGCTGCACAGGGCTTGCTTATAAGCCCACCCAATTGTTTGCATCTACAAAATAACATACCGGTAATTTCATTGTCAATATTGCTGCTAATCGATAAACAAAAAAATACCCGGAAGAGTGTAAACACTCTCCGGATATTTTTTATTTATCTAATCTTCTCGTTACTTACGCGTAGATTACTCGATGATAGAAGCAACTCTTCCTGAACCTACTGTACGTCCGCCTTCACGTTTGTGAGGTTCTTAGAATCTCATTATTTTCTGTAATTTTCGTGTCTTTATTATCCTGTGTTATAAGATTTCTACGCTATATTTCTGTTCTTTTCATTTTTTAGTATCAAAATAGTATCACAGTCAGATTTTTATGGGTCATCAACTTTCCGGTTGCAGATTCCCACCTTGACTGTTATAATCGAAACATGGGTGCTATCATAACGGTAGGCGGTTAGTCCTTCATCAGAGGGACTGTGACCCTCTGATTACATAGAAACTCGAAAGAGAATCCACTGGAAAGGAGGGCTAAGCCATGAGTATTGTTGATTTTATAGCAGTAGTGAGCTTCGGCTTAACCTGCTTTGGTCTTGGATATACCTTTGGCAAGGATAATAATAAACCACAAAAATAGCCGCCCTGGTCTGGTAAACTAAGCGGCAATTTTTGTCAAAACATATATCGGACTAACCGTCTATCGGTAGCACTCTTTCTCTATAATTATATTAGCACGCATGTGTGAAAATGTCAAAAATTTTCTTCATTCTTGGTTATTAATCTCCTTGATCAACTGTACTGCCTTCTCTGCATCATCGGTTTTCACGAATATATCCACACCATATATTCCAAATCCTAGTGCCCCATGCATTGCAACATTCGCACCTGCTTCCTGCGAAAAAGCTGCTATTCCATTTTGCTTTAACATTTCTACAAGTTGTTCTGTCTCTACTATATTCTGTGCATTATAAATTTTTGTCCATTCTGCCTTAGATAGGGAAGTTTCCTTTTTCTCCGGAACATTTGACGAATTCTGGTTTCTTTTTCGATTAATAAATGCCAAGAGCCTAAGAACAATAAATGCCACAATAGTAATACCAATCAGAAATCCCAATGCTAATCGTGTTACCTGTGTTTCTGTAGCTCCCATTCTAAATAAACATATGCCATAGATGACTGTAAAAATTCCTGCACATATCACACTGGTGAAAAAATCGCGCCATATAGTAGCACTTTTGGGCAAACATTTATCCCATATTCCATTGTACACCATAATAGAAGCATACAGAATTCCTCCTACCAAAGCAGTTGCTGTCTCTCCTAAAACCAAGCGAATATCCACAGTTAATAACATCTGAATAATAATCGCTAACACACTAATCACAAACATTGATGCAAATGCAAGATTTCCAGCCTTTAATGCTTTTTGTTTCACCCATTCTTCATACACCGCAACTTTGTCCAATGTTTCTTTCATCTCTTTATTCATAGTCTGGCTCCTTTCTCCATCCAGGAGCTCTCTCATCTCAACATCGTAATACTCAGCAAGTTGAACAAGTATACTGAGATCTGGCATATTTATTCCTGTTTCCCATCTGGAAACTGTTCTTGCAGATACTCCAAACTTTTCAGCAAGCTGCTCTTGTGTAAGATTCTTTTCTTTACGACATTGCTTTAAAAAAGCTCCAATCTTTTTTGTGTCCATGTCTCTACCTCTCTTCCACTTACAGCTTACCAATATGTATCAAAATTACCACGACATAAAACGAGAATCCGCTAATTTTCAACCGGACATCGTATGTCTAAAACAAATAAACGGTATTTTCACCCCAAAAGCATTCTATTCCTCTATAAATTAACCTTCTCTTTTATGTCTATCCATAAGCAGCAGAATAAACATAACAAACCATATCACCCATGCAATTAAACAACCGATTCCTATATGCCAAATATCTATAATCATTCCAGCAATAAAAGGAATTGACATAAACATCATTCTTTTCCCATATGCCTTACACATAGCATTTTCATCATATTTTTTTCGTTCTTCTGCAGATTTCATATTATAACCAGACAAGAAGTTGGATGCTTGTCCTTTTGACCTATAAAACCATATTCCAAATAAAAGCATAATTACTGCCATTGCAAAATCAAAAATAATATAAATATAGAACATATAATGCTTCCTTTCAGTCGATTCCACAAACTTGAATTTATCGTCTTGTTCCATTCTTATCAAAATTCTTTTTTAATGCTATTTCTGTTGGGAGAATAGACCCAATTAAAGGAATAAGTTGAACACCACAGATAATCCCTCCTATACTCCCAACACAATCTTCATTTTTTCCAATCACTAAAAGCATGAATATTACTGTTATCGGCAACATAACCATTCCACAGACATACCAGACTTTACCACAATATTTATGAGCAAATTCCCATGTGTCTTTGTTCTTCATAGACATCGAAGTCCGATATCCAAATACTGAATTTATTTCCTTTGGAGCCTTTTTCATAAAATATCTTCCAAAACCAATCATCGTAAATGGAAGAAGCAAATCCATAATCAACATAAAAATCCAAAACCCCATTGTAAACCTCCTTTACTACAACTCCCGATTTGAGAAAAAGCCCAAGGGACTTTTAATGTCCCTTATGCTTTTCTCTTTTCTTTAGCTGTTTTAGTTCAAACATTCGCTGTTCTTCCGCTTCTTTTTTCTTTCGGCTTCTCTCTTTACGCTCATGCTTGTTCTGTTCCTGCTGTAATTTCAACGCCAGTTGTGATTTTGTACTAATGCCAGTTTCCAGCATCTGCTTTTTTGCTGAACGCTGCATCCGTTTCGGATTTCTTTTTATATCCTTTACAATAGCTTCAACAGCCGGACTGAATTTCAAACCGAAATAGTATTTTTGAATATATTCCTGCACTTCATAATCTTTTGGTTCTACGCCAAACGTTACCTTTGCCACAGATAATTTACCATCTTCAATATGCTCAAATATGCCTACCCAAAATGGTTCTTCAAAATATACCGTCAGTTTTCCATTTACTTTGTCCATAAAAATCCCTCCTGAAATTTATTGAACAAAGAATGGACAACCCGGAGGGGCAGGTTACTTACCCTATTTATATAGGACGGCCGGGCTACCTACCGGCTCTGGCACATTAAAGATGCACGTTGCGTTTTTATCTTTGTTTTGATAATCAAGCCATACGGCACGATTAACTTAATTCGGTAACTTTCGATTTACCTTCACTTTATTTTACCATAGTGCTTTCTAAAGTGCTATTCTAATATATACAAAAGTGTAAAAGGACGATCTCACACATATACCATGTTTTTCAATATAATCTCTTCTGCACTAACTTTTATATTATTCATTAACCTAACCCACTTCATCTGATCCTGTACCTTTAATTCTTCAGTTACACCCTTTTTTTCTGCCATCTGTTTCATAAGCATTTCCACCTGTTCTCTGGCTTCCTGATCTATCTGATTCAGATGTTCATTCAGTTTTCCAGTCAATAACAGATACTGATACCTTGCTGATCTGTGTTCTTTTAAGAACTGCTTTCGTAACATTCCATATTTTCCATATGTCGGTTCTGCTTCGTTCAAAACCAGATCCGGCAAATAGTAATCTCCATGCAACGTATAACTCATTCCGTTTTTCTCATCATAAATCTGTTTTTTCATAGCATTAAATCTCCAATCCTCTATATTTTGTTTTGTTCTTTTTATGCTGTTGATTTTCCATCTGCCTCTTTTGAGTTGCCCATTCCAACTGTTTCAGAACGCTTCCCTTTGGCATTTGTTCCATTCGACGCTGCTCTTCCAATTCCTTTTGTTCTTTAATATCCTGCTGCACCACATCCTCTACAGCTTCCGTTCCCAGAATACGCACCACTCTGTCATATCTATCCGAGTTCTCTTGTAAACGTTGATTATCATTTGATAATTTTCCATTTTCTTTACGCACATCATCTAACTGCTTCTGAATATCAACACATTTCTCCGCAGATTTTTGATATTTGTTTTTCCAGCTTTCTACCGTTTTGTTAAGTTCTACAACCTTTCCAGCTAATGCAGCAATCTGATTCTTCATCTTGATAAACAATGGTTTGATTTTATTTTCCCTGTAAGGTACTGCACGTTCAAATGTTCCTGCCTCCGGTAAAAACGTCTTAATCATTCCATATTCTTTTATTTCCTTACTGGCATTATCCATGATTGGTTGTAGCACATTCCGACGATCTTCCAGACTTTTTAGTTCTTTCTCTGCGTCCTCTGCCCTTTGTTCTGCTTCTTGCTTCTCCCTAATTGCCTGTTCCTTATCGTCTTTTAAAATCTGGATATCTGCTCTGGATTCCGCAATCTGTGCTGTCAGTTCTTCATTTTCTGCAGTTAGATACTCTTTCTCCTGCTCCAGCTCCTGTACTTCCTTTTTTCGCTCTTTCTTCTTGAAGTTATAAACATCCAAATGTTCCTCATGAGTACCTTTCTGTTCCCATTCAATGCCATGTTGTTTTGCAATCCCTGCCAGAACCTTTTTTTCATGGTTCATCCACTGGTTCAACTCTGTATCATGCTTATTTCCACCTTGAAATCCAAGACTTTTTAATGCCTGTTTCAACGAAACTCTAGTGTCCATTCCTTTTCCTTTCCAATCAGTCACATAAGGAATAAAATCAATATGTAAATGTGGAGTAGACTCATCCTGATGTAGATAACACCCAAATACCCGTAGCGTTGGATTCCGTTTCTGGAAGTCCTTTACATACTCATCCAGTACTTTTACAGCCTGACCTCCTTCTGCTGTTCCGACAGCCATATCTTCTCGATTTCCAATCTGGAAAATCACTTCATGGAACAATTTTTCCTGTTTTCCCTGCCGGATTTTTTCATAGTAACTTGTAATCTGCCGATCTTTTCTTTTTCCGATGTTGTATCTCCCCACAGCATCATCAAATAACTCTTTATAGACTTCCTTCAGATTTTCATTCTGGTAACAAATATTTAATTGTACTCTGTCCGGTTCTACATTCTCTGCGAAAAACTCTCTCCTGTTATGAGCCAGAGAGCCTTTCCCAATCATACCGCTAATTGTTCGTTTTATCATAATATTTCTCACCTCTTCTCTGAGCAAGTGCCAGATATGACACATAATTTTTATTTACGCCAGTCATGGCGATATTAAGAAATTTTCGCCGGATACGGCGGTTTTGTTACTTTTGTCAAAAGTAACGCAAAAGCACTTTCGACAGCCGTACCGTCCATCAAAAGTACCCTTGCGCCCTGCCGGGGGCTATCCAATCAAATTATTCCGGTATTCTTGCCTGTACATATTCCAGATCTCCGCAATATGATGTTCCCACCAGATACCATTCTCTTGCCGGATTCATCTCCATTCTTGTCCGTACCCACTTATCATCAACCAGCACCTCAAGACCTTCTCCACAGTGAAATCCCGTATCAATCCATAAGTCTGATGCCAACAATCCATATCTGTCATTACTGCTGTTATATCCTAATCTTCCCTGTTTCATCATATCTTTCTCCCTTCTTCACAACTATCAAATTTACAGTAATCTCACATTCCAGCCATAGTTTTCCGTCTGCACCTTACCAACTTTCTCCTTGTTTACTTCTCACAGGGGCGTGACACGCTCCTGTAAAAAGGTAATCAACACGAACTGTTACCATCGAAAGCTCTCTTGCATTCCTTTTCTGTCCAGATACTCCTGCCGGAACTTTTCCCGTTCTTCTTCTGTTGGTGCAGTTTTGGATTTACTGTATACCTCACGATTTACCATTGCATCCAGCTTTTTCTCCAAACCTTTTCTTATATCATCTGCTTCCTGTTCCTGATCCAGTAAATGATATTTTATAATCTTTCCAAATAACTCCTCTGGAATCATAACGTTTTTCAAGTTCTCACCTTCTTACAATTTATGTAAGGACGCAACACTGCAATGTCTTTACAGATTGCAACCTTGCATTTTAATTCCGCATTTTCTATATACTCTGCAATGTTGCACCCTTAATTTATTCCGGCTTAACTTTATTTAAATCCCAATACCAGGAATTACCGATTCGTCTTGCCTTAATTCCAAGTTCCTTTTTTGCATTTTCCAGTGTTCTTTTAGAAATATTCAAATCTTCTGCCATATCAAAGATTTCACTGCTTTGCACAGAAGTTGATGTTTCTGCCAGTTCCCTCAGCATCTTTTTTGCCTGTTCCAGTTTATTTACCTTTGGCGCAATTCCACCAAGCACCTCATCTGCTGTGATTTCATAGTCACCTATCCACTCAAATCCGGTTTCTGTCAGGCGAAATGCTTTGGAATGTCCAAATGCAGCCAGATTATTTTTAATCTGAACCACTGCTCTTAAGTCCGTTTCTCCCTCTATTCTTCCTACCAGTAATACGCTTCTGGCTACTGCAAAAAAGTCAATCGAACCCATTCCTCTATATGCAGCTTTATTTCCACCAGCTTTATTCATATGTCCGATTAATAAAATTGCACATTTATACTTTTCTGCCAGCAAGCTCAATCTTTTTGTCATATCCCTTGCTTCATTTGCCCGGTTCATATCCATTGTTCCTCCAAGGTATGCCTGAATCGGATCTAAAATAAGCACTCTCGCACCAGTCCGTTTGATAGCAGTTTCCAGTCTCTCATCTATCATGGAAAGTGATTTTTCTGTTTCATCTATAACCATGATTCTTTCACAGACCGCTTCTGCCAGCTCCAGTCTGGGTTTTACCGTATCTGCCAGCCCATCTTCCGCTGTCTGATAAATAATATTTACTGGTTCTGTTACTTTCATATCGTTATCCAGACCTTCTCCTTTAGACAATCTCGCTGCAATATTTAATATCAGCGTAGTTTTTCCATCGCCCGGATCACCCTGAATGATCGTTAATTTCCCATAAGGGATAAATGGATACCAGAGCCAGTCCACTGTCTGGGACTGGACATCTGACATCTTTATCATTTTCAATTCTGTTTTATTCTCATTTCTCTGTTCCATAAATTCCTCCATTTTCCCAACTGTTCTCGCCAATTCTCTGTTGTTCTCTGGAAGAATCCCTGCTATAATCAACTTGTCTAGGGTTGACATTTGTGGATTCGTCCCCATTTGTCACATTGCTCCGGTTGTTCGTACTTCCGGAGCTTTTTATATTTTCATCATCCAGCATATCTGCCACCACTTTCTGCTGATCTGGATATAAGTGCCCATAAGTATTCAATGTAATGCGAATGTCCGTATGTCCAAACCTTTCTTTAATCATCAATGGTGGCACTCCCTTATTAATCAGAAATGCCGCATGACTGTGACGAATGTCGTGTACTCTTATCTTTTTTACTCCGGTCTTTTGAACCACCTGTTTTAACTTATGCTGTACCGCTTCATGAACCATTGGAAAAATCCGTTCATCTTCGGGCAACTCATACAGTCTGCTAATATAGTCCTGAATCTCTTTTTTCAGAAATTCCGGTATGGAAATCGTGCGGTTCGATTCTTCTGTTTTGGGAGATGTAATCACGTCCTCTCCATGCATACGGTAGTAAGTTTTATTGATATGAAGTAGATTCCTTTCAAAATCAATGTCAGCAGGTGTAATGCTGAGTGCTTCGCCTTCTCTCGCTCCTGTCCAGAATAATAATTCAAACAGCACATAATATTTGCTTCCCGGTTCTATTCCGGTCATAAACTGCCGATATTCTTCAATTGTCCAAAACTTCATTTTCTTTTTTGAAGTCTTTCCCATACGTTTTACTTTGTCACAGGGATTATCTGCCAGATTGTAGATATTCTTCGCATGATTAAACAATGCCGTCATCTGATTCTGTATTGTTTTCAGATAATCATCTGAATATCCTTTTTCAATAATCGTATTCTGCCACTGGATAATCTCTGCTGGTGTGATACTGTTCATCGGTCTGTCCTTAAAATACGGTAACAGTTGAGCATTCATCGTATCTCTTTTGTTCTTGATACTCCTGTCCTTCAATGACTGAGACTTGTCTCGGAAGTAGACTTCTACAAACTCTCCCATTGTCATATCCATGTCTGCTTTCGCTGTTCTTTTATACTCCGCTTCAAAATTTAATGCTTCTTTCTTAGTGCGGAATCCTCTTTTTACTTTTCGCTTTTTGGCTCCTGTCCAGTCCTCATAATAAAATGAAACATACCAGGTTCCTCTTTCTTCATCTTTGTATGCTGCCATACTTTCTCACCCCCTTACATTGCAATCTGGGAATATCCATAAAATTTCTTTTCCCAGAATGCCCTCGGTATCTTGCCCGCAACGGTTACATATCCCTGATCTGCAAGCTCTTTGTTCAGTTTGCGAAGCAGCTTGTAAGCATATCCAAGTGAAATCCCCATGCTCTCTGCAACTTCTTCCGCTGTAATCATATAGTTCTGTCTCCGCATATCATTTCCTCCTTGTCTATAATTATCATTTTCACTGATACTATATCATTTTAAATAATCATTGTCAATAATTTTTATCTGTTTAAATGATATTTTTCTATATTGTTGATTTTTATCATTTGTGATATACTAATCATAGCTTTTAAGGAGGTGGATAATATGCAGGAATCATCTATTTCAGAAAAAATAAAAGAGCTGCGAACTGATCTGAAGATGAATCAGAAAAACTTTTCTGCAGCTATCGGTATACGTCAGTCAACTTTATCCAGTTATGAAAATGGTGTAGTTACTCCCTCTAATGATGTGTTATTGACTATTGCTCAGAAATTTCATGTCTCACTGGACTGGTTATTTGGATTATCTGAAAATAAAGTACAGATTTCTACTCTCAGCGATATTCTTTGGGTTTTACTGCAGATGAATGAATCCAATGAACTCCGGTATGAACTGGATATAAATAATAAACTTCCCGGTGATATAGAAACAGAAACACAGAAATGGTATGCCGGACTTCGCTTTTATGGAAATGATCCGGAACACTCTTTAAACGCAGATATGTGTAATTTTCTTGCTGATCTGCAGGAGAACAGAGAAAGCCTGGAATCTTATTTCACAGGTAAAGATATGTTTGATATGTGGAAAAAGCAGACGTTGGAATACTACACTTCCAAACCTGTTACCCATAAAGAAATTGAAGAACTGGATTTTGAGACACGAATCCGTAAACGAGATGAACTTCTAGCACAGAAATTTTCCAATAACGAACAGAAATAGTATCATAACAGTATCACAGGCAGATATGCGAAGATTTTCATTTTCTTCCCATACCTGCCTGTTTTTAATTTATTCGCTATTCTTTACAGCCCTATTTTAAACTTTTTACACAACAGAAAAACCCCGGAAACCTTACGGTTCCGGGGTATCTTACGTTTGGACACATGTACCTTGCGATACTCAATATATATTAGTCAGTGATTACTCGATAATTGTAGCAACACGTCCTGATCCTACTGTACGGCCACCTTCACGAATAGCGAATGTAAGACCCTGGCTCATAGCGATTGGGTGAATCAGTTCGATTGTCATTTCTACGTTATCACCAGGCATGCACATCTCTGTACCTGCTGGAAGGTTACAAACACCTGTTACGTCAGTTGTTCTGAAGTAGAACTGTGGACGGTAGTTGTTGAAGAATGGTGTATGACGACCACCCTCGTCCTTAGTAAGAACGTAAACCTGAGCTGTGAACTTTGTATGACATGTGATTGAACCTGGCTTACAAAGAACCTGACCTCTTACGATATCTTCTCTCTTGATACCACGAAGAAGAGCACCGATGTTATCACCAGCCTGTCCTTCATCAAGGAGCTTTCTGAACATCTCGATACCTGTTACAGTTGTCTTCTGGATTTCTGGCTTAATACCAACGATTTCAACTTCATCATTTAAGTGGATAACACCAGCTTCTACTCTACCGGTAGCAACTGTACCACGACCTGTGATTGTGAATACATCCTCTACAGGCATGATGAATGGCTTATCTGTATCTCTCTGAGGATCTGGAATGTATGAATCTATTGTATCCATAAGTTCCATAATCTTATCTCCCCAAGGTCCCATTGGATCTTCAAGAGCCTTAAGAGCTGAACCCTTAACGATTGGGCAATCATTGAATCCGTACTCTTCGAGCTGTTCTGTAACTTCCATCTCTACAAGTTCGATAAGCTCGTCATCATCAACCATATCGCACTTATTTAAGAATACAACGATGTAAGGTACACCAACCTGACGTGAAAGTAAGATGTGCTCCTTTGTCTGAGCCATAACACCATCAGTAGCAGCAACAACAAGGATAGCACCATCCATCTGAGCTGCACCAGTGATCATGTTCTTAACGTAGTCAGCATGTCCTGGACAGTCAACGTGAGCATAATGTCTCTTCTCTGTCTCGTACTCAACGTGAGCTGTAGAGATAGTGATACCTCTTTCTCTCTCTTCTGGAGCCTTATCAATGTTAGCGAAATCAACAGCTGCGTTACCAGCTACTCTCTCTGAAAGAACTTTTGTGATAGCTGCTGTTAATGTTGTTTTACCATGGTCAACGTGACCGATTGTACCAATGTTACAATGTGGCTTACTTCTATTAAACTTTTCCTTTGCCATTTTTTAATATCCTCCTTAAATTTCGTACCCCTAAGGGCTATGCTTGGCTAAAACTCATTATATAGAATATATAAAAGATTTTCAACCTTTTTTTATCTCTTTATACCAGCAGGCACAAGGATTTTCAACCTTTTTACCTGCTGATATGATTTATTTTACTCTTTTAAGTCGAAAGGCACGGCAAAATGCCTTTCTGAGTTGTCAAACTATTATTTTGACTTTTCTGCAATAACCTTCTCCTGAACACTCTTTGGACACTGAGCGTATCTCTCAAAGAACATTGAGTAGTTACCACGTCCCTGTGTAGATGAACGAAGCTCTGTTGAGTAACCGAACATCTCTGCAAGTGGAACGAATGCTCTGACGATCTTACCACCGCCGATATCATCCATACCTTCGATCTGGCCTCTCTTAGCATTTAAGCTTCCGATTACATCACCTAAGTATTCCTCAGGCATTGTAACTTCAACCTTCATGATAGGCTCCAGAAGAACTGGGTTTGCCTTAGCCATAGCATCCTTGAAAGCCATAGAACCAGCGATGTGGAATGCCATTTCTGATGAATCGACTTCATGGTATGAACCATCGTATACATTTGCATGGACACCAAGTACTGGGTATCCACCAAGAATACCAGCCTTAGCAGCTTCTTCGATACCTTCACCGACTGCTGGGATATATTCCTTAGGAATAGCACCACCAACAACTGTGGATTCGAACTTGAATGTCTCTTCGCCGTTTGGATCCATTGGCTCGAACTTAACTTTACAGTGACCATACTGACCACGACCACCTGACTGCTTAGCATATTTGCTATCAACATCAACAGCCTTGGTAAATGTCTCTTTGTAAGCAACCTGAGGTGCACCTACGTTAGCCTCAACCTTGAACTCACGAAGCAGACGGTCAACAATAACCTCAAGGTGAAGCTCACCCATACCGGCGATGATTGTCTGTCCTGTTTCTTTATCTGTATGTGCTCTGAATGTAGGATCTTCTTCAGCAAGCTTTGCAAGAGCCTCGCCCATCTTACCCTGATCATTCTTTGTCTTAGGCTCGATAGCAAGCTCGATAACTGGCTCTGGGAATTCCATTGACTCAAGGATAACCGGATGCTGCTCATCACAGATTGTATCACCAGTTGTTGTTACTTTGAAACCAACAGCAGCTGCGATATCACCAGCGTAAACCTTATCAATTTCCTTACGAGCATTTGCATGCATCTGTACGATACGTCCTACACGCTCTTTCTTGTCTTTTGTTGCATTTAATACATATGAACCTGAGTTCAATGTACCTGAATATACTCTGAAGAATGCTAACTTACCAACGAATGGGTCTGTCATGATCTTGAATGCCAATGCAGCAAATGGTTCTTCATCTGATGAATGACGAACTACATCATTTCCTTCAGGATCTACACCTGTGATATCAGGGATATCTGTAGGAGCTGGCATATATTCAATAACACCATCAAGCATCTTCTGAACACCCTTATTCTTGTATGCGGAACCAAGGAATACCGGAACTGCTTCACAAGCAATAGTTGCTCTACGAAGAACTTTCTTCATTTCGTCGATTGAAGGCTCTTCACCCTCAAGGTACATCATCATTAAGTCATCATCTAACTCGCAGATTTTCTCTACAAGATTCTCATGCCATTTATCAGCAAGCTCTTTTAAGTCATCAGGGATCGTTGTGATCTCGATGTCTTCACCCTTATCATCTTTATAATAGTATGCATCCATCTCAAATAAGTCGATCAGACCGATGAAATCGGATTCTTTACCGATAGGAATCTGAACTGGAATTGCATTCTTGCCCAGACGATCAATAATTGTCTGAACTGAGTAGAAAAAGTCAGCACCCATTTTATCCATCTTGTTGATGAATGCCATACGTGGAACGTTGTATGTGTCAGCCTGACGCCATACGTTTTCTGACTGAGGCTCTACACCAGCCTTTGCATCGAATACACCAACGGCGCCATCAAGTACACGAAGTGAACGCTCTACTTCTACAGTAAAGTCTACGTGACCTGGAGTATCAATGATGTTGATTCTGTGCTCTAAAGCACCAGCCTTTGGTTTGTGATGATCCTCTAATGTCCAGTGACAGGTTGTAGCAGCGGAAGTGATTGTAATACCTCTTTCCTGCTCCTGCTCCATCCAGTCCATAGTAGCTGTACCATCATGAGTATCACCGATTTTATAGTTAACACCAGTATAGTATAAGATTCTCTCTGTAAGAGTTGTCTTACCAGCATCGATATGAGCCATAATACCAATGTTTCTTGTTCTGTCCAATGGATATTCTCTTCCAGCCAACGGATTGTCCTCCTTTTATTATTCTGTAGACAGCACAGATTAGAATCTGTAGTGAGCAAACGCCTTGTTTGCTTCTGCCATCTTGTGCATATCTTCTTTTCTCTTTACAGATGCACCTGTGTTATTAGCTGCATCCATGATTTCTCTTGCAAGTCTTTCTTCCATGGTCTTTTCACTTCTGGCACGTGAAAATGTTGTTAACCAACGAAGTCCAAGAGCCTGTCTTCTATCTGGTCTTACATCGATAGGTACCTGATATGTTGCACCACCGATACGTCTTGCCTTAACCTCGAGTAATGGCATGATGTTGTTCATAGCCTCTTCAAATACCTCGATAGCGTCCTTACCAGTTTCAGTTGCGATACGGTCGAATGCACCGTAAACAATCTTCTGAGCAACACCCTTCTTACCATCTAACATTACGTTGTTGATAAGCTTGGTAACCACCTTGTTATTGTAAATTGGATCCGCTAATACGTCTCTCTTTGCGATATGTCCTTTACGTGGCACGGTTCTTCCCTCCTTAATATTTATTAATTCTTCGGTACTCACATTATAAAATGTGTTCGTGCTGTTATTTCCATCTCTTCTATCTATCTGATGTTTTCTGCATTTTATGCATCAACACCTTATCTCATAGCAAAAACATGGCCTAACCAGCACATTTTTTTGGAATGTTCCAATAATACGGTTTTAATTACTTCTTAGCATCTTTTGGACGCTTAGCACCGTACTTAGAACGAGCCTGACGTCTCTTTGCAACACCTGCTGTATCAAGAGTACCTCTGATGATATGGTATCTTGTACCAGGTAAGTCCTTTACTCTACCACCACGGATAAGAACTACGCTATGCTCCTGAAGGTTGTGACCTTCACCTGGAATATAACTTGTAACTTCGATACCGTTTGATAAACGAACTCTGGCGATCTTTCTCAGAGCTGAGTTAGGCTTCTTAGGAGTAGCTGTCTTAACTGCTGTACAAACTCCTCTCTTCTGTGGAGAGCTTGTCTCAGTTGGCTTCTTCTTTAATGAGTTGAAACTTCTCTGAAGAGCTGGTGCAGTTGACTTCTTCTCTACTGTCTGTCTTCCCTTTCTAACTAACTGGTTAAATGTTGGCATGTTTTCACCTCCTACTTTCAAAATAAAAAATAATATAAGGCATACGTTCTCACGCATGCCTTACCATTATATATATTGAAATTATTCGTGTCAAGCACTTTTCAAATTTATTTATTCGTTATCAGATGTCTCTGCCTCTACAGATTCCAAGTCTGAAGCATTTTCTTCCGCCTCATCCTCTGCATCTGCATCGGTATCAACTGCATCTTCTAACTCTGTGCTTTCCAGATCATCTCCGAAGTCGATCTCGTCATCATCATCATCATCAAAGAAGTTGATCTCATCCATCTCTGTATCAAGCTTTACAGAACGATAGCGCTTCATACCTGTACCTGCTGGGATCAGCTTACCGATAATAACGTTCTCTTTCAGACCATTAAGCGGATCCACCTTACTCTTAATAGCTGCATCTGTAAGAACCTTTGTTGTCTCCTGGAAGGACGCTGCTGACATAAAGGAATCTGTAGCAAGCGATGCCTTTGTAATACCAAGCATTACCTGTGAGCCTTCTGCCGGCTGTTTGCCTTCTGCGATGAGCTGCTCATTTGTATCTTCAAAATCAAGAACGTCAACCAGTGTTCCCGGAAGGTAGGATGAATCTCCGTTATCCTCGATCCTGATCTTCTTTAACATCTGACGAACAATGATCTCGATATGCTTATCATTGATATCAACACCCTGAAGTCTGTATACTCGCTGTACTTCACGAAGCATGTAATCCTGAACTGCACGGATACCTTTGATCTTTAAGATATCATGTGGATTAACAGAACCTTCTGTTAATTCATCACCGGCTTCCAGAACCTGATCGTCCAGAACCTTGATACGGGAACCATAAGGAATTAAGTATGCCTTTGATTCGCCTGTCTCGTCATTTGTGATAACAACTTCTCTCTTCTTCTTATTATCACGAAGCTGAACCTTACCGCCAAACTCTGCAATGATCGCAAGTCCCTTTGGCTTTCTTGCTTCGAACAACTCTTCTACTCTAGGAAGACCCTGTGTAATATCATCACCGGCAACACCACCAGTATGGAACGTTCTCATGGTAAGCTGTGTACCAGGCTCACCGATTGACTGAGCTGCGATGATTCCGGCAGCTTCACCAACCTGTACCGGCTGTCCGGTTGCCATGTTGGCACCGTAACATTTTGCACATACACCAAGGTGTGACTTACATGTCAGGATCGTTCTGATCTTAAGCTTTGCATCCTGTCTTGTAACACCTGTATCCGGATCAAGGAACGGAACACCGTTTGAATCTACACCCTGATTTACGATCAGAGCAGCTCTCTTTGGTGATACCATGTGGTTTGCCTTAACTAAAAGGTTACCATCTTTATCGTATACAGATTCTGCAAGGTAACGACCTGTAATTCTCTCCTGGAAGGATTCGATTACTTCTTTGCCTTCCATGAATGCTTCTACTTCCATACCAGGAATTGCTTTTCCTGCACAACAATCTGTCTCGCGAATGATCAGATCCTGTGATACGTCAACCAGACGTCTGGTCAGGTATCCTGAATCGGCTGTACGAAGCGCTGTATCGGACAGACCCTTACGAGCACCATGCGCTGAAATGAAATACTCCAGAACGTCAAGACCTTCACGGAAGTTTGACTTAATCGGAAGTTCGATCGTACGACCGGTTGTATCTGCCATCAGACCACGCATACCAGCCAGCTGTTTGATCTGCTGGTTAGATCCACGGGCACCGGAATCTGCCATCATGAAGATGTTGTTATATTTATCAAGTCCGTCCAGAAGGGCTTTTGTCAGAACCTTATCGGCTTCTTCCCAAACCTTAACAACAGCGAGGTATCTCTCCTCCTCTGTCATAAGACCACGTCTGAACATCTTTGTGATCTTGTCAACCTGAGTCTGAGCATCTGCAAGGATCTGCTTCTTCTCGTCCGGCACCTTCATATCTGAAATAGATACTGAAATAGCACCTCTGGTTGAATACTTGTAACCGATTGCCTTTACGTCATCCAGAACTTCAGCAGTCTTGGTTGCGCCATGTGTATTGATACATTTGTCAAGGATCGGCTTTAACTGTTTCTTACCAACATGGAAATCAATCTCAAGTTTCAGGATATTGTCAGGATTTGTTCTGTCAACATATCCAAGATCCTGAGGAATGATCTCGTTGAACAGCAAACGACCGAGTGTAGTATCGATGATACCTGTAACCTCTGCTCCGTCTTCTGTCGTAACAGTTCTTCTTACTTTTATCTTAGAGTGGAGAGTGATCTCCTTGTTCTCATATGCAAGCAGTGCTTCGTTCTTTGACTTGAAGAACTTGCCTTCTCCGATATCGCCATCCTTCTCCATTGTCAGATAGTAGATACCAAGGACCATATCCTGTGAAGGAACGGCAACCGGAGCACCATCTGAAGGCTTCAGAAGGTTATTCGGGGACAGGAGCAGGAATCTACATTCTGCCTGTGCCTCAACTGTAAGTGGAAGGTGAACAGCCATCTGGTCACCATCGAAATCGGCGTTGAACGCTGTACATACCAGTGGATGAAGCTTGATTGCCTTACCTTCTACAAGGATAGGCTCAAATGCCTGGATACCCAGTCTGTGAAGTGTAGGAGCACGGTTTAACATAACCGGATGCTCTTTGATTACATCCTCAAGTACATCCCAAACTTCCGGCTCAAGCTTTTCTACCATCTTCTTAGCAGCTTTAATGTTATTCGCTCTGCCGCTGGCTGTCAGTTCTTTCATAACAAATGGCTTGAATAATTCGATAGCCATTTCCTTTGGAAGACCACACTGATAGATCTTAAGTTCCGGTCCTACTACGATAACGGAACGTCCTGAATAGTCAACACGCTTACCAAGAAGGTTCTGACGGAAACGTCCCTGCTTACCCTTTAACATATCGGACAGAGACTTTAATGCTCTGTTACCCGGACCTGTTACAGGACGGCCTCTTCTACCATTATCAATTAACGCATCAACAGCTTCCTGAAGCATCCTCTTCTCGTTTCTGACAATGATGTCAGGAGCGTTCAGATCAAGAAGTCTTCTTAAGCGGTTATTTCTGTTGATAATTCTTCTATATAAGTCATTCAGGTCAGATGTAGCAAATCTGCCGCCATCCAACTGAACCATAGGTCTGATATCCGGTGGGATAACCGGAATAACATCCATGATCATCCACTCCGGCTTATTCTCAGAATTACGGAATGCTTCAACAACTTCCAGTCTCTTGATGATTCTGGCTCTCTTCTGTCCGCTTGAATTCTTAAGCTCAGCCTTTAATTCTTCGCTTTCTTTATCCAGATCGATTGCTCTTAAGAGCTCCTGAATGGACTCAGCACCCATTCCTGCACGGAAGGAGCCGTATCCGAAGTCCTCTTCAGCCTTTCTGTATTCCTGCTCTGTCAGAACCTGCTTATAAGTAAGCGGTGTGTCCTTTGGATCAAGAACGATATAAGATGCAAAGTATAATACCTTTTCAAGTACTCTTGGAGAAATATCAAGGATCAGTCCCATACGGCTAGGAATACCTTTGAAATACCAGATATGGGATACCGGTGCTGCAAGCTCGATATGACCCATACGCTCTCTACGAACGCTGGCCTTTGTAACCTCTACACCGCATCGATCACAGATAATACCTTTATATCTGATCTTCTTATATTTACCGCAATGACATTCCCAGTCCTTGCTAGGTCCAAATATTCTCTCGCAGAACAAACCGTCTTTTTCCGGTTTTAATGTTCTGTAGTTGATAGTCTCAGGTTTCTTAACCTCACCATGTGACCATTCTCTGATTTTTTCAGGAGATGCAAGTCCGATTCTAATTGCGTCAAAGCTTAAAGCCTGTTCCTGTTCTGGAGTTTCCATGTTAAATTCTGGCATCTTACAAAATCTCCTTTCTAAAATTCATCATCCGAGTTGCCATCATAGTCGTCATTGTAATCATCCAGATATTCTCCGTCTGATAATGATGTCAGCTCATCATTTTCATCTGTTCCGCTGAAGCCCGCTTCTTCAAATTCACGTCCATCAGCTTCCCGTTTATCATCATCGATCATGCTCTTAACATTCTCGTCATACGCTTCGATCGTCTCACCGAGATCAACCTCTGTCATATCGTCTTTTACAACTCTGACATCGAGACCAAGTGACTGGAATTCCTTCAGCAGTACCTTGAATGACTCAGGGATACCAGGTGTAGGAATATTCTCACCCTTAATGATCGCTTCATATGTCTTAACACGTCCGATTACATCATCCGACTTAACAGTCAGGATTTCCTGTAATGTATATGATGCACCGTATGCTTCCAGTGCCCAAACTTCCATCTCACCGAAACGCTGTCCACCGAACTGAGCTTTACCACCCAGAGGCTGCTGTGTAACTAATGAGTACGGACCGGTTGA
Source organism: Clostridium sp. L2-50 (assembly GCF_000154245.1). Classification (NCBI taxonomy): domain Bacteria; kingdom Bacillati; phylum Bacillota; class Clostridia; order Eubacteriales; family Clostridiaceae; genus Clostridium; species Clostridium sp. L2-50. Next base: position 14,810 of record NZ_DS480323.1, on the reverse strand, counting down.
ACGTGCATGGATCTTATCATCAACCAGATGGTGGAGCTTAAGATAATGCATGTAACCGATTGTTACAGGGCTGTCAAATTCTTCACCGGTTCTACCGTCACGAAGCTGTACCTTACCGGTTCTGTCGATTGGAACGCCCTTCCATTCTTCTCTGTGGTCTCTGTTCTCATAGAGGTAATTCATTACTTCTTCCGAAACAGAGTCTTTATATTTCTCATAGAAATCTTCCCACTCGGTATTTGCATAATCATTCGCCATCTCAAGAGTATCCATGATATCAAACTCGTCTGCACCATCAAACACAGGAGTTGAAACCTTGAATCCGAGAACCTGTGAAGCAAGACCAAGATGGATTTCAAGAACCTGTCCGATATTCATACGTGAAGGAACGCCCAGTGGGTTCAACACGATATCGAGCGGACGACCATTTGGAAGGAATGGCATATCTTCTACCGGAAGTACACGGGAAATTACACCCTTGTTACCATGACGACCGGCCATCTTATCTCCTACCTGGATCTTTCTCTTCTGAGCAATGTATACTCTGACTGATTTATTAACACCCGGTGAAAGTTCATCACCGTTTTCTCTTGTGAAGATCTTGGTATCCATGATGACACCAAATGCTCCATGAGGAACCTTAAGGGAAGTATCTCTTACTTCTCTTGCCTTCTCACCAAAGATGGCACGAAGGAGTCTTTCCTCTGCTGTCAGCTCTGTCTCTCCCTTAGGAGTAACCTTACCGACAAGGATATCTCCGGCACGAACCTCAGCACCGATACGGATAATACCATTCTCATCCAAATCCTTTAATGCATCATTGGACAATCCCGCAAGATCTCTTGTGATCTCTTCCGGTCCGAGCTTGGTATCTCTTGCTTCGCATTCGTACTCCTCAATATGAATAGATGTATATACATCATCTTTTACAAGTCTTTCACTTAAAAGAACAGCATCCTCGTAGTTGTAACCTTCCCAGGTCATGAAACCGATCAGAGGATTCTTTCCAAGTGCGATCTCTCCACCTGAAGTAGACGGTCCGTCTGCGATAACCTCTCCGGCCTTAACATGCTCGCCCTTGAATACGATAGGTCTCTGGTTCATACAGTTACCCTGATTGCTTCGTGCGAACTTGATAACGTGGTAGATATCCTTTGTTCCATCTTCATCTGCCTTAATACAGATTTCCTTACTTGTGGAATATTCAACTACACCATCTCTCTTTGCAACGATACATACACCTGAGTCAACAGCTGCCTTTGCTTCCATACCGGTACCTACAACGGCTGATTCGGTAAGCATAAGCGGAACTGCCTGACGCTGCATGTTTGATCCCATCAGAGCACGGTTTGCATCATCGTTCTCAAGGAAAGGAATCATGGATGTAGCAACTGAGAATACCATCTTAGGAGAAACGTCCATCAGATCAACTCTTGATTTCGGGAACTCTGTTGTATCCTCTCTGTATCTTCCTGATACGTTGTTATTTACGAAATGACCATCTGCATCCAGAGGTTCATTTGCCTGTGCAACTCTGTAATTATCTTCTTCATCTGCCGTCAGATAAATAACCTCATCTGTAACTACAGGGTTTGCAGGATCTGATTTATCCAGTTTTCTGTATGGTGCTTCTACAAAACCATACTCATTGATTCTTGCATAAGTAGCCAGAGAGTTGATCAGACCGATGTTAGGACCTTCAGGAGTCTCGATAGGACACATTCTACCATAATGAGTATAGTGTACATCTCGAACCTCGAATCCTGCTCTGTCTCGTGACAGACCACCAGGACCAAGGGCTGATAATCTTCTCTTATGAGTCAGCTCAGACAATGGGTTGTTCTGATCCATGAACTGTGACAACTGGGAACTTCCGAAGAATTCCTTAACTGCTGCTGTTACAGGCTTGATGTTGATCAGAGACTGTGGAGTGATCGTCTCTACGTCCTGAGTCGTCATTCTCTCTCTTACAACTCTTTCCAGTCTGGAAAGACCGATTCTATACTGATTTTGAAGAAGTTCTCCGACTGCACGGATACGTCTGTTACCAAGGTGATCGATATCATCCTTTGTTCCAATACCATATTCAAGGTGAATGTTGTAGTTAATTGAAGCGATAATGTCTTCTTTTGTTATATGCTTTGGAACAAGGTCAGATGCATCTCTTGCGATAGCTGCCTTTAATTCTTCTTCGTCTGAATATTCATTTAAAAGGGTTTCAAGGACAGGATAGTATACACCCTCATGGATACCTACTTCAGCAGGATCAAATCCAACATACTTGGACAGATCTACTACCATATTTGAAAGCACCTTTACGTTACGTTCTTCTGTCTGGATCATAACATATGGTACAGCAGCATCCTGGATATCCTTTGCCTGTGCTCTTGTAAGTGTCGTGCCTGCTTCTGCGATCACTTCACCGGTTGCCGGATCGATCGCATCCTCTGCAAGTATCTGACCTGTGATTCTGTTCTGGAATGCCAGCTTCTTATTGAACTTATAACGTCCAACCTTTGCAAGATCATAACGTCTTGGATCAAAAAACATTGCATTGATCAGGTTCTCTGCACTCTCTACTGCAAGAGGCTCACCCGGTCTTATTTTTTTGTACAGCTCAAGAAGACCATCCTGATATGTCTCAGAAGGATCCTTTTCAATACTTGCTAAAATCTTTGGTTCTTCGCCAAACAGATCGATAATCTCTGCATTTGTTCCGATTCCCAGTGAACGGATAAGTACTGTGATAGGCACCTTTCTGGTTCTATCTACACGAACATAGAAAACATCATTCGAATCTGTTTCGTACTCTAACCATGCACCACGGTTTGGGATAACTGTACAGGAGTACAGCTTCTTACCAATCTTATCATGTGCAATATCATAGTAGATACCAGGTGAACGCACCAACTGGCTTACGATAACTCGCTCTGCACCGTTGATCACAAATGTACCTGTCTCGGTCATAAGAGGAAGATCACCCATGAAAATCTCATGTTCTGACATTTCCTTTGCGTCATTTGCATGGAGTCTTACTTTTACTTTAAGCGGTGCAGCATATGTTGCATCTCTTTCCTTGCACTCTTCGATTGAGTACTTCACATCATCTCTACATAACTGGAAATCTACAAACTCAAGACTAAGCTGTCCTGTATAGTCAGTAATAGGAGAGATATCTTTAAATGCCTCCTTCAGACCATCGGTAAGGAACCACTGGTATGAGTTTTTCTGAACTTCGATAAAGTTAGGCATCTCCAGGACATCTTTCTGTCTGGAATAACTCATTCGGATACCTTTACCAGATTGAACAGGACTAATTCTGTTTTTTTCCATCGACACATTCACCCCTTGGAATTTATTTTTAAGCGTATATTCTGTTGAAATGCTTACATTTAACCGAAATATATTAGCCGTGTCATTATACATCTGGTTTGAAAGCAAACCAACCCATAGTATAGACAGTCTACATCATATCACGTTTTCAAGGTGCATGTCAAGAAAAATTTGGAATATTTTTGAAAAAGAATTGAATATGAACTTTTATCCATATTTATATGCCCCTCTGCATTCTTTTGAAACAGCCTGCAGCGGTATTATTACAGAACAGATACATAACGCCGACTATATCATGTCGTATCTGTGTTCAGAATCTTAAAATCACTTATTCGGTCTCAACTGCTCTTATTGATAAAAATGATCAGTTCGCCGGAACTTTGACAAAAACGACCTGGCAGGTAATTCTCCCGCCAGGTCGAAAGATATTCATAAATACAAGGAATAAAATTACTTTAATGTAACCTTAGCGCCTTCAGCCTCTAACTTAGTCTTAGCTTCCTCAGCCTCGTCCTTTGAAGCTCCCTCTTTGATAACCTTTGGAGCGCCATCAACAGCATCCTTAGCTTCCTTTAAGCCAAGACCTGTGATCTCACGAACAACCTTGATAACCTTAACCTTGTTAGGACCAACTTCTGTAAGTTCGATATCGAATGAATCCTTCTCTTCTGCTGCTGGAGCGTCTCCGCCTGCTGCTGCTACAACAACACCTGCTGCTGCTGATACGCCGAATTCTTCCTCACATGCTTTAACTAAGTCATTTAATTCTAATACTGATAAACCTTTGATTACTTCAATAATTTCCTGAGTTGTCATTATTATTTCCTCCATTAATATAATATAGTTTAATAATTGCTGCTTCTATTAAATAGAAGCCGATGTGCCTGTATGCACAAATAATTAAGCTTCCTTCTGTTCTGCAATCTGCTTGATAACACGAGCGAAGTTTGCAATAGGTGACTGGATACTTCCAAGGAATTTGGAAATAAGTACTTCTCTTGAAGGAATGTTTGCAATAACTGCGATACCTGCTGCATCGTAGAATGTACCTTCTACAACGCCACCCTTAAGCTCAAGTGCCGGAGCAGTCTTTGCGAAGTTAGCCAAGATTCTGGCTGCTGCTGTAGCATCTGTCTTACAGATAGCTAATCCGGTAGGTCCTTCGAGACATGGCTTCAGTCCCTCGAACTCTGTGCCTTCAATAGCGAAGTTGATCATGGTGTTCTTGTATACCTTATAAACAACCCCAGCTTCTCTTAACTGCTTACGAAGCTGTGTGTCCTGCTCAACTGTAAGTCCACGGTAGTCAACTACAACTGCTGTCTGAGCACCATCTAAGTTAGCTTTGATTTCTTCAACTACTGGCTTCTTAATCTCTACCTTTGCCATAATGCGCCTCCTTGTTTTACTAATGACTGCACATAGTTAACAGAAAGCATCTTCTGCTAAAATAAGAAAAGCTCTCTGTCGATAAGACAGAGAGCATATAGTTAAAATAATATTAACGATATATTCCTCGGTAGGTGTTTTTCAACTTATGCCATCCGGCACCTACTGTCTTCGGCAGTTCATCGGGGGATACTTTACCATAACACAAGGAATATGTCAATACGTTTTTTCACTTTTTGATGTAAATTTTCACTTTTCCATGTAAATTTACACTTTTTCGTGCAAATACTTTTGCTCACATTATTTATGATGTGTAATTCTTTTATATCTGTTTTTGTCTGGATCTTATTCTTCCCATTTCTTTACAAGGATACTTGCATTGTGTCCGCCAAATCCAAGAGAATTGCTCAGTGCATATGTAATGTCCTTATGAACGCCCTCACCCTTTGTATAATTCAGGTCGATCTCGCCTTCTGTCTCACGAAGACCTACTGTTGGGTGAATGTATCCATCTTCGATAGATTTTACGCATGTAATAAATTCAACTGCTCCGGCCGCGCCAAATAAATGACCGATCATGGATTTTGTAGAATTGATATTTACATTATATGCATCCTTACCAAATGCTTTCTTAATGGCTCTTGTCTCATAAAGATCATTGTGGTGGGTACTTGTTCCGTGTGCATTGATATAATCAACATCTGCCGGTGTAATGCCAGCCTCGTTGATCGCAAGTGTCATGGCTCTTGCTGCACCCTCTCCATCCTCGGCAGGGGATGTAATGTGAAATGCATCACAGGTGGAACCATATCCGACAACCTCGGCAAGGATCTTTGCTCCTCTTGCCTGCGCATGCTCCAAAGATTCCAGAACTACGACTCCGGCGCCTTCACCGATAACGAATCCACATCTGTCTTTGTCAAACGGAATCGACGCACGATCTGCTTCTGTTGCACTTGAAAGAGCTGTCATGGAGATAAATCCTGAAACATTTGTCTCACAGATCGGTGATTCAGCGCCTCCGGCTACCATCACATCTGCATCTCCGACCTGAATATAACGATATGCCTCGCCAATGCTGTTTGTTCCTGTCGCACATGCTGTTACAACATCTGTACATTTGCCCTTTAAGCCATATGCGATCGCTACATTTCCGGCTGCCATATTCGAGATCATCATAGGAACCATCATTACACTGACACGGTTTGCCTTACCATTCATAACCTTGGCATGTTCCTTTTCGATCGTAGCTACACCGCCAAGTCCGTTACCGATACAGGTTCCGAATCTTGTCAGATCTTCTTTCTCAAGATCAATACCGGCATTCTTGATTGCTTCGCCTGTAGCTGCAACTGCATACTGGCAGAACGGCTCCATTCTTCTGGCTGCCTTTGGATCCATATATTGTTTTGGATCAAAATCTTTTACTTCAGCACCCATTTTGCATTTATATTCGGATACATCAAATTTTGTAATCTCGCCAATACCTACTTTATTCTTCTTAATGCCATCCCAGAATTCTTCTACGTTATTTCCGATCGGGGTTACAGCGCCCATTCCTGTTACAACTACTCTTTTCATCTCGTTTTCCTTTCAAAAGACAATCTATCCATTTAGTACATATAAATATGTACCGTCGCAATGCTCATTGTACCATTTCACCTGTCGGTTCAATGTTGGTTTCGCATTATGCTGGTATGTACAAACACATCCCATCGCAATGCTCATTGTACCATCTCGTTTTTAAAACCGCAAGTGTTGGTCTGTTTCTCTTTCAAAATATCTATTTCTCTTTCAGAATATCCATCATCTCAGCGATCATTTCTTCATCCTGAAGCCGGAACAGAATCTCTACTCGTCTGGATGCTTCCAGATCGACAGCTCCATCCTCCTTATAAATCGGATTGCTGTAGGACTTTCCATTTGCCGTCAGCACACTTCGAAGCAGTTCAACATCCGTGGAGCTTATGATCCCGTTACTCTCGGTCAGGCAATACTTTGCAACAGAAAAGGCTCTATGCTGGGAAAGTTCAAGATTATAAATATAAGATCCATTCGTATCTGTATGACCTTCTATAATAATCTCCGATACATAATCACGATATTTTTCATCCAGCAGCACTTTACAGTATTTGGGAAGAAATTCTTTCAAGAATGTCTTTCCTTCTTCCTTCAGATCACTGTCTGCTACATCAAACAAAACGCTTGCATCAAAGGTGATCGCACCCGTTTTCTCGTCTACCTTGACATTTAACGAACTGTCTGCGAACTCATCACGGAGTGCCGCCACCAGATCACTTCGGATGCCTGCGATACGGTCAAGCTCCTCCTGCTGGTCTTTTAACAACTGCTCCTGTTCCTTGATAATTTCTTTCTGCTTATCAAGCTCTGCCTGTTTACTCTCATACTGGCTCTTTGACTGCATCAGTGTAAAAGAAATGATCAGAATAAAGATCAGAAGGAGCGCCGCCATCATATCGGAATACGACAGCCAGTAAGAGGTTTCTTCTTCCTCCGGTCTTCTTCGTTTCTTACTCATGCCTTATCCCTCCCTGCTGCTCTGCTCGATCGCCCTCGGGCGGTTCAGTCTGCCCCGGAAGATGTCATTCTGATCTTTCGTCAGGATACGGATATCTTCGATATCTTCATGCATGGATTTCAGATATGCAAGTGTTTCTTCGATTGCCTTCTGTGTTGCTATCGTTGCTTCCAACTGTTTCTTCTGGAAATCAAGTTCCAGATTGCCATTGTCGTAGGTAGCATCCGGACGCACATACCGTTTGAACTCTGCTACAAATTCATCCAGCTTGTGATATGCCTGTTCCAGAACCGTCTTAAAGATCAGATTAAATGTCAGGGAAAAGATCATACCATAGATAGATGTATGGAACGCAACCTTGATACCATCCATCAGAGGTCCGATACTGTTCGTAATCTCCTCTGCTGAACCTGTATTAAATGCCTGAAGTCCGATTGACAGACCGATAAAGGTACCAAGGATACCCAGTCCTGTCATGGCTCCCGGAACCAGACTCAGACGACCTTTTTCAACCGCATCATCGATCAGCTGGTAATTGATAAAATCTTCGATATCGCAGGCATATTTTCCTTCCTCATCCTGCTCCAGACGTTTCATTTCTTCCACATAATCTACATAGGAATTTCTCAGATGTTCCTCATTAAAGATACCATACCGGGTCTCGGTACGATACAGATCCCAAAGAAGCTTCTTTTCTTTTGCATAGTCGCCCTTGATATAGCTGATGGCTATACGAAAATCTTCCCCCATCTGGTCGATATGCTTCAAATGCTTATATGCATAGACAAATATCGCTCCCACGATTCCAAACATACAGACACTGATCAGCACATTTGCCGGATCCAGACTATCATTTGTCACATTCAGTAAAATACAGATACCGAGCATCACCACATAGACAACAGGCAGCCACTTTTTATTCAGCTCTACCTTCATGTTCTGCTTCTTACGGAATGCTCTTGCCGCACGTTCATTCTGCGGCCGAATGGTTTTTAACCGGTTTCGTTTGTTCATTTTTTCGTTTCCTCTCGTATGATCTCATTCAGCCTTTTCATTCGTATCTGCCAAAGCGTTTCCCCATTCGTTTTATTGTAGCATTAATCCGCATTTTTTACCATCACAATGCGTAAAAAAACGGCACCAGATACAAATAAATTCTATTATCTGTATCTGATGCCGTATGCTAAATACAACATCGTCCATCTGATGCCATAAGCTCTAACTGTCTATCTGACGCTATAAGTTCTGACCCTCACCTGACACCGACCGGCTGTAACGCCTGTATTTTCATTTTACCAACCGCTTGCAGAAGGTTCTGAATATAAAACTTTGGATCCTTTCCCGTTCTTTTTCACGAGTATCAGTTTGGAATATCCATTTTTATCACATTTCTTATACACAATGTAATCACCCTGTAATGTATAATACTGTATCGTTGAAGTACTGCTTGCATTCTTATCCTTCAATACATTATAGATCTCCGTTTTCTTTCCCTTTGACGTCGTATAATCTATCGCCTGTGGAAAATATAAACTACCCACTGTCTTTCCTCTGGAGGTAAGTGAACCTTTTGATGTCTTGATCGGCGTTCTTGCATCCCGTTCTGTACTTAATACAACAGATTTTGCTTTCTTTTTATTTTTTCCGGTAAGTGACATGGAATATGTACCAACCGTTTTATCATATTCTATATCACTGGTCTTTACATGCTGCGTCTTTGTATAGTAGATCTTTTTGCCTGCAAATACAAAATCACGGCCTCTTGCAAGTTTTGTTTTCTTACCATTCTTAATAGATACACGCACGATATACTTATCTGATCCATCGGATCCGCCATAATTATCATAGACTGCATACAGATAATTTCCTTTTTTTCTCAAGCTTCTAAATCCTTTTCCACCTGCTTTGGCAATGGTTTTTGTCTTCTTCGTTTTGATATCATAGCAGAAGATTTTTCCAGTTTCCGTGATTGAATAATAAACCTTATTACCACTGATCACAACTGAACATCCGCCACCACCAATATAGTTATCCTGTGTCTGATATGTCTTTGCATCTGCCTGATTCGGGTAAATTAAGCATCCGATCAGGACTGCAAGCATACTGAATAAAATTGCATGTGATTTTAAAAATTGTTTCATATCTTATCCATCTCCTTCATTATTTGATTAAATATCTGCCTCTATATTCTTCGCCTCTTCATGTCCGGCGCGGCTCTAGTCTCTGATGACCTTATCCAGGCAGCCATGTTCTTCACATGAATTTCTTGCCATTCTTCCCTGCGCATCGATATATACAATATTGCCATCGGCATCTTTGTATGCCAGAGACTCATGCGCTCCTGCGCTTGGATTGGTACTGGCATCTCCGATCGTAAGCCATACGCCTTCGCCTTCTGCAACAGTATCTGTCGCTTTATCATACAGATAATTCAGTCTCAGATCCTCCTCTGCCGCAGCGCAGACAATATCTATAGCCACACAGGTTATGATACCGCCACGCAATGCCATCGCGCGGTTTAAAACCGGCATATTGAACATATTATAATAAAGCGCAATACCATCGACTGAGAATCCATCCCACAGAGTCGGATTTACATCTTTTTGAGTACATTGATATCCCGGATAATGCGCTGTCGTTGAAATATAATCTGCAAGAGTTTTCAGCTTATCATAATTCGACATATCATCTGTCCACAGCTTTGCCTCTACATTTCTCCGAACCTTTGTATACAATTCTGTATCAAGAAGATTTCCATCTTCATCATATGGCTTCGGAGCAACATACATAGTGTCATATAAAACACCATCCCTGTAAGCATCCAGTCTGCACACGCGCACACCTGCACCAGCTGTTACAGTAAGCTTGCACTGTGACATTGCCTTGCCGGAAAATTCTATTTTTCCACTTGTTGTCGAAGTCGTAACGGATGTTGTCTCTCCATATACCCCCTTCAGATTATAGGTTTCTACTTTTATTTCCGATTCTGAAGTATTCCAGCCTGCCCAATCCATCAGATTTCTGTATTCTTTCGGTGTAACATCGGATACCTTAAAGGTTATATGTTCATTTAACCATGCAGCATTACCTTCACATGCAAACCATTCACAAAAAGAACCTGTACCATTCGTTACGGTTATATCTTCAACCTCTTTCTTCATGGTTTCCCCGTACCTATAACCGGACAGATTAAATCCTCCAAGCGGGTCTTCATTATTGTATATTCTCACTTTTCCCAAAGCAATCCATGTCTCTTTATAATGCTCTGTCTCAGGGAATATAATACACAGGCTGGTATGTCCGGCACTCGTACATACCACATTTCCGTTCTCATTCTTTTTGGTATATCTTTCTGTATAATCGATATATTCTCCCTGATTACCATAAGTATAATATTCCTTTATTTCTCCTGCACATTCCGGCTGCTTGGAATAATGAACCTTTATTTCTTCTCCCACTTCATATTCCATTTTTTCCAGCTCTGCCGTGCCATCCCACTCTTTTTTTTGATCCTCGGACTCCTGTCCGCCGGAATTCGTGTCCCCGGTAGTGCCTGAGTTCCCGATGGTATCTGTATCCTTAGTTGCACCTGTGTTTCCAGTGATGTCTGTATCCTTGGTGGTGCCTGCGTTCTCAGTGGCATCCGTTACATCTGTGGTGTTCTCAGACTTATTGCTATCACCAGTATTCTTCTGACCGGAGTCCTTCTTTGTCGTCTTCTTTTTCACTTTAACAGACTTCACTTTACTCCATGCGCTGTGATATTTTTTCTTCTTTACAGTCCGGTACACACGCACTCTGACATAATATTTTTTGCCCTGCTTCAGCTTCTTAAACGTTACCATTGTTTTCTTAGCACTGACTTTCTGGCTTTTTACGTTTTTCTTAAACTTCTTGTCTGTACTGATCTGAATCTGATAGCTGCCCGCCTTTTTTGATTTCTTAAATCTTACTGTCACCTGTCCCGCTGATCTGGATCTTACTGACGTAATAGATGTCTTTGGAACTGTAACCTTACTGCCTGTTTTCGCTTCTGATGTAAATGAGCAATTCACGCATAGCAATGCTGCCACCATGCACCAGACAATGATCTGCTTCAATCTATTCTTCATGTATTATCTCACCTTTTTTACTTTTACACCCTTCTTCACATAGTAAACATGCTTTCTATAGGTGACATTTCCAGTGTAAGATTTCTTCCATACACCATTCTTGACATAACATTCTTTCTTACCATTTTTGATGAATGCTGTCTTGTCTGTCTTCAGACCTTTTTTAACATAATAAGTTGCCTTACCGACTTTTACAAATCCGGTCTTGGTGTTCTTTGCGCCCTTATTCAGATAATAGGTCTTCTTACCAACCTTTACGAATTCATTCTTTGTACTGCAGACACCCTTCTTTACATAGTAGTACTTCTTGCCTTTCTTCACGAATCCGGTCTTCTTATTCTGCACTACACCCTTCTTGATGTAATAGGTCTTCTTGCCAACTTTGATGAATCCGCTTCTGCCTGACTGGATCAGACCTTTCTTTACATAGTAATATTTTCCGTCAGATCCCTTTACAATGCCATTACTTGTAAGGGATACCTTTGGTTTTGAGATCTTATAAGAACCACCATTAATGCTTCTTGCCATCTTATCGAATACTTTATAAATATTCTGATTATTTTTCATAGCTGCAGGATTCTTACCCTTACTGATCACCTTCTGAGCTGCAACGGTATTATTTGGAAGGTCGCCCAGAGAACTCATTACAGAAGGATCGCAACATAAGGCTTTTAGGAACTGCACTGCTGCTTCATCCTGCCTGCCACTCTTAATTGCGTAGTATGTACCACCCCAGTTATAGGCAAATGGTCCCTGGCAGGCAGCCATCGGCTTGTCAAATGTAATGCTATACTGTCCCCAGGTGCCAGAGAACCAGCCAAATACCTTACCGGATGTCATATCAGCCACCCAAGCACTGCTCCACATCGAGCTTCCTGTATCATATCCATTTCTACGGGTCGCCTTCGCGATCTTTTCCACAGTCTTCTTATCTGCTTCAGATAACATAAATACCTTGCTATTATCCTCGTAAGAATACGATGTATCCCCTATCATGTTATTGAGAATACCCTCACAACCACTCATTGTATATTTTGATGCTCCGGAGGTCATATAGTAACCGGCCTCTTTCATCTTTGCAGCAACAGACAGATAGCCATCAGCTGTTCCGATCATCTTCTGAACCTTTTCAGGATCTGAAGTTCCAAGAACCTTCTGTGCAATATCCGGATCAAACATAAATGCTCCCGGTGTTGCTTCCGGTGTCATCGCTACAAGCTTGCCCTTATAGGTTCCTGCTTTTCTGGTATATGGATAAGACTGGCTGTAAGCATCTGTAAGTCCAAGCTTGTCCAAATCTGTAAATACTCCTGTAGATAAAAGTACATCCAGCTTTGCTGAATCCATCAAAACGATAAACGTAGCTTCGGGATTGTTTGCAAGCTTCTGCTGTACTAATGCATAATATTCAGCTGATCCTCCGCCAACTTCATATTTGATCACTTCGATATTCTTTGTATAAGACGGATATTTCTTATTAACCGCCTTTATCGCCTGTTCCACCTGACTATCCCATGTCAGAATATAGACCTTATTTGTCTTTAATTTGCTCTCTTTGGCTATACTGTTTACATATACAGTAAAGGAAACTGTGCTTGAATTACCCATTTCATCAGAAATCACACAGTGATAATCCTCAGTCTTCAGCTTTTTTGTTTTGTTTACCGGTGCTGTACAGGTATAAGATGCTCTATGCCCTAACTGTCCTACATCTCCCCCGTATGACTGTCCTTTATACCATGTATATGTAAGCTTCCCCTGATTACTGCTTGCGGATACCTTTAGTGTTACTTTCTCTCCTGAGTTCGCTATCACCGTATTATTGCCAACTGCTTTAGCTGTTATATTTGAAGAATTTACATAAATATAAAATTCACAAAATTTTCCATCTCTACTATTCTTGTCGGATATAGATACATAAACAAACTGGGATTTTGTAACATTTCTCAATGTATATGACAATCCATCTGCACTGACAGCTCCACCATCTGTAAGCCAGTTACAACTACCCACCTCAAAACCTGCCGGTAGATTTAACTTACTGAGATTTATTGATAAGGTGACATCTGCTCCGGATTCTACCAACACCGTCTCCTCGTAATCAACACTTCCCGCCTCTACCGGAAACTTTAGTCCCGGCAGCCATATGAGTGCAGCTATAGCGATGCACATAAGCGCCAGTAGTTTCTTCATTTTTTTCATAATCATCTCTCCTTTGCTTTTAAAATTGTGATATATTACTCATTATAATTTACATTGTAGCTATACAGATCTTTAATCTTCTTACCTTTATTATTAAGAAGCTGAAGGGTGATTTTACATTCACCCAGTTTCTTCTTTGCTTTATTCTTTCTTAACAGAATATAGTCTCCAAGCACAATATAGCTTCTTCTCTCGCTTGAGCTGGAATTAATGACCTTTTCTTCTCCTGTCGCAATATTCTTTTTGTTTAACAGGCCAAAAGATCCCATTGAGTCATATTCATATCCCTTATACTGTGCTTTCTCACCGTCAATTACGCAGCCGGATGTGCTGACCTTAACCTTCATATATGTTTTCGGCAGATTCTTGATCTTTGTCTTTTTCCCTTTTTTGTTTATTTTGTAGAAAACATCAAAGTTGTTATAGACATACACCGCATCTCTATAAACAATTATGCGGCTGTCCTTTACATTTCGACACACTTTCGTAAGCGCTTTTTGACTGATTACTTTTTTATGAGAGCCATCCAGATTCATAGATGCAAAATAATAATTATAGTTTGAAGTGCCATTTGAATATGCATAATATATCTTATTCTTATAAATGGAAAACTCAAAACCCGGCTCCGGCGAAACGCTGATTGATGAACGCTCAAAAAATAATTTTTTCACCTTTCCATTTTTCACATTTACGCGAATAATGCCATAACACATAAGATCATCCTTTAAACCACAATAAAGATATCCTTTATAGTAAAACATGTTGCTGATATTGGCATAATTCTTATAGGAATAATATGTATTCTTATTTCTTACCTGCTTTGGCAGCTTTGCTAACTTCTTGTTTGTCTTTTTCTTGACATCATAGCAAAAGATATAACCCATTCTGTCACTTGAATAATAAATCTTATTGCCTACCTGTACCGCAGCATAAGATGTATCATGCAATCTATGACATCCTATCACTGTCTGGGAATCATCCGCCGCTGATAATGATGCTGCCTCCGTCTTTAATACCGGTGCCGTAGGTATGATACCGCTGATACCCAGCATCACGGCTAATACAAGACACATGATGCGTTCTTTCATCTTATTCTTTTTCATCCATCTCTCTCCTTTTCTCTTATACACTATGCCTTCTATCGGTTACACTGCTTTTCTTATACTTATGTAAACCTCATTGATGTCTGTAAAAAAGCACAAATATTATAAAAAAAAAAAACGGCTGTCAATAGT